>NZ_BAAFZH010000079.1:0-120082 GCF_054684315.1 Scytonema sp. NUACC21 | reverse complement strand
TGACCAATGACCAATGACCAATGACAAATGACCAAATCAAATGAGACCCTATCATAAAGTACCGATTATTGAATGTAACGAACCGTTGGTAGAGATTCCCTTACACTTATTTGTGGTGGAATCTCCCCATCCCTATGAAAAATTGGGTGCTCCTTATGGCGAGATCTCCCCTTATTTTCTCCGTAAAAGCGTTGTTGAGAGGTTGATAGTAGCTCAAAATTATCTCCAAGAAGTACGCCCTAAGTGGTACATCCAAATTTTTGATGGCTACCGCCCTGTAGAGGTGCAGCAGTTTATGGTGAGTTATGCTTTTGCCCAAGCCTTACAAATGAAAGGGCTGACTGAAGCTGAGTTATTACCGAACCAACGTCAGGAAATTTGGGAAGAAGTTTATAAAATTTGGGCTGAACCCAGTTTGGATGAAAAAACCCCACCACCTCACAGTACGGGCGCAGCTGTTGATGTTACGTTAGTTGATGATCGGGGAGAAATTGTCAATATGGGTTCAGCGATTGATGAAATGTCACCAGTATCGCTCCCCGATTACTTTGCTGCGTTTTCGACTCCAGAGGCACAACACTATCATGCTTATCGCCAACTCTTGTGCAGTGTTATGGAAAAGGCAGGATTCAAGCGCAATCCCAGAGAGTGGTGGCACTTCTCCTTGGGCGACCAGATGTGGGCTTGGCTCAATAATGAAGCCAATCCCGAACAGCCAGTAGTTGCTCGTTACGGGCGTTTATTGTAGCTACATTACTTGTTCAAAATAGTACCAACAACCTACGTGCAAGCAGCCGTCAATTATTAAGCATCTTGAGGATTAAGTTGAATTAACTCCTCTGTTGTATAAGTTCCTACTGGGCTCCAAATTAGATAGGGTATGAGTAATAAAGCTGCCAGTCTAGAAATGGGCAAAACAGCGATTGTGAGGAGCACACCCAGGATAACGCCAATCGAGCCAATGACTTCTCCTACTCTTAAACTCCGCCACCTTAACATGAGTGGAATGTAAGCGATAGTAATAATTTCCAGTAGGAGATACAGACCCATCAGCAACCAGCTTGTCAAGCTTCCTGGTTGATTTTGCCAAACAATATTTGCGGAAGCCGCACCACAAATAAAAATAAAAGTCCAAATCAGGGGAATCAGTGGTTCAAAAATCAACCATCGAGGACGAGCTAACCGTGCAAACCACTTGACATCACGAGGCGTTATGAAAAAACTACCAACTGCAATTAAAAAAGATACAGCCCCAATTACCATCCAAGATTTAATCATTGCTAATATACCTTTTTAACTATTTTGTCAATAGATACAAAGCAATTTTGGCAATTGAGGGCATGAATTTAATCAGTCGTAGGTTGGAATATTGTTTAAACGTCCAACGGGTTGAGTTCCATCATTTTCCAAGTGGTGTAGGTGCCAATTGGGGTCCAAATCAAATAAGGAACGATGAGCAGTGATGCCCAACCAGAAACAGATAAAACTGCCAGTGCTACTATAATGCCTTCAATAAAACCCGTACCGCCGATAATTGTCCCTGCTCTAAGACTGCGGAGTCGGAGCATAACAGGATTAAAAGCGACTGTAATAATTTCCAAAAGGAGGTATAAACCCATTAGTAACCAAGTTGTGGTTGTTCCTGGGTTTTTTTCCCAAACAATATAAGCTGACCAAGCACCACAGATAAAGACTACAGTCCAGATAACTGGAATCGCTGCCTCGAAAGTAAGCCATCTCGGTCTTTGCAAGCGTTTGAACCACTTAATATCATCAGGAGTAATGATGTTAGAAGCTAATGCAACCAGGAATGTTACTCCCCCTATCACCATCCAAGATTTGATCATGCCCCTTTTATCCTTTGCGAGGCTCGCATATTACGTTTCTTAGCTCAATTTTGGCAATTTCTTGGTGAATAGCTCATCATTCCTGAGTTTGATAAAGGTCTACAAACGATCGCGATTTTCATGAGATGTCCTTATCATTTAACAAATACTAGTGGAGAAGAGTTAAACGATATATAAAGCTAAGTTTTGTTAACGGAACTTTGGGCAATAATATCGATATTTGCCTAGATATGTACTTTTCGTTTTGTTAAACCAACCCAGTACGCAGAGCGACAACTGCTGCTTGCACGCGATCGTCAACAGATAGTTTATTCATAATTCCCCGTACGTGAGTTTTGACAGTATTGGGGCTGAGGTAAAGCTTTTCAGCAATCTCTGGGTTGCTGTATCCTTCTACCATCAGTTTCAAAACTTCTAACTCGCGCTGAGAGAGATTTGCTGTATTTTCACTTTTAGAAGGCGGTTTGAGATTATCAATCACTCGTCTGGCAATTTGGGGATCTAAGTAAGTTGCACCTTCAACAGCAGCCGCGATCGCTGCTAACAAACGTTCTACACTTGCCCCTTTGATACAATATGCATCTGCTCCACTAGACAAAGCAGCAATAATCTCCGTGTCTGTTTGATGAGAAGTCAGCATCACAACGTGAGTTTCTGGAAGTGCTGCCTTAATTTGCTGTGTTGCTGCAATACCATCTAGACGTGGCAAACCAATATCCATAACCACCAAATCTGGTTTTAGTTTCAGTGCAGCCTGCACACCTAAATACCCATCTTCTGCCTGTCCTACGATTTCTATTTGGGAATGAGCCATGAGTGACTGTTCCAGCCCCAGTTGCATCATGGGGTCATCTTCTACAATGAGAACTCGTAGGGGAGGAGCATCGAGTGGCAGATTGAGAGGAAAGGTATTATCTAAAGACATTTCTATGAGTTCTTGCTGTGATTTTTATTCTTCAACGCGATACCCCAATTCTGCCAAGCGGGTACGAGAGTGACGCCATTTCGGTTGCACTTTGACAAACAGCTCTAAGTAGACTTTACCAGCAATTAGCTTTTGGATTTGTTCGCGAGCTGCGCTACCAATTGCTTTTAGCATTGTTCCACCTTTGCCGATGAGAATGCCTTTTTGGGAATCGCGTTCTACGTTTATGGTAGCGAGCACGCGGGTAATAGTTAGAGTCTCCTCCACCATGTCTATTCTAATCGCCACTGAATGGGGAACTTCTTCACGAGTTAACAGCAGAATTTGTTCTCGAATCAATTCACCCATAATAAAGCGTTCCGGTTGGTCGGTAACTAAATCGGGGGGGTAGTACAGTGGTCCCGGCTCTAATTGTTTAATAAGTAAGCTTTGCAGTGCTGACAACCCCACACCAGTCTTGGCTGAGAATTTGGCTGTTTGCCACTGAAGCGACTTAGCCAATTGGGTGTAACTGTCATCTATTTGCTGAGACTCTGATGGTTGTTGGTCAATTTTGTTCAATCCCAAAATCACTGGCGTTTGACTGCGATTGAGCAAATCGGCAATATAGCGATCGCCCGTTCCACACACAGTCGATCCATCGACCACAAACAACACCACATCCACAGATTCAATGGCTATTTTTGCATTCTCGACCAATACCTCTCCCAATTGATGATGAGGTTTATGAATTCCTGGAGTATCTACGAAAATCAGTTGTGCTTCTGGAGTCGTTAAAATGCCTCGCAATCGATTGCGTGTTGTTTGTGCCACTGGTGATGTGATGGCAATTTTTTGTCCTACCAATTGATTCATCAGCGTAGATTTACCGACATTAGGGCGACCGATAATGCCGATAAAACCTGACTTAAACCCTGGAGGAGCCTGTGGAATCATCAATTCTCCTGAGCCAGAGAAGATGTCATTTTCATTACTATTCACTCTTAGGCTCCACCATCATCTTGTACATTTGAAACGACTGACTTTTTTGCCAACTTAGAATAAACATAAAATTACCCTGGCATTTTTCTCAATTGCCTTTGCTTAAAGTTTAACAATCTTAGGGGAATATTTGTGCTGTCTGTGGTTGGGTCTAGAATCCGCTTGCTACTCATGACGACTATAGAGGAGTACAAAAAGTGAACGGTGAAAAACGGGTAATTACTACGTTTTACTACGTTTTACCAACTACTCGTTGACTTTATAAAAAATTAAGTGAGCCAAAACCACCCAATCAGAGATACTACGCGTAGCGTAGTATCTCTAATGTACTTTAGGCGGTGGATTACGCCTTGCAGCAAGCCACGCCAGTCGCCTCAACAGAGGAAGCCTCGCACGGCGCTGGCTCCTAATCGGTCAAGTATCCACCTCGACCACTGCCTAGTTTGAATTCAAGCAGGAAAAGATTGCTCAATCATACCCAGTACAAACTCACCTTCATTGACTGCATGATTTGTAGAAGCATCGAAAATAAGCCCATCTTGTTCGGCAAAGACATCAATCGTAGTAGGTAACTTTCCTTCTTTATTGAATTGCAAAATTTGATACAATCTCTGTCCTGCTTTTACTGAATTTCCCAATTCGACTTTTGATTGAATCATTCCACCTGTTGGTGCATAATATTTTTTAACTTGGCTTCTTGCGTTAAAAATCATTTTATGATTTGTCGCTTTTTCTCTGGGAATGTTAGCAATTTCCAACACACCTTTCTGTACTAAATAATTTTTCACACCCCTAACACCTTTCGTAACTGAATCTGGGTTCATTTGCATTCCCGTACCGAGTTCAAGCGTCCAGGCTTCCACATCAAATCTGATTTCTCTACCCAGCCGTTGGAAACATTCTTCCAGTGCTAACCAAGGTTTGATAAATGCTTCATCAAAAGCATCACCATCATATTTATCAAGTAAAATTCCAAATGGAAGTAAAAAATATTTTGCGCTTTCTTCTCGGTGGCGGAAGTAATAAAGGTAGTTTAATCCTTGATTTGTGTGACTGTGTAAGTCAATCAAGTAATCGCTATCAATGCTAAGATACTGCAATTGGTAACGAAACTTTTTTGTATAAGATACACTGCTAAAAGAACTAATTTTTTCTAAAAGATTGGTAAAATTTTGCCCGATAGCATTTCGATATTTCTGCTTTATAAATTCTGTGTCTACCTCAATTTGAGATTGGGCAAATTCCATCAAATTATCGGAAACCTTTTCATAGTCCCAAAATATACGGTTCCAATCTTTGGCTTCATAAACACAGTAACGACCTGAAGAAAAAACGTGCGATCGCTGATTTGTACTCATGGGATTACAAACAGGAACCAGCCAAATTTCCCCAGTTAAATCTGTATCATTTACAGATAAAAAAAACTCAATCAATTCGTAAATAACAGCATTACCTACGATTTCAGCACCATGCAAATTAGATTGAATATAAACTTTTTTACCGGGATGAGCACCAATAAATTTGTAGACTTGAAGGGATAGGACATCACCTGAAGCCATGTGACGCAGGGGAATGTTTTCAATATTTGGCAGCATAGCAGTATCCGTTCAATTTAATAATTTTAGAAGGTCTATTGAGCAGGCATGGATATAAATTGGGCAGGCGAGACGCCCACCCCACAAGATATTAGTCCTTTTCGGCTCTAAAATTACCAATTTTTGTAGGATGGGCAGTGCCCACTGGAGGATGAAGCATTTAGTACACCGTAAACTCCATCAATAAATTGAACAACTTCTCTCAATCTATCAACCTATTTTTCATCCTTTATCCTTTATCCTTCATCCCTCTCAAGTGCCTGGTAAATGGCGCAATCGCTCATCCAAATGAGTGCGATCTGCCAAAGCTTTCAACAACGGACCATGCGAACCAAATTGTACAATACTTACCGAACCCACCGGGCAACCTAAACGGAACCGAAAGCGACCCACATCAATTCCTAAAAGACCGCATAATATAATTCTGATAGTTGCCTTGTGAGAAACAATTAAAACATTGCCATCACTGTAACACTGTTTGATTTCTTCAATGACCTGTGTCGAACGGGATGCTATGGCAACTGCCATCTCTCCTCCTGTAGGCGCATACCAAGCAGGATCTGCTAACCAGCGAATATAATCATCATGGAATTCCGTGCTAACAGTTTCTGGCGATTTTCCTTCCCACTTGCCATAATTAATTTCTTTTAAGCCATCTCGCAGTTCTGGGTTCATCCCTATCGCATCACACAGAGGTTTTGCAGTTGCTACGGTACGTTTCATTGGACTGCTAAAAATCGCTGTCCAGGGAGTGGATTTGTACGCAACAGCAAAAGCCTTTGCCATTTCCAATCCATCAGGGGTGAGATCTGGATCGATAGAACCACAAAACATGTTATTACGGCTGCAATCAGTCTGTCCGTGACGGAGGAAATAAAGAGTTAGGCTCATAGTGAACGCATTTACTTCAGCTAGGGACAGACATAATGGTAACAACAAGAGTTAACCCTTTTCTCAGCGATAACTTTGCTCCAGTGAAAGAAGAAATCACTGCGAACAACCTGCAAGTCAAAGGTAAGCTACCAGAGGATATTTCAGGAATGTTCCTACGAAATGGACCCAATCCTCAGTGGGCACCCATTGGACAGTACCACTGGTTGGATGGTGATGGAATGTTGCATGGGGTAAGGATTAGCAACGGCAAAGCAAGTTACCGCAACCGTTACGTGCGAACCAAGGGATGGAAAATAGAGCATGAGGCGGGTAAAGCTCTCTGGACTGGGTTTGCAGAACCATTACAAAAGGATAATGCTTACAGTGGTTACAAGAATACTGCCAACACTGCTCTGGTCTGGCATGGCGGTCAACTACTGGCACTATGGGAAGGAGGCGCACCTCATGCCATTAGAGTGCCTGAGTTAGAAACTATTGGCGAACATACCTACAATGGCAAGTTAGTGTCTCCTTTTACTGCACATCCTAAAGTAGATCCAGAAACGGGGGAAATGATGTTCTTTGGCTACTCGTTTGCACCACCGTACCTACAGTACAGTGTCGTTTCAAAACAAGGTGAATTGTTGCGGACAGTCCCCATTGACATACCAATGGCAGTCATGATGCATGATTTTGCGATCGCGGCAAATTACACAATTTTTATGGATTTGCCACTGACCTTTAGTGTAGAGCGGGCGAAGCGCGGAGAACCTATGATGATGTTTGAACGGGACAGACCAAGTCGCTTTGGTATTGTTCCCCGTCATGGTGACAACAGCAATATTCGTTGGTTTGAATGTCCTCCTTGCTATATTTTCCATACCCTCAATGCCTACGAGGAGGAAGATGAAGTTGTGCTCATCGCGTGTCGCATGAATTCTACGACTGTCTTGGGTTCTGATAATACACAACCCGATCCGGAAGCCGATATTCCCCGCCTGCATCGGTGGCGTTTTAACCTGAGCACTGGTAAAGCAAGGGAAGAGAGTTTAGATGATGTTGCTTCAGAATTCCCCCGCATAAATGAGAATTTGTTAGGGCAAAAAACGCGATACGGGTACACTAGCAAATCCGCCAAGAGTTCCCTACCTTTGTTTGAAGGTATTATTAAGTACGACTTTAACACTGCAATGTCCCAAGTTCATGAATTTGGACCGGGGCGTTATAGTGGTGAAGCTGTTTTTGTTCCCCGTCCCAGCGCAACTGCTGAAGATGATGGCTGGCTTGTGGCTTTTGTCCGCGATACCACTGAAGATGCTTCTGAATTAGTTGTGGTAAATGCTCAAGACATGACAGGTGAACCAGTCGCACGAGTGGTTATTCCCCAGCGAGTGCCTTATGGATTTCATGGGGCTTGGGTTTCTGAGGAACAATTGAGCAATTCTATGTAGAAAATTACGTTTTTTGTAGAGACGCTTCAAACAGCGCGTCTCTACACCTTGTTTTTGATAAAGGTTCTCATCTTATCTGAACCGTGTGTTTTTTGAGTTTTTCATGACTGAAAGAGGGTGACGCAATTTCTAATATCCCATCTAAGTAATTAATGTGGTAATGAACATTTTCTGACAGTTTGACTAGCAGTGCCTCATAAATTTCCCAACTAACACCACTGGTCGTAAACCGCTCCTCTGGATCTGAAATACAAGCAATTTCTTCTGAGTTAATCAATTCTTTAGGATTGGGAACTATTGTTGCTCCTATTAATTGCGGGTTTGAACTACCTACAAGCTCAATTTTCTCCTTGACTTTATAAGCGTACAAAATATTTTTCTTAGGATTCTGTTTCTAGAGTATTCCGTGCAGCCCAAATTTATTCGCGCAAATCTCCAGCACAATTTTCACCTGTCACCTTGGGCCAAATAATCTCAAATTGGCTTTCTCCCAATAGCTTGAGCATTTGCCTAAAGAAAGAAACCCTGCTCTTTCTCATTAAGAAACCGGGTTTCCAAGCTGGTGCTAAACCAAAAAACATTTCCCTACCCCCTGCATCATGGAAAAATTTACCTGAAAAAATTGTCTGAGGCCGAGATTTAAGGAAACGCAACAAGCTTGTAGGGGCAAACAGTTGTTCATCCCTACACTCAGGTCTTGTTCAAGTTCATGGAACTTGATATTTCTCATGTCGTCAAACAAGATAACGACTTTGATAGTAAGTCAAAATTTGCTGCACTCGTTGTCGGCTTTGCAAATTAGAGCTTGGGATGTACTCAATGCACAAACCACTAACTTGGCTTTGATTGTAATCAAACTCTTGGGATGTCTGGGGAATCAAACTAACTTCTACCCCATCCACCTGACGCAAATGAGCTGCTATCTCTCGGTAAACTGCTAAAGGTAAACCAGCAAATTCGATTTTTTCTTTTGTCTCCATCTTCAAGTGGCTCCGCCTGGAACAGGGTTAAGGGATGGTGCTGCTATGGATACAGGACTTCCAGCAGATGCTGTAGGTGATTTTTGCTCCTTATCAACTCCTTCCCCTACCATTTTGGCAACTTCTATACCATATTGTTCCAGAATGACAATCGGTTCGGAGCCTTCATTCATTTCAATCCGTTTAATAAGCACTCCATTTGCCAATCGCTGTCCTGCTTCCACGTATCTGCTTGTTGGCTCGTTCGGTACCTTGATAATAGCTTGAGGTTCTCTGCCAATCAGAACGACACCCGAAACAACAACTGCTTGAGCTAACTCTGGTTGTGGCGGGGGTGGTGCCATAGCTGTTAAGCCAGGGTTAGGCACAACTTGGGGTAGTACTTTAGGCAGTACCCGAGTGAGAGGGGGTTTGGGTTTAACTTTTTTGCCAAAATGAGCATTTGCGATCGCAATTGCCTTCTTCTTTTGCTGATTCTTCAGCTGGTTTCTATTAATAGCAATGACCCGTACTTTTTGTACTTTCGGTCTTACTATCAACCTCGGTCGAGGTGTTTTAGCATAAGGTAGAGGAGGCAACTTAGGAATAGGTCTTGGCGTTACACCTATACCTCCTCCTACACCCCTATTTGGCGTTACCATCGGATATCCCACAATTTCTGCAAACGGATCTTGCCGTCCTTTGGTTACATAGCGTTGCCGTTCTGAACCATTTGTCGGTCGAATTAGGTTAGCTGCTCCTGAAGGAGGTTGAGTTTGCTTTGCAGGCACCACCGGGTCAACAAAGGGTTGAGACGCTACTTTTTTAGGTGCTCCTGGTGGAATCGCTGCTTGATTAGCTCCTGGTGGAGCTGCGGCTTGATTAGCTCCTGGTGGAGGAGATGCTGATGCATCAGGTGGCGTAGGATTGGTAGATTCCTGAGTGCCTTCTGATGAACAGGAGGCGATCGCCAAAGCCAGAATAGTTGCTATTGCAATTGTTAAATTTCTGCCCATGAGCCGTTCTCAAAAGCTATAGAAAAATTTGCTTATCGAAATCAACACGCCTGAAATTTATATCTGAGGCAAAGTGTGATACCGTTATAACCTAACTTTCCGCAATGCAAGAGTTTTTTTAAATACTTTAGCCTTGAGAAAGACTGCCCTGTGAAATTTTAATCTTCTGCCATAGCCATTAAATTTTTCAACACATCTAGCCCTTTCTTAACCCTACGGGACACAGTAACTACACTGATACCGAGACGTTCTGCAACTTGTTTCTGTGTTAAGTCTTGTAAAAATACAAATTCCAAAACTTCCCGAGTGCGGTTTTCCAACTGTACCAGTGCTTGTTGCAAGCGAATTTGGTCTTCTTGCGCCAGTTGAAAGCTGCGGTAGCGATTATCTGGAACCAGTTCTCCCAAGGAAGTGGCACCTTCTTCGCCATCCTGCACTGGCACATCTAAGCTGAGTGGAGCCCGGTTAGCCCAAGCTAATTTGATTTCCTGCCACTCTTCTAAAGAAATTTCCAGTGCTATTGCCAATTCAGCATCCGTGGGTTGGCGATTGTATTTTTCTCGCCAAGAACGCGAAACGCCTATTGCTTGCTGTTGGAGTGCTAACCATCGCCGGGGAATTCGTACAGTCACACCTTTATCTCGAAGGTAGTGTTGAATTTCACCACGAATATAGGGAATAGCAAAGGAACTGAAAGCGTGCCCCTTTGAAATTTCAAATCTTTCAATTGCCCGAATCAAGCCTAAGCAACCTACTTGGAGTAAATCTTCGTAGCTTTCATGACATTGATTCATCCAATAATGAGCTTCTTTTCTCACAAGCCCAAAATTAAGTTGCACCAGTTTGTTGCGAACATTGGCGCTTCCAGACTGCTGATATTCTCGCAACAACTGCCAAATCTCATGCTTCAGTTCGTTGGTGACTGTAGTTGGCATAGCACCGCATTAATTCGTTTAATAAATAGTTGGGTACTCGCTGTTAAATTAAGCTGCAATTGTTTCTGGATGAGGCTGTTGGTTACTTGGAAGTATTAGTACAGTACTCTTACAGCTACTAACAAATAGACGAGCGGGTGTGGCGTCTGGTGAAGGTAGCAGCCAGTCGGCAAACAGCGCAATATTTACACATTGCTTTATACAACCCAGAATTACTTGTAGTAAGTAAAAGCTTTGTCGATAGCTTTGCTCCTGCCCAAAGGGCAGGAGCAACACCTACTAAAGTGAATCAAACAATGTAGCTTAGTCTAAATACGATGCATTCTTGGTTTTTTAGTTAGTTTTGGTATGATTTGTAGTTTCTTCTAAACTACATAGAAAATAAAATATAAAATTTGCTACTAAAATACCAACCGAAATTCTACTGATTTACTGTAATTAATAATAAGGACTGTGTGGAGAAAACAACAGTATATCTATACTTTTTACGTCAATAAGAAATCGATGGCTTCGCTAAAACCACTTAACATCCAAAATTCTATTTATAATTCCTGTAAAGCATAGGTTACCATTATATGAAACTTATGCAAAGCTAGACTTTTCTGGGCAACACAACTAGTAAAAAAAGGCTGTTCGCGCAGCGTCTCCTCTGGAGAAGTAAGAAGGCTAAAGGATGAAAAATGCATACTTTAATTATGCAACGCCAAAAAAACAGAGGTAACTCCCAAACTCCCTTCCAAACATTTCTTGCCTGAAAGGAAGCCAGGAATTACCTCTTAAATAGGTGGGCGGACATCAAAGCAACTAGGTGTTTTGGAACGTAAAAACGATTTCAGTTTTAACCAATGACCAATAATAACCAAAACCTGTTAACTTATGTTTGTGCCAACCTATTTATCAACCACTAAACAGCGATTGGGAAAATCTAGGCACGAGGTTCAACCCGAGCATAGAACAGACCGCGAATCTTCACCTCTTCAGGCTCTTTAGCACCTAAGTCTGTATCTGAAGGCTGTTCGCTCTCGAAGGTACCCCCAATTTCACCGGTAACGCTATCTACTTTTGCTACTTGCAAAGAGATTTTGCCTTTTAAAATTTCAGCTCGCTTAACATTGGCATTAATCAGCTCTTCATCATCTGATTGAGCAGGGAGAGCCACTGCGTTATCATAGCCACTCGCTACACCGCGACCTTTCGGGTCGAGGAAGGTAGCACCACGATAAGAGGGGACTCTGAAAGTGCCTTCAAAGTCAGTAGACGTGTTAATGCTAGTTAAGCCAGGTTGTGTTTGAGCAACCAAACCTTTAACGGTGAACAAGAAGGGTACACTCTCACCGCCAGCGAGTTTGACAGTAGCGGCTTGGAAGTCAAAGCCATCTTGTTCTATAAAAGTGAGGCTGTTATCCGGATTGACTTTCAGATCGCCTGTGATTTGGTCAAGAGAGTAAGTGCGGCGAGTTAACAATTTACCAGCAACATATTCTGCTTGTTGCCGTTTATTAACGGGCTCTTCTTTCACAAAGAATTGGGTTGGTTCTAAGCAATAAGGTTTATCAAAAACAATCGTTGCTAAAGGACTTCGCCGCGTCACCGTGTAATCCGGAACGCCTGATAAGTCTTCATCATAAACTAATGTTTCATGACTCCAAAGTGTTAATTGACTGCGATAAGGCTTCCAGACCTCTTTCAAGACTGGATAAATAAGATTCTCACAAATAGCATCTTCGGAATTATCAACTACTCCATCCGTAAATAACAAATCTAGTTCTTCTTGGAAAGACTTTTGTACGGGAAAATCAACTTCCATTATAAAATTAGATTGGATGTACTTAATTTGAAATTTTTTAACAACCGTACTAATACTTTTGTAATTGCTAAACGCCATTGTAATTTACCTTACATTGAAAACTCTATCACAGTGAAAACATTAGTGATATAGTCAACTATAGAAATCATAAATGATTTATAAAAAATTTCAGCACTGTTGGGTGGGCATTGCCAACCAAGGACATTGAATGCGATCGCCATTTTACGCTCGCTATGACCAACAAGTGGTGATTCTAGCAGTATTGGGAGATCCTCAAGCTTCTTGGCGATCGCAACAGTACAGCTACGAGCTGTGGGGTTGTCAGATGAGCCTGAAGTTTCCAATCGTGAAACTGCTGGATTACGAAACACAATTGACAGATTTAGAACAAAATACGAACCCCTTCGCCATCTTAGTCATGGCGCACCTGAGAACCCAAGCCACCACTCAAGATTCCCAAGGGCGATTGCAATGGAAGTTGAGTTTGATTAGGCAGTTGTATGAGTCGGGATACAATAGAAACAAAATTCTTCAGCTTTTTCGATTGATTGACTGGATGATGGCTTTGCCAAAGGAGCTGGAGCTAATGTTTGATACTGAAATTAATCGTTACGAGGAAGAAAAGAAAATGCCATACATCACGAGTGTTGAGCGCGTAGGAATGCTGAAAATGAAGCGAGAGGATGTAATTGATAACTTAGCAACCAGGTTTGGAGAAGTGCCACCAGAGATCATTGCAAAAATTGAGAATTTGTACGATATGTCTGTTCTCAAGCAACTCCATAGACAAGCAATCACTGTTGGTTGCCTAGAGGAATTTCAGCAGCTATTACCGCAAAGTTAAAAGGTTGTTTACTAAAGACACGACGGGTAGCATCTTGGCATCCGCTGTTTTTTTCTTGTTATTAATAGGTTGAACTTCATTAAATCAATCGTTACATGGAAAAAACGGAATTAAGACGATCGCTACTTAAAAAACGTCAGTCAATGTCTGTAGTAGAGTGGAAACAAAAGAGCGATCGCATTTGCCAAAACCTTCTACAGTCATCTATTTTTGCTCAGTCAAAAACAATACTGGCTTATTTCAGCTTTCGCCAAGAACCAGATTTAAGCTTTCTATTTACAGACACTTCTCGCTGTTGGGGATTCCCTCGGTGCTGTGATAATGCACTTATCTGGCATTGTTGGATGCCTAACGATCCTGTAACAACTGGTAATTATGGAATTATTGAACCATCACCCAACGCTTCTACCATAAACCCTATGGAAGTGGATTTAATTCTTGTACCCTGTGTTGCTTGTGACTACCAAGGTTACCGCTTGGGTTATGGCGGTGGATATTATGACCGATTGTTGAGTTCTGCTGAGTGGGAAAAAAAACCAACCATAGGTATTGTATTTGAATTTGCTTATATGCCCCAATTACCTGTAGACCCTTGGGATAAGCCTTTGCAAGGAGTTTGTACAGAAACTATTTTTACAATGCAAAATCTTTAGCAACCGCCGCGATTGAAGGCTGCTATAACTTATATTTCTTCATTAATGGTACAGCCATTCTATTGACCAACACGCCCAAAAATCGCCATACCAGTTGTCGCCACCAAGGTAAATGGTGATAAAAAACAGCGCTGTACTCGATATTGCTCATAAATCCTCTAAATCTTTTAAAAGACGCTGCACCAGAACTTTGATGTAAGATGATACCTTTTTCTATGGCTTCTACTGTTAATTGAGCCGATAACATTCGATATAGCCCAACTTCTTGGGGTAAGGTCGTGTCGTATCCTAAAATTGGTGTAGTCATCACACCATTGACTTCATAGAACCCAATCACTCCATCAATTTTTCCCGTTTTTCTCAAGGCTTTGATTTGTAAAGCTTTATTTTCAAGAGCAAGTGCTAAGAAGCGATCGTTAAACTGAGGGTTGTGATACGAGTATTTTTCTAAATACAAAGCATTATACAATTCTACCAATCGGGGAATATCTTCTGTCTTAATTTGACTGCTATCAATCAATTCATAGCCTTGCTGCTGAATGAGGTTTAAATCTTGCTTTAAACGCCACCTCATTTTTGTCCGCATTGCCGATTGGTCTTTGGGATTAAAAAGGTAAATTTGCCTGCTACCTATCATGTGATAGCCGTTGTTTTTAAAGGTATTGAATAAGTCATCGCTGACAAAAGTATTAATCGAACGAAAGATTATAGCGCGATCGCGAAAATGTTTCTTTAAATACTGGGTAATTTCAGCAATTTGTTCTGAAGATAAATTCGGATATAAATTTGTTGAGAGTAGTAAATTATGAACAATAACAACTCGATTGATTTTACCCAAATTTAAAAATAAACCGAATATATTTATGATAATTTCTAAGATTTTTTCTAAAAGAGGATTTTCTAAGGTTTTCAGTTCTTCTTTAGAATAGGTTATATAATGATTGTAAGGAGAACAGACATAGCAATTTTCTAATTCTTTGGAATTAACGGTAACAGGTAAAACTAGGTCATCGATCGCCAGTGCAAAAAGTTGGCTGTTGACATTGTTAATAAAGTAGGATGAACCAGCTTTCATCATAGGTAACCAGTAGTTTTTTGCTAGGATGGCTACCTCTGATTGTGAATCAGGTAAGTTATCTATTGTATCTTTATCGTAAAGATGAATTTCAGCATTCATAATTTGGCATCTAAAGAAAATTCTCGTTGAACGCGTCTTAGCTTTTTATGATGTACCGTTCTTGTTTCGTATTCTTTATAACAAATCTCTGGAATTTGGCAGTGTTTTTGTTCAAATAACTCTAGTAAATTTTTATAAACTATTGCTTGGCTTTCCTCTAGAAATTCTAACGGCACTTTTAAATAAATTTCTATAAGGTAAGGGCTTTTCTGAACCACTGCGTATTCTTTAATTTTTTCTGAAGAAATAATAATCGCCCTGCGAATAAAATCTGGAAATAAGGGGACTAATTTTTCTTCATTTTTGTGGTGTAAATAAAAAATATCATCCCGACGCCCTTCAACACTGTGGATAGCTGTTAAAACTGAACCACAGGGACAAGGTGTTGGACACTCAGTTAAAATATCATCCAGCCGATAACGAACAATCGGTTGGGTTTTGCGGTTAAAATCAGTAATAATTGGCATGAACTTACCCGCATTGCGATCGATATACTCCTTCTGAATCGCTAAAATATCTTCATTAAGATGTAAAGTGCCATATTCGCAAGTTCTTCCCAAAAATCCTTCAGTACATTGGTAGAGTTGATGAACTGTTTGCTGAAAACAATGACGAATATAAGCTTCATCTAAAGGGTCTAAAACTTCTGCAACTGAAACAACCCTAATGGGCGCTATCTTTAAATCACCTTGAACTTGAGCATCTGTTAATAGACGTAGCATTGATGGTGGTGCTACTAGAATACTTGGCGCATATTGATTTAAGCGTTCAATATGACTTTCTACAGAATTGAATAAATCAAAATACTCAAACTGGATGCGTTGTCGGTTAACAGTTTCATAAAGATTACTATTTGCTCGGAGAAAAAATGCAATACGTTGGGGAGTCAAAATTGATTGGGGTAATGCTTTTGCTAAAATCGTACCAGCCCAAGCTTGCTGTTCTTTCTGACTGACTATAAATAAACCTCTATTACCACTGGTTCCAGAAGAAAGACCAACAGTGAAGCCTTGAAGTGTTGAGTTAAATTTTCGTGTTTTCTCGGCTTCTAATGCCAGTGTCAGGGCTTCTGCTTTTTTGATACCTACCGTATTCAGTTGGTCAAAATTAGCCATCATTATTGATTTATCAATGATGGGAAATTCTTGCCATTTATGAATGTCAAGCCCTTGATAGTAATTGCGGTAAAACGGTGATTTTGGTATAATTTCTTGGAGGAATTGCCGGACTTTTTTGTCTTGCCATGCTACCAGTGATTCACGGCTGCGGAAGGGTTGCCTGTATTTTGTTTGTAGGTAATACCAAAGGATTCTGAGAAGACCATTCATTGTATTTGAATTCTATAAATTTTATTAAACCGCCATAGCGAAGCGTGCGTGCTAGCGCATAGACGCCAAGAGCGCAAAGAGAAGAAAATTTTTAAGATTACCTCTCTTTTTTTCTCTTTCTTAGTGTCCTTTGCGCCTTCGCGGTTCATTCAAATAAGTACAATTGGGAGGGGAAAGAAGTAACATCTGCCAAGTATCAGCACAATGGGTGGGAATAATCCTGAGATTTGGGTTTAACTTATGCAATTGGTGAATTCTTTGCAATGTATCTACATACTGTCGTCTATTAGAAAAGATGACATTGGCAATGGGATGGGGTTGAACGAACTCTTGATATGCACGGCTTAACCAACAGGCATCAGCAATGAGAAAATAATCTTGATGGTCAGCATCGGTAAAAAATAATCCAAGTTGACCGATTGCATGTCCGGGTAATTCAACGCCTATGAGGGTACTATCGCCGAATAAATCAAAACCAGTGTTGAAACTGCCATACTCTGACGACAACGATATGGTTTCTTTCTCCTCAACAAATAAAACCCGTTCCTCAAAATCTGGCGGTAGCAAACCCGGTAAAAAACCTGCTTTGAGGGCTACTGTATTCCGAAGGGACTTGACAGCGTCATAAGCGGATTTAAAACAGATAAATTGAGCATTTGGAAAGTCTCGCAAGCCACCGATATGATCTGCGTGAAAGTGAGAAATAATGATATATCGAACAGCCTCTGGAGAAATACCATATTTTGTCACTTGATGGACGGCGCTATCCTCTGGCTGTAAATAGACTGGCGTTGTTAGGGCGTAAAGATTAAAGGGAAAAGAGCGAGTTTCTTGGAAGAATCGGTTTGAATAGCCAGTGTCAAACAAAATAGCACCAAGTTTAGGGTGTGATATGAGGGCAAAAATTGAGGGAAAATTGGCAGTTTTCCAACGTCCACCCCGTATAACAATGGCTTCAGGATGGATACAATACCCTGCTTGAAAAAATTTAACTTTAATAGACATCGTCTGAAGTATAAAGTATAAAGTATGAAGTATGAAATTTTACCCTTTATCCTTTACCCTTTATCCTTTACCCTTTATCCTTTACCCTTTATCCTTTATCCTTCATCCTTTTTTTCCTTCCACCATTGGGCAAAGATGTTTAATCCCTCTTCTATGCTGACTCTTGGTTGATAGCCTAATTCTGTTCTTGCTGCTGTAATATCCAAAGTTTGGCTAAAAGCTAACACCCCAACTTTATAGCGTGTGAGTACGGGTTCTTTTCCAAAGAAAATGGTTTTTGATAAAAATTCCATTGCTGTGGCTGCTAGGTAAGCAGCTTTATAGGGGTAGGGTTTGAATTTCAGGGGATAACCAAGTTGATGGGACAGGGTTTCTAGTAAATTTCTCAACTCCATTGGTTGCCCGTTGGTAATGTTAAATTTTTTACCCAATGCCGTATCTGGGGCATTTTGACAAAGCAATAAGGCATCAACGACGTTGTCAACATAGGTCACATCAACGCAAGCTTTACCTTGATTAATCAGAGGAATACCAGTACGGGAACTGGCTTGAAGTAATCTGGGAAAGATAGCTGTGTCGCCAGGACCAACAATGCTGCGAGGTCGGATGGTGATGACTGGCAAACCTTGCTGGTGGGCGCGGTCAATTTCTTGTTCTGCTAAAAGTTTTGTTTCCGCGTAGGCGTTAGCTGCTATTTTGGGTAATGGGTCGGTTTCAAAAATGTTAAAGCGATCGCAAAAATTAAAATAAATACTGGGAGTTGAAACGTGAATCAGTCTTTTCACTCCCCACTGCTGACAACCTTGGATGATGTGCCGCGTTGCTAAAACATTAGCATCGTAGAAATCCCGATATTTTCCCCAGGGTGAAGATAGGGCAGCACAATGAAATACATAATCCTGTCCCTGACACGCTGCAACTGTTGCTTCTTTGTCTCGCAAATCAACTGGCAAAAATTTGAATCCTTCTGTTTCCAATTGTTTACCAATGTTTTGGTTGCGCCCTAATATGCTGACGTTATAAGAGAGGGATTGCAGCCTCAGCGCCAGATGTTTTCCTAAAAAGCCCGTACCACCAGTCACAAGAACATTCATATTAGTTTTCCGTAGTCTAGCTTGAGAATTCTATCTGCCAGATGAAAATAGCGGTCATCATGGGTAATTGCCAGTACTGTTTTACCTTTACTTTTCAGTTCTGGTAACAACTTTGTGTAAAAGATTTCTTTAAATACAGGGTCTTGATCTGATGCCCATTCGTCAAATACATAGAAAGGACGGTCTTCTAAGTAAGCAGTCAGCAAAGCAAGGCGCTTGCGCTGTCCTTGGGACAAAGCTGTTGTAGAAAACTTTCCTTCCTTGACCTTTACCTTGCTGTCAAGCTGGAGTTTAACAAGATAATCCTGTATCTGGTTATCTAGTTCGTCGCAGTCTAAACCTAGCAGTTTGTCAAAAAGATAAAAGTCGGAAAAAACTGCGGAAAAGTGTTGGCGATACCAGTCTCTATTTTGGTCGTCCACAAGCTTACCATCAACAAGAATTTTTCCTGTCTCTGGAATATATAGCCCGGTTATCAGTTTGGCAAAAGTGGATTTGCCACTACCATTTCCTCCAACCAAAAATATTAATTCTTTAGGGAAAAATGTTAAATCAATTGAACCCAGAGTAAAATTGTTTTCTTGTTCTTCTCCCAAGTAAGCATGGGAAATACCCTCAAGTTTTAACTGCTCAAATTTAACAGGAGATGGAGAGGTTTTGCTTTCCTCACAACGGCTTGCCAATGCTAGGCTAATGGATTCAATTTTTTGTAAAGCAATACTAGCTTTGCTTAAACGAGGAAGTATGCTTGTGATGGCATCTAAGGGAACTACCAAAAAAACGATCGTTAAAGCATAGCCAGACAAAATGCTTTGGTCAATTTGCATCACGCTTGGTAATCCAAAATCAACCAACCCAATAACAAGGAACAACAAAAGTTGACTCAAGGTTAAACCAATTGTGAAGGCAGTCATCCCATCAATGTTATAATGACGAGAACGAGTAATAGTGCATTCCAATTCTTCAGTAAAGAAAGTTTCCCGTCTTCTTTGATTCAGCTTAAGTTCTTTTGTTCCTTCAGTTATGGCGCGAAAGTGAGTAAAAAGTTTATCCTGTTCCGCACGCGCAAGTTCTAAAGATTGTTTGGCTTTTTGAGTGATTTTCTCATAGCTTAATATTGCTATAACTAAAAAAGCAACAAACCCTAAGAAGACTATCCAAGAAAGATATATCAGATAAACTAAACACCCAATGACAACAGCACCAGCAATACAGAGGCTGGGAATAAATGCTACCGCATCCGAGACTGCTTGTATGTCGTCTGTTAAGGTAGCAAGCAAACGGGGGATTCCTAACTCTTCTATAAAACGTAAAGGTGATTCTACAATCCGACGACACAGAAGCAATCGAGTGTCGAATATGACTTTCTGGGAAAGATGAATCAAAAATAATTCGGAGATAAATCGGCTTGTGACTGTAATCGTGACAAGCCCGATAAAACTCCAGATGAGCACGGATGAAAATGCTGTTTTGCTGTTAATAGCGCTGTTAATTAAAGCAATAAGTCTGGCACTACAAGCACCACTGACTAAACCTGCAAATATTGCGATCGCAACAATTATTTTAGATGATTTTAAAAGAAGATGAATAACGTTCATTTTTAGGGTTATAAGTTGATAAGCTCATGCAAAGGCGCTAAGAAAGGGAAATAATATTTAGGTTGGCAGTTGAGAGGTATGGGCTAAGGGATTTTTAAGAAGTAAATTATTCCATATTGTGGGATGGGCGATATGAGTGGCGGGCGGGGACGCCCGCACCACAAGAAACACAAGAACCACAAGCAACACAAGAACCACAAGCAACACAAGCAACACAAAAAATTTAGCGATATTTTTTATTTGGTAGTGTCCACTCTTTGTGAAGACGCGCCATGGCGCGTCTCTACATATTTAAATTTTCATCTTAATTGTTTTTTCAAATAGTGATGGGTCTTTTTGATTTGCTGCTTGCTTCAATAAATACAAAATGTGGGGTCTAAGAACATCAATTTCTGTCAAGACAAAATCTTCTCCTTTAAACCGATTGGTATTCCAAGTCTGTAATTGCAAAATTGCCTTATCTTGTCCTGTTGCTTGATAAAAAAGTGGTTGGGCAATCAATTTTCCCAGCCAGTTTGGTAACCCCCAGCGAAAAGTAACAATACAATATGCTTTTGTTAAGTTTTCTTTGACAGGAGTTAAGACAAGAGAAATAAATAGTTTATAGTTATCATTGTCGGTACGATATTCTAACTGGGTAATACTGGGCAAAATAAAGCGACCAATAGAAATTACTGTGTTGCATCCCGGTGCTAATAATTTGTAAATTAACCCAGAAATGGTTTCTTCATTTAGGTAAACTGCCTCTACCATGTTCTCAAAGCGAGTGATTTTGACAGTAATTTCTTTGCGTTGCTTGTCTGTCCTAATTAAGCCAGAGTGAACAAAGTGAGTATGGGTTGCATCGAGAAAATTTTCGGCTGCGTTTTCTAGGGTTGTTTCACATTCCATCTGATTGCTAAATGTGGAAAACCCTTTTTGCCGCAAACAAGGAAATTCGTAAGGCTGAGATTTGGGTAGTTCGTCAGCTTTGCAATAAACCCAAATAAAACCATCTTGCTCAATAACAGGATAAGCAACAGCATTTCTGTGTCGGTCTTCATTTTGATGGCAAAGCCCCGGTATTTCCCGACAAACACCTTGTTCATCAAAGCACCAACCGTGATATTTACAAATAAGATAGTTGTTTTTCACCCAGCCTTTTGAAAGAGGAACATTGCGATGGGGACATTTATCCAACAAAGCCGAGGGTTTACCATTGCTTCCTCGAAAAATAGCTAACGGAATACCCAGTACAGTTCTTGCTATGGGTTTTCGACCTAACTCACGAGAAGTACAGGCTATATACCAATTTTTAAACAGAAATTTCTCCATCACCCTCTTCGCTTTTCTCTTGTTTTAGAATAGGGAGATCCTCACCATCCCATTCAATATC
Source organism: Scytonema sp. NUACC21 (assembly GCF_054684315.1). Lineage (NCBI taxonomy): Bacteria > Bacillati > Cyanobacteriota > Cyanophyceae > Nostocales > Scytonemataceae > Scytonema > Scytonema sp. NUACC21. Next base: position 98,619 of record NZ_BAAFZH010000079.1, on the reverse strand, counting down.
CCGTGTCGATACTTGCTGAAGTGTTTGTTGACTTTTTCGACTCATTTGTATAAATTGCAAAAGCACTATCCACAGATGAAAAAATGGCAAAGGATCGGATAAACGGAAAACAACATCTTTGGTACTCGTAAATATTTTTAACCAACTACCCAATCTTCTCGAACTTATAGCCGAAGCCAAACCATAGACAATCATTGCCATAGCTATCATGGCTCTTTGCTCAACTTGAGGTTGAATAATAATATTTGTCTTGTTGAAAAAGGCTCTCTCTAATCTGTCCGAACTGTTAAATAAATGAATGGCACTAATAGCCCTGGGGTTGCATTCTAAAGGATATAAGGTTCCATCTTCTGCTTCTATAAAGTCAAAAGCAATTTGCCCCGTAAATTCTTCAGCTTCAACAAAAGTTTTCACCCATTCCAAAAGTCCGGGATGAGCTATAGACTCAAAATAAATACAAGAACCTTTTCCAGCAGTAAATACTGTAGGATAAACGGCGTGAGCAAGTACCTTTCCTTGATGGGCAATACTATAAGTACAATAATGCTTTCCAGAAATAAATTCTTGGGCAACCCAAGCTTTATTTGAATTAATTTCTAAGTAGGGTATTTCACTAATAGGTTTCGATAATATACGAACATGACTGGCAAATCGAGAATAAACGGGCTTTAAGACTATCTTTTTTGGACTGGGCAAATTGAAAACATCCAGTAAGTCTTGATGAGAGTTGACTAACCAAGTTTGTGGTGCTACCAAGCCTATCTGTTGTACGCGACAAATAAACTGCCATTTGTTATGCAATCTATTCAGTTTTTCCAGTGGTTCAGCAAAAACTTGGCAATAAGGAGTCAGTTGAGCAAGCCCGTTGGCAATATAAAAAATTTCTTCGCAGGTAGGTATCAGTAAGCTAATTTTTTCTTCTTTGATAATCTCTACCAAAGTTTTGATGTAGCCAGTCGGGTTAAACTTTGGCGGAGGAACCAAGAAATTTTTGACCACAGCACGCGAAGCAGTACAAAGATGATGTTTTATACTGTCTGCAACAAAAACTTTGCAACCTGCTGCTGATAAAAGTCTGGCTAAATCTAATGTTATTGGGGCACGTCCTCCCGTTAGCAAGATATTAGTATTCAAGGATTATGCCTCCAATGGAAAATCCTGCTGATGTACCTAAAAGCATAATGCGATCGCCCCGTTGGATTTTGCCTTGAGTAATGGCTTCATGCAGTGCCATCGGAACAGATGCGGCTATGGTATTACCGTGATTGTGGGCAATAACCATAACTTTTTCTTCTGGAAGATCCAATTGCTTACGCATAAGCCGCATTGCCATTAAGCTAGCTTGATGGGGAATTACCATTTTTAAATCCGCCATTTTTAACCCTGCATCCTGAAGCAGGCGCTGGACGAAATCTGGCATTATCTCAGAAGCCAGCCGATAAACAGCTTTGCCATCCATCTTAAAAAGAAAATATTCTGGATTATCAGCATAGTCTTTGGGATGATGCTTGCTACCTCCGCCCCTGCACTCGGTTAAGTGTGCGCCCCGGCTGTAAGTTTCTATGCGGGCAGATAGTATATGGGAAGTCTCTTGTGTTTGAGATTTCTCAATCACTGCTGCTGCTGCACCATCACCAAATAACGTACAGCTTTCTTTATCTTGCCAGTTCAAACCTGCTGCGACTTCCGTGGCTACTATCAACACTCGCTGGTATCTTTCTGCTTCCACAAGATAAGACACCATATCTAAGCCAACGATGAAACTGAGACAGGTAGAGTTAATATCAAAAGCAGGAATTCCAGAATCAAGGGCACCTAGCTGTTCTTGAATCAGTGCTGCCGTACAGGGAATTGCTTGTTCCGGGCTACCACTGGTACAAATCAAACAATCAATATCACTTAAAGATAAACCAGCTGCTTCCAAGGCATTTTTAGCAGCATAAGCCCCCATCACTGATGCTGTTTCATCTTCCACAAAATGTCGGACTAGAACTCCCGATTTTTTCCCAATCCATCCCTCCTCTAAACCCAGGCTGATTTCCAGTTCTTTGGCTGTCACTTGCTTTTTAGGCAGATATTTTCCTGTAGAAAGAATTTTAATTTTTCTCATATTCATACTTGTCCTGTTTCTTCATCCGATTAGATCCCCTATTTCTTGGAGAAGCCGGGAACCTAGAAGTCGAAGACCAAGGCTATAATTTTTTAAAGCTGTGGAGGTTTTAATATAACCTAAGAAAAATTGGATGCAAAATAAATGGTTAATAGTTTGTTTGTATATTTTTGTTGCAGCGATCGCACTAATTCTCTAAATAAATTCCACCCATTGTTGGTTATAACCCCAAACATATGACAAATGCTAAAATTCAAAATCAGTTAGGAACATATGGGCTATTGGCAATCATAGCACTGGCAACGTTGTTCCCCCTATTTTGGCTAATAAGCACGGCGTTAAAATCCCCAACGGAAAATATCTTTCAGTCGCCACCGCAGTTGCTGCCAAGCCAAGCAACTATTGATAACTTTGTCACTGTTTGGCAAACCAACCCTTTTGGACAGTACCTGTTTAACAGTACTTTGGTGGCGGTGCTAACTGTAAGCTTAAATTTAGTTTTTTGTGCTTTAGCTGCTTACCCACTCGCAAGACTGTCATTTCCTGGAAGAGACTGGATTTTTGTTGCGGTTGTTTCCACGATTATGATTCCTTTCCAAATCGTGATGATTCCCCTGTATATTTTGACTGTTCAGTTGGGTTTAAGAAATTCTTATCCATTGGGGTGTTAAAAAAAATCAATCCCCATGTTAAGATTATTGGTATCAGCGGTCTGGTGTGGATTTCTCAGATGGCTCAGATATTTGGTCAGAACATCACAAGCTTTTTATCAAAGCCTTACACATCAGATGAATTGTTGAGAAAGTTACAGTTAGTTCTTAAAACTAACTAGAAACCTTTTTTCTGAAACACGCGATCGCTCAGACAAATACCATCGGAGCGTTGAAGCTGCTAATCTCACATTTAAATTTTAAGAGTACAGGTAAGATTTAGGTTTTTGGTAAAGTTACCGTTTTATATGCTTGCTGTGGGTGATTTGGTTGCTCGGGATATTTGAGTTCTAGTCGCCCTGACTCTAACATCGGGTTGATGTAATGAGTCCGAAGTGTATCTGGACTACGGTTTAGCAATTCGGCTAGTGTTTTGAGGAGTAGATACTCTTTTGAACAAAGCTTGAGAATGGTATCCTGCATCAACTCTGGACTAACCCGTTTTTTATCTCTGATAGGTGCAACTAATTCTAGCCAGGATAAAGCGTGATTACGCTCAGAGCTTTCCTGGTTATGCTCGGAGTTCGACTCGTTATGCTCGGAGTTCGACTCGTTATGCTCGGAGTTCGGTAGGAGTGAACGCAAATTAGATGTTTCTTTGTTTAATAGGGTATAGTATGTGCCACGACCACGACCAGAACTTTCAAGCCAACCTTTGTTGACTAAATGCTTAAGGCATTCGCCTATATCTCTGGGATGTTCTCTACGATAGCACTGTATATCTTTGTTACAAATACTACCAAATTTATGTGCCAGTACTAGAATAATCCGTTCTAACTCTGTTAGCTCACAATAATTATGCCCAACAATCTCCTTTAGTTCTCGCTCAACTTCTTCAGGAATTAAACTCACCATTGGTAAGGTAATGGATGTCAATTCTAAGTCTAATTTTTCTGATACTAACGGAATTAACCATTGCTGTTCTTTCCAAGCGCGAATAATTCTGCCAAAACCGGAACCAGCTTTCTCTCCTAAGCCTAATATTTGAAACATTTTTTGTAGATAAGGGTTCCGTGGGTCGCTCACACCTCCTTCATAAAGTTGCTGAATAGAAATTCTTAAACGACCGGGATTAGAAAATGAAAAAACATCAGGACATTTTTTGGTAACACAGGTAAAGAATCTTCTCCCTGGAGAAGCAATGGCTATTGCTCTGGCAAAAATACTAGGATACTGAGGTCATCAGGGTCAATAAACCATCCAAGGCGACTGCCATATTTCCGATATAGTCTCTATTGTAGCAAAAGGGGCTCGAAGGTCAGTCTAAACGAACCCAAATTAGATTTGTTCACAAGCCAAAATCAGGTGTGAGATATTTTGGTGTGCGTACCCTTGGGAAAAACCTTTATCTTTTAATAGAGACAGAACTTTCCTCAGTTCATTTTCCAGTTGCTGTTGACTACGCAACTCAGCTAACAGCATTTTGTGAATGGGTTTCACAATCCGTCTCATTTGCTCCTGGTTAAGTTCCTCATCTTTTGGATATTCTGTAATGAAACTATGAGTAATAAACAGTTCAGAACCCTTAATATTTTTACTTTTAACAGCTTGAATAATTTCTTGATAATTTTCTTGAACAAAGCGGTTGGTAGTATACTTTAAAATGACTGGATCTAATGTGTAGATTATTGGAAGATATTCTGTATTTTTAGCAAGTAGGGAATGCCTTCCTATTAAATCATTTAGAATTTGCATTAACTGATAATCGGATAAAAATTGATGGCTATCTTTTAGTAATTGATTCCATAAAGCTGAATTGCGTCTGAGAGCTACCCAATAAATGATATTTGTTTCATCTTTTAAAAGTTTTTGAAATTGCTTATCTAAGAATTCAATTATTACATCATCAATAAAAATCGATAAATCTATAAATTCTGATAGGCTACCCTGAAATACAGTATGAACACTTTGTGCAATTCTCTTAAGTATCCACGGGTTGCTATAACGCCTGCTAAATACCTCTAGTTCCCTATCTGTGCCAGAAAGACCTTCTGCTATTAAAAGTTCTTTTGCTTCTTCATAACTTAAAGCTCCCAATCCTTTTAAACGGACTAATTCTCCTTCTAATATTTCAATATTATGAGTTCGTCTTTTACTAAGTAATAACAAACTGCTTTTGTGGGCTTCTTTAGCAACTCTCTCTACAAATACGCTATAGCTTGTATAATCTTCATTATCATCTCCTGTTATTTCTTCCCAATCATCCAGCACTATTAAACATTTTTGATAATGCAAATACTGCATAACTTGGACTAGGTCGCCTTCTTCTTTTTCACCCTTAGATAAGAATTGCACCAGTTTTTTCAGAAGTTGTTGAAATGGAGGCGCTGATTCTAAAGAAAGCCAGATTAAGTAATCATATTTATCGGCAATTTTGTGTACTAACTGACGAGCTAAAGCGCTTTTTCCAATTCCCCCCATTCCGTAAACAAGAACTAATCGGCAGCGTTCTTGAATGAGCCATTTCTTAAGTTTAGCTAACGCTCGTTCGCGACCATAAAAATTAGAAAGGGGAGGTGCTTCGCTCAGATTTCTACAACGATCTGCGTCATTTTCTGCTACATCTTCCCAGTTTAAGTTCAAAACTTTGCAAAAAGCCATGAAAGTAACACTATTAATGGGTTGTTTTGCTTCCCGAAAGCGTCTCCAAGTTGCAAAGGATACAGCATATTGGTCTTCTGGAATATTATCCCAATTTTTATCTGGTTCTAAAATCTGACTTGCTTCTTTAAGAAAGATTTCATCCATATTCCAAGCCTTTTCAATCTTTCCTTGCGCCTCAATTCTTTCCTTTCTGGCTTGTTCAATTTTTTGAATCCTAGCTTCCTTGATTAAAATTTTTCCTCTTTCGGAAACTTTGAGAGTTAAACGCTGTCTTTTATGCATAAATCAGATATTAATTGTTGATAAAAAATCCTACTGTTACAACAATAGTCTGTACACTTTTGACCGGAAATGTGATTTATACAACTTTGTCCTATTAATTCTTTCGTCTTGGTATTTCCTGGAGGGTAAAGCCATATTCATCTTTACTACTATCCCCAGTATTCTGATTAACATTAACTCGTACTAAAACACCAACATTTTTGACTATTTCGCGATCGTGTTCATCATCAAATTCTACTTTCGCTGCAGTAGCACTTGGTGCTGAAAAAGTTTGAGCTTTTAATATTTCGTATACATCTTGAGGGCTTGGATTACTGTTTCCTTGTTGTGCAAGCTCAGTCAAAGCTGCAACCAATGCTTGTGCTGCGTCATACGCAGTAAGCGTTCTCCAACTCACATTTTTTGTTCCCCATAGCTCTAGGGCTTTTTTCTGGAAATTAGTGTTACTAAGGCTTACATGAAAAGGCACAGCAACCACCATGTCTTTAGCAGCATCCCCAAGGTCATCTAAAGTCTTTTTGTCATACAAAACATCTCCTGCTAGAATTGGTAACTTTGAATTTCCCGATTGAGAATTTAGTCGAGCAATTTCTAGTGCTGCTTCTAAAGTTGTACTGCTAGGAAACAACATCAACGCCTCTACGTTTTCGTTTCGTGCCTTACTGACACAAGTTTTTGGATCGTATCGTTTTAAATCACAATCTAGAATATTTTGGTTATTTGCTTCTTTATCATTTATCAGATTCTTTTCAAATTCTCCTTTTAAAGACTCGCTATAAGGCTCGCCAGATTCAAAAGCAATCAATACTTTCCTCTTTCTAAGACCATCCCACATATAGTCAGCTAAATCTCCAGCTGCAATAGAATCATTAGAGGCTGTGCGGAAAACGTATGGATTCAAATTTGGTCTGTTGGAGTAAGGATTAGGTGTCCTGATAGCGGTACTTGTGGGTGAAATCAGAACAAGTCGATGTTTTCCATAAATATCTCCTACTTCCCAAATATATTTGCTTGTATGACGACCAATGACCCCTAATATATTACTACCACTAAAGTACTGGAGCTCGCCTGGAATTTTATTCTCAGAGATCTGCTCAGCAACTTGTTGAATTTCGCTTATTATCTTGGTATTTTTTGTGTTGATATTTTCCGTGTTAGTATTTTCTTTTACAATTAGAATTTGCAATATTGGTCTACCTTGAGTTTGATTTTGCTCGTGTTGAACTTGGGCAATACCACGCAGTATTTCTTGAGCGCTCCTAACAGACTCAGAACTCCCTGGAATAACAACTGCTATTGTTGGGATTGCACTGCCAGATGTAGTTTGAGCAATTTTGGAATTGTAATAGTAAATCCATGTTTCTGGATCGACTTTACACATATTCCTAACAGGAACTTTTCTAAATTGATTTATAGCTTCTTTAAAAGACTCTTCAGCTTTTTTGAAAGCTATGGCAGAAGTGGCCTTTGCAAAAGCTTCCATTCCTTGTTTCTTGAAATCATAAGCTTTTTGGCATTCTGGAATGGTGGAAAATTCTTGTGCATCAGCAATTAGAGCATTTTCTCCCCTGCTAAAGTATTCGGCTGTAAGCGATCGTTCGTTTTCAGATGTTGGTACTTGTTTTGGATTTGAAGTTGATGATGGTTGACGATCTTTTATCAATGGATGTAATATAACAGTAATTGCAACCGCTAACAAAGCTAGAAAGCCTAAACTTATCCAATACGGTAATCTAGGCATTTGTCTAAGACATTGTATGTACCTTCGTCTAAGCCTTTCCAAAAAATGTGGGGCTATTGTATTTGCTAGTTGTGGAGTTAGCAAAGGTTTCGGAGGTATTGGTGGTGTTGATGAAGGGTTTGTAAAAGGCGCAACGGGATCTGGAAATCGTGATGCTGATATTGCAGACAAAGCCTCAAGAACCTCTCTTGCTGATTGATACCGTTCTTCTTGCTTACACGACAGCATCTTGTCTAAAATGCGTGCAAGATTTTCATTTACATTGGCATATGGTTTCCAATTCCAGCTATCTCCACTACGAAGCTCAGATGGCTCTTCACCTGTGAGTAAACAAACACAAGTTGCAGCTAGAGAATACAAATCAGATGCAGCAGATATTTCTCTACCAGCAATTTGCTCAGGTGATGCAAAGGTAGGGGTTCCGAGTACACATGATGAATCGACAGGTATTCCTTTAACGACTACTTGCTTAACTGCACCAAAATCTATCAAGTATAGGTTCTTCCCATCGCTGTTATTGTGATGAGATCGCATGATATTGGAAGGCTTGATATCTCTATGTAAAACTCCCTCAAAGTCTTTAGTTCGGAAATTATGAATGTAATCCAGTACAGGTAAAATTTGTTGCAGCAGATTAATAACATCTCTACCAGAAAATCGCCCATCCTGTCGTAGCTCCTGAGCTAAATTCTGACCTTCGATGTAGTCTTGCACTAAGTAAAAAAAACTTTGGCGATGACCTGTTTCGTAAACAGATAGATACCGTAAATCGGGTGGAACTTCTGCCACAAAATATGCCCAAGCTCTAGGAATTTGTGAATGCCTAAATTCTGATAGAATCCTAGCCTCGCGCTTAAATAATTCTTGAATATGCTCCAACTCCGATGGTGTTAGATTTAAGCGTCCAGGAGGAATTTGAGGATACAGCTGTTTGATTACACGCAGTGGACGATGGGGAAAATTCAAATCCTGTGCTAAAAAAGTTTTACCAAATCCGCCTTGATATTCATGTGGAACCAATAGCCGTAATGGTAGAAAACGGTTTCCCAAAATCAAAGGCATTCCGCAGCAAGAGCAAAATCTCTGAGAACCAGGAGCAAGGAATTCTTCAGAAATAATATTTGTAGGGTTGTCGCAGCTTGGACGAGTGCAGTAAACTTGGGTTTGAGGGGAACTGTTAACCATTTATTAACCTTTCACATTACTTGTAGCTACACACTGGATAACAAAAAATTGAAAGTCGGTTTATACTTTTTCTATAGATATTTCTTTTCACCACATATAACTCAAAGGAGGGGCTGGGTTTTCTCCTACCTGTGTTGCACTTTCCTACATTTCTCTCTCACTCCATAAGCTGAAATAATTATACAAAAACATAGACTGCAAACTATCTCGTTTCAGCCCTATGTGCTGTTGCAATGTCAAAAGTTAATTACTCAATACTTGAATTGTTTGTCAATTTACATTTTTTACTGAGAAATATTATCTACGTAAGTATTCTCAGATAAAGTCATTATTTTTGCAATATCCTTAAAGCAAACTTTATACAATAAGTAATATTATGTACTTGCATAAAGGCGAATTAATGACTTATACCTGAGCCTTTCTTCAGATATGGAAGGTAGTCCTCACTACTCCAAAAAAAATGTCACCATTCTGATTGTTGTGATTTGGTGCGGTCAGCCAAATCAAACCAGGCGTAATGCTCATGTTGCCGTTGATTTTATTGTAAAATCCAGTATCTGGATAGCGACGGGGTAAGTCTGATAAGGGTGCTGAAGTACCAGTCAGTTTAGGCTGCATCCCGATGATAACCCCTCCCAAATTCCCCTGTTTGCCCGAATCCGCGAAGGTTAAGGCTAAAAGCGCGTGGGATTCCCAAAATTAAGTAAGTCAGTGAGAAAAACTAAACTATGTAACGAAAAGTAAAATCTTTAAATTTGGCTCGTAGTAGCGCTGTCTAGCCTGCGGCACGCAAGAGCAGCGAACGCATGCATCGTAACTACTAAGCAGTAACAAATATTTACACCGACTTACTTACTTCTGGGATTTCTTCTTTCTAAGACCCGACAGATTCTTGTAAAATTCAGGAGAATTTCACAATAAGCTGCTGCAGAATTGCTCCTAGTAGTTTGTCCTTATATTGCAGATAAAGCTTGTAGGAAACTCATTTTTTGCCCATTATCAGATTGAACAAGCCTTATAAATTTACATTGATTACAAAAATTTTCTATACTAAAGAGTAAAAAGTGCGATCGCGTGACATGGTTTTATTGGATCACTTTCATCCTCCACTCAGTATGCGTCGGCATTGGCACGCTTTTCACAATGCTTGGGCAACCTACATTTCCTCAGATTTGAACCTGCGGCTTCCACAGGGATATTTTGCAGAACCAAATGTACAGTTTGGCATTGAAATCGATGTTGCTGCGTTTGAGGAAACGGAAAAGACTGAAGTTGATTCCCTTGACACCCCAGTTCAATGGAAACCACCAACACCATCGCAAACCTTGTCTTTTCAGCCTGCGGGTGAATCAGTTGAAATTAGTATTTTTAACAGTGAGGCAGGACCGATTTTGGCAGGAGCGATTGAACTTGTGAGCCCTGCTAATAAGGATCGACCAAGCCACCAAAATGCGTTTGTAGCAAAGTGTCAAACTTACCTTCAGCAAGGAATTGGACTTGTGGTAGTCGATGTTGTTACTACCAGAAATGCAAATTTACACGATGCCCTGATAGCTCAAATAGCCAAAAATTCTCCGCAACCTTCTGAAGGCATTACAGGTTTTTTACTCGGTACAAGGTTGTATGCCGTTGCCTATAGGGTTGTAGAACGCTTTGGAAAATCGAGCTTGGATATTTGGCAAGAACCCCTAAGCATCGGTGATTCACTGCCAACCTTACCGCTTTGCCTGCGTGGAGGGCTTTGTTTGCCCGTGGAGTTAAATGCAACTTACGAACGTACTTGCCGCGAACAGCGAATTCTAGTGGATCGAGTCTAAATCAGCAACAACATTACCGTTACTCGTGTGTACGCTTAAATTTAAGCATTTACTAGCTAAGTGAGATGCTTAAGTATATGAAGTACTTCATATAATTCGTTACCTAGATTACGCATCAAAAATCCTCTTGATAAGGCGTAACGAGGTGAATTTCTCTTAACTAATTTAACAAAAAAAACTCGCTACCGATAGCAATCGTGCCAAGACAAGGTTTATCTGAATTAGAGCTACCTAACATATAAGCAAGAATTTGTGCTAGTCCTTCTTCAATGGAAAACGAAGCTTTTTTCGACTCAATAATCATTACCCATAATTTGTCTCTAAAAACTAATGTATCAATTCTACCTTTGATATTTACATCCCCATCTGATACTACAATATCTACAGACCCTTCTGACCTTACATAAAAAGCATTAAGGTAAAAATCTCCAATAAAAAGTATTGGATCGATAATTGCCATTATGACAACATCTTTCAGTAAGGGAGGATAGTTGAGAAGATTGAAATAACCAACTTTTACCTTATCTAATAATTGTTTGTCTAAATTTGTAATTTCTGGTAAATCTTCTTGGTATTTGTGGAAGAACCGATGGTCTAAAACTAACTGAATTCCAAAGTTATCAATTAAGTAACGTAAATCAATATCTTTTGCTTGTATTGTTTCTACTATAACTAATTGGCTAAAAATTGATGGATTTGTATCATACAGCACTATTCAATCATTCTTGAAAAATCTCTCAGTCATGTAGGTAGGGCTATGCTCTAGCAATTGAATAATGGTGGGCAGTGCCCACCCTACTACTAAGAACAAAGGTGGGCAGTGCCCACCCTACAACCTAGCAATTGAATGATGGTGGGCAGTGCCCTACCTACAAACTACAACCCAATTTACAACAGTTATTTGAAGAGATGGAGGGCGAAGGAAATCATCGATAGGAACGTAAAAAACCCTAATGCATCTAAGGTTGTGGTCATTAACGGACCACTTATTAAGGCGGGATCTAGGTTTATTCGTTTCAAACCCATTGGTAACAATGTTCCTAAGGTAGCAGCAAGCAAGACGTTCACAATCATCACCGTTCCAGCGACTACCGATACCCAACGTTCTTGGGGAGGTGACCAAATTAGGGAGAGTGTCCCAAGGGCTAGACCTAATGCGATCGCTGTACCCGCACCTGCCATAATCTCTTTGCGGAGAAGTGGAATTGTGTCCTTTGGTGTCACCTCACCTACACCAAGACCTCGAACCGTCACGGATACAACTTGGAAAGCGACGTTGCCACTACTATTGGCCAAAATTGGCATGATAATTGCCAACACCGGCACTTGAGAAATGACTGCCTGAAAGGGCGAAATGGCACTAGCGGCACCAATGTACAAGATTATATTTGCCAATAGCCAAGGCAAGCGCTTGCGAATGGTCACGTGGGGTGGCGACAAAGCACCTTCATCACCGCCACTCACACCTGCCAATTTTTGAATGTCTTCTGTGGCTTCTTCCTCCAAAATGTCTATGACATCATCAATCGTGACAATTCCGACGAGTCGTTCTTCTCGGTCTACCACGGGTATGGCAATCAGGTCATACCGCTTCATGATTCGAGCGACTTGTCCCTGAGACATTTCCGTTTTGACTCTGACAACGCGATCGCTAGCAATATCGCGTATCAAGACATCGGGGAAGGTAAACAGCAATTGTCGCAGCGAGACCACACTCACCAGCTTGCGGTTATCGTCTGTCACATAAGCGTAGTAGATTGTCTCTTTGTCTTTGTCTTGAAGGCGGATTTTGCTTAGGGCTTCCCCGACAGTCAATCCTTCTCGCAAGCGCACGTATTCCGTGGTCATCACCCTTCCTGCGGTGCCTTCGGGGTAACCCAAAATTGTTGCCGTTGCCTGACGCTGTTCTGGGCTAAGTGTTTGCAACAGCCGTTTGACAACTCCGGCTGGCAGTTCATCAAACAATTCCGCCCGTTCATCAGGGCTCATTGCCTCTACAATCTGGGCGACCTGAATGTCATGCAGGTAGTTAATCAGGTCTTCCTGTACCTCTGGCGGTAAATATTCAAATACGTCGATCGCTTGGCGTTTGTTGAGTAGGCGGAACGCGATCGCCCTTTGTTTCTTGGGCAATTGTGCGATGTAGTCTCCCGCATCAACAGGCTGCAGACCGTTCAAATCCAGCTTCAACTGGTTGAGGTCTGCAATGTCAATTACTGAATTGCGAATATCCTCGGTGAGCATCATAAAACCTCCTAATGCCTCCCCCGCGCTGGGAGACAATCTCGCCAGCTCAGAGGAGGTTGGTACTGCCGTCTTGTGGACTCTGGTCCATAAATCCTTAGAAAATCAACATCGATTACCAATCAATGGCATCGCTAAGTCATAATACTAACCCGGAATGGTGTAATCCGGTAGATGCTTAAAGTCAGTATAGGGAACTTGTGATATTTCACTCAACTGAACTTATCGCCCTGATGCCGGTTGATTTGAGTAGATTCTACTACTGTCACTATCTATGTCAAGCCCATCCGTGAATTTCTTTGGCAAACGTTTAATGTTAAAATCCTTACAAATCCTCAAGTAGCCTTTGTTTTGAAATAAAAATAAAGATTGTGTAATCATACGGAACTCCATGACGTTCGTTGAGAAAATAGGGAAAATGCCTGACATATATCAGCCCTACAAACTGGCTTAAAACGACGATTTGTATTGTAAAGCCGCATGAGAGAGCTAGCCTGAAGGAAGCACGTCGTCAGCAAAGACCAAGCCCGCTAAAAGCATTCAATCGCGATCCCCATCAACAGGCATCTGATTTGGGTAAGGTTTTTGCCTACGCCTTAAGTGAGTACAGCAGGTGCTATTGACTGTTCATTGTTCGCCGATTTTGTCAATCTGCTGTAGTTTTTACCAGCAGCTTTGAAGGTTTTTTGTTGATGTGAATCCTTCAATACTACAGCTGCTAATCTTAGAATTAAAGCTTTTGGAAAGACCTCACTACCAATTAAAATCAATTATAATATTACCCTAGTTGAGGTGCAATTGTGATTTTTTTCACCCATGTAAGTCTTACAACTACAATTGAATTATCAACTCCCATTTAAATTAACTCGGTTGTGGGTAGGAGCCAACTCATTTTTAACACCTTCAGGTAATGCTCAATCTTTTCCGGACAATTCAAAACCTAAATTTTTATCTGTTCGCCAAACATGATGCATTTTGCCATATTAGTTACCACAAAACATGACATAAACCTTTGCGTTCGAGAGTTTAACTAATAAGACAGAGAAACCCCCTAAGCTTTTCGCTCTCGGGGGGTGCGCGAGGAGGAATATTTATTTAATTTTATAGGTTAGTGGATAATGTGGGCAAGTTTACGTAAGATCTCTCGCTTATAGCAGTCAGAATACACTTAAGTCAACCCGCCCGTACAGTGGTTAGTGAATAATGGCTTTTCCATCCTGTGAAAATTTTATATGCAACTCTCTACAATTTACAACTGAATTTATGCAACACTTCTCTTGAGAGAGCCATCAGCATATAACTCTAGTGGAACCAGTTCGGTTTTGCCATTGACTTTCACTTGGGTATAAACGACTTTAACCAGTGGAGATTGATTTTGATTATAGCGGAGAGACATACTACACTTCCTTTATATGTATTTGGTTGATTATTAGCTCTTTTCGACTGGGAATCAATTTGGCTTGTTCCTAAGAACAGGGGCTACTTACTTAATAATTTTGTCCTGATATATAGATAACAGACTCAGTATAAAGATAAAGATAAAGTAGGCGGCTTGCTGATTAAGATTTGAAAAAAACTTGAATTTAGAGTATATTCTTCTCAATCACAGAAAAGCGAACGCCTGCTAGTAGGAGATTAGTAAATTAGCCCTGACTAAAAACTGCCCGGTCAAACATATCTTTTAGATCTCCTGTTTGGTCTTGGCTGAACATGATTAACTTCACAGCCTAATGGTGCTGTTCCGCAAATCCTGGATAAGAACCACGTATGAAAACAGCTGCTCAACTGCAAACTCGCCTTGATTGTTATTATCAACAAATCAAGACAATTATCCTTGGTCGTCAGAACCCAATTACTGGTTTGCTACCAGCGAGTACAGCGATAACTGCCCACGGTGATTATACTGATGCCTGGGTACGTGATAACGTTTACAGTATTCTGGCTGTCTGGGGGTTAGCGCTAGCCTACCGAAAGGTTGATGATAACAACGGAAGAACTTACGAGTTAGAGCACAGTGTCGTCAAGCTAATGCGGGGATTGCTGTTTGCAATGATGCGTCAAAGTGCTAAAGTAGAGAAATTCAAGCACACTCAATCGCCGTTAGACGCTTTACACGCCAAATACAACACTGCTACTGGTGACATTGTTGTAGGTGACGATGAATGGGGGCATTTGATCGGTGGTGTCCGAATGCTCAAAGCGCTTGGGTATAATGTCACTGCTTACCATATGAATGAAGGTCATGCGGCTTTCTCTGCTTTGGAACGTATCCGCATCCTGATTCAGGAAGAAGGATTGAGTTATGTCGAAGCAAAACAAGTAGTAGCTTCTAGTAATATCTTTACTACCCACACACCAGTACCTGCGGGAATTGACTTGTTTTCTCCAGATAAAGTTTTGTACTATCTGGGATACTACGCAGATATTTTTGGTTTAAATAAAGAGCAATTTTTAGCCTTGGGACGAGAAAATCCCGGTGATTTATCTACACCTTTTAGTATGGCAGTGCTGGCATTGAAAATGGCAACATTTTCAAACGGTGTGGCACAACTGCATGGTGTGGTTTCAAGGCAAATGTTCAAAGGGTTGTGGCAAAACGTCCCCGTTGAGGAAGTCCCAATCTCTGCCATTACAAATGGTGTCCATGCCCGTAGTTGTGTGGCTAAATCAACTCAAGAACTGTACGATCGCTACTTAGGTCCAAGCTGGTCATCCGTACCAAGCGATCACCCTCTATGGGAAAGAATGGACGCGATCCCCGAGGAGGAGTTGTGGCGCAATCACGAACGCTGTCGCTTGGACATGGTTATGTACGTCAGGGACCGTTTGGTGAAGCATTTGCAAGATCGCGGTGCTTCTCCTGTAGAAATTGCCCAAGCACAAGAAGTTCTTGACCCGAAAGTACTTACCATTGGCTTTGCCCGTCGCTTTGCCACCTACAAACGCGCCACCCTCTGGATGCGGGATGTTGAGCGGATTAAGCAAATTTTGTTGGGCAATAAAAACCGCAAAGTTCAATTCGTGATTTCTGGTAAGGCACACCCCAAAGATATTCCAGGTAAAGAACTTATCCGCGAAATCAATCGCTTCATCCGCGAACAAGGCTTGGAAAAGCAAATCGTATTTGTTCCCAACTACGATATCTATATCTCTAGATTGATGGTTGCGGGTTGCGATATATGGTTAAATACACCACGTCGTCCTCGAGAAGCTTCTGGTACAAGCGGTATGAAGGCAGCAATGAACGGTTTGCCGAACTTGAGCGTACTAGATGGTTGGTGGGATGAAGCTAATTATGTCCGAACAGGTTGGGCGATCGGACACGGGGAAATGTATGACGATCCCACTTACCAAGACCAGATAGAAGCAAACGCGTTGTACGACATTCTGGAGAAGGAAGTCGTGCCTCTGTTCTATGACAGAGATGTGGATGGCTTGCCCCGTCACTGGATTGCTAAAATGAAAGATGCAATTCGGTTGAACTGCCCATTCTTTAACACGGCACGGATGGTGCGCGAATATGCAGAACGGGCTTATTTTCCCGCAAGCGATCGCTACCATACTCTGACTGCCAATGAATACGCCCCAGCGAAAGAATTAGCTACTTGGAAAGAAAATCTGACAGCACACTGGAACGATATAAAAATCAAGGATATTAACATATCTTCTGATTCAGATATTGAGGTTAACCAGACTGTTAGCGTCAAAGCGGTCGTTGATTTAGCAACTTTGACCGACAAAGATGTGCGGTTGGAACTTTACCAAGGAGCTATTGACGCCAACGGCGAGATTGTCAACGGTGTGCCTGTGGTGATGGATTATCAAGGGGAAAATCAGGACGGGCTAAGTATTTACACGGCTGATATTATCTATACAACCTCTGGTTTGCAAGGCTTGTCTTTGCGAGTGTTGCCATATCACAAATACCTTTCTGGACCTTATGAACCAAGGTTGATTCTTTGGGCACAGTAAACCAGTAAAAAGTTAACTTTTTACTCTTGACTTTTTGACGGGATGACAATGTAGCCAGTCGTGCAATCGCCAAGTACTAGGTTGCGTTGTTCACCCCAATACCACCAGTAAGCAGCGACATAAGCACAGATGAGACTATCCAATTTGTCTTCTGCTTCTTTGAGAACTGTACCTGTGGTAGGAATTTCGGGAAGAACAAAACGCACCAGGTGTTGAGGGCACAGAGGAGGATGAAAAGAGGGTAGAAGATCTGTAATATAGTTGTAGAG
This sequence comes from Scytonema sp. NUACC21, assembly GCF_054684315.1. Classification (NCBI taxonomy): domain Bacteria; kingdom Bacillati; phylum Cyanobacteriota; class Cyanophyceae; order Nostocales; family Scytonemataceae; genus Scytonema; species Scytonema sp. NUACC21. Next base: position 81,685 of record NZ_BAAFZH010000079.1, on the reverse strand, counting down.
TTTGATAAGTTCTAAGCGACGCTCGTTGAGGCGTCCTTTTTTATACTTAAGTATGCGTTCTAAATTAAAGAGGTGAACTATTGCTGGATGGGGAAAGACTTCTATTTGATATTTCCCTGGGTGTTGGGGTTCTATGGTTGGGGCGTGGGCAAAACCACGAGATTCTAGTTCCAAGCCAAATTTTACTGTACGTTCTGCAAAAGGTAAGCCGAGATTGGCTGGATAGCATCCTGCATGATATTTACCAAAGTATTTGTGAGTCAGTTTATCGGGTAAACGGCTTCCTGTGGTGTTGGGGATCAGGGTGGGTGCATCTACGGCGATGATAGCGGGTTCATGCGGTTTTACACAGGTATCAATCCAATGGAGAATATCTATAATAGGTTCTTTGCGGTCTAAATCTATTATTTGCAGTTTTCCATCTATGAGTTCTAAGTAACATAAGCCACTGGGTTGAGATTTCCAACCTAAGTCGATTCCGAGAAATTTCATGTGACATCTCCGGGAGCGTGGAAATTGTGTGTCTGGGGGTTGATGCTTTCGGAGATAATTTGTAAACCAATGGTTTACAGGTGAGCGCTCTTAAAGCTGTAACCACAAGATAATAACATCGATCGCGGCGGCTGAGATGTGTGTCAATTTCATGTTCAAAGATGCTAGGCTATAGGAGAGCTTGGATATTCCCAGAGCCAAAACGTAGGATGCGGTTCGGTGCCACATGAGTCAAAAGAGCCGAATCACCGCAACTTAGCTGCGCTCTTATTGTAGAGGAGGAGCGATCGCCCTTTGGTCTCAACTCTACCTTAAAGTAGCATCGACCCTGGTGTAAAGTAAAGTACACTTGTAAAAATAGTTTGGGCATCGCTTGAGTTCTGTTGAGACTGATGTAAACCAGCGTTTAAAACTGCGTTTTAGCGTTTCATCACAGTTCTTTACAAATTGCTACTAAATATATGCAGCCATTAACACGTCAAACTAAGGTTGTTGCAACCGTAAATCCTGCTAGTTCACGAGAGACAATCGCGGGCATGATAAAAGCTGGGATGAACGTAGCCCGCCTAAATTTTTCTCATGGAAGTTATGACGAGTGTGCTCAAACAATTGCTCATATCCGCTCAATTGCAGAGGAACTGGACACTCCAATAACTTTACTGCAAGATCTGCAAAGACAAAAGATTCAGATTAGTCAAGTTCCAGAGAATGGCATTCTTTTCACAGAAGGGGAATTTCTTACCCTAGTACCTATTACCAAGTTCGTGAATCAACCTGATACTGTAGCTGTTGACTATCCCTACCTTGCAAAAGAAGTACAACTCGGAAACCCAGTTATTCTTGATGATGGGCTTTTGGAACTTAAGGTAGAGGAGATACAATTAGATGCTGTGCGGTGTAAAATCATTCGGGGAGGAATTCTTAAAATTCCTAAAGACGCAAATCTTCCTAATATAGATCTGCAGTTACCTTTTCTGAGCAATAAAAAGAGTCAAGATTTAGACTTTGGTTTATCTCAGGAGGTTGATTACATTGCTGTGAGTTTTGTTCGCGCTGAAGATGTTCGGGCTTTAAAAAATTTACTACAGCAAAAAGGTGCAGCCAATACACCTGTAGTTGCCAAAATTGAAAAACCCTACGCGATCGCCAACCTAGAAGAGATACTGGATGAATGCGATGCAGTGATGATAGCACCGAGCAATTTAGGTGTAGGGGTGTCTCAAGAAAAACTTCCTCTACTACAAAAACGCATTATTGGACTGTGTAACCATAAGGGAATCCCGGTCATTAGTACAATACAAATGCCAGAAAGCACGATCCATAATGCTCACTCGACTGTTGCAGAAACTAGTGATATTGCCAACGCCATTACGGATGGTACTGATGCAGTCATGCTTTCAAGTGAATCAGCGGTAGGGGAGGTTTCTGTCGAAGGCGTACAAATGCTTGTAAAAATTGCAACAGAAACAGAATCAGAAATAGAGTTTCTTAACAATCCACCTGCAAAAACTGATGTCACCCATGCGTTAAGTGTGGGTCTCAATGCGATTTGTAAAGTTCTACCCCCCCGCTACATTGTTACATTTACAAGTAGCGGTTACACAGCCCGGTTAGCAGCTGGAGAGCGTCCAAAAGTACCCATTATTGCCCTTACACCCAACCCCAAAGTTTACCGCAGTTTAAACCTCATTTGGGGAGTTCGACCAGTTTTGCTAGACCGCGAAGTTGAGACTTTTGAAGAATTGACAACACAAGTTGAGGAAATTTTGCTCAAACGCAGTTGGGCTGAAACAGATGATAAAATTCTCATTATGGCAGGTATTCCTACCAAGCATACACAAGGAACAAATTTTCTTAAAATTCACACAATTACAACGACCAGTGAGCAGTGACCCCTGTTATGGCTCGTTATAATTGGCAAGCTTTTAAATTTTTCACCGACAGTTGTAAGACCTAGAAAAACCCCGCTTCAGAATTTGATAGCGGGGGAACCAAGGTATCTACAATTATTTATCGGTCTGAGAAATACAATTTTATGCAACCTTATGATTTTTTTTGGCATTGCTTACTTCCTTCTCGTTCAGGTTATCCACTGGTAATTCCAAACTCAGAGATGGTCAAAGCAGTCCAGATTAAAAGTTATGGCCAAGATGAAGGTACGTAACTCGTGCTCACACCATTTTTAGTACGGCAAAGAGGTGGCTTAGTTGCATCTGGAAGTGAAGCAACTGTATAACTTGTCGAATTAACGGTAAAACTTGCAGGTAAAACTCGGTCTTTAGCAGGGCGCAAAATCCCAAAACCACAGGCGTTTACAGTAATTGTTTTTTTTGTAGGTTGGAGTAACTCAACTGCAACTGCAGCATTTGGAGTCTTTCCAACAATGATAACTTCATTATTAGGAGTTTTAAAGTTTGTCCTTCTTGCCTCTGCAAAAGAGCCATTTCTACAAGCAGGAAATGTTTGTTGAGTCAGAGTTGCAACATGAATTGGTTTCCCGTCAACTTTTAGTCCCATGAAGTTGTTACTTGATAGTGGGCGGATTTTTACCTCTCCGCAAGCTCCAACTATACGTGCTCTGACTTTTGGTACGTTACCTAAATTGACTTCAATTTTGCTTCCTGGTGTTGCACTAAAAACAACTATTGTCTTGCTCTTTTCAGTTGCTTTATAGACTTTATTGCTTCCATAAGGAATAGCAAAAGCATTCATAGGAATTAACAACGTACCCAGTATAGCGGTTGCTATTAATCCGAAATGAATTTGGGGGAACTTATTCATACCTCATCAAATAACTTTTCTATTCACCACTATTAATAGAAAGCCATATTTTTCAAAACAGTAAAGCTACTGAAAAATTTTATTTATTATGACTGGTTAAGCAATTCTATATTTTGTCAGAAGAATTACTGTAGGGTGGGCACTGCCCACCATTGTTTAATTGGTAATCAAGCCCCTAAGGCACTGCCCTTACCACGGCTGAGGCAATTTCAGACATCACTTTTTCGCGCTCTTCTACAGAAGCTTTTGAACCAGCTATGAAGACAGCGATCGCAAAGCGCTTCCCGTTTGGCGAACTCACTATGCCAACGTCATTTGTAGCAGTACCTATCCCAAGAACATCAGGACCGCTACCAGTTTTATGTGCAATTGACCAATTCTGAGGCAGCCGCTTGAGTCGTTTTTCATCCCACCCCGTGCATGAAGTAGTATCTTGAAAATTTTTTGGATTTTCAAGATACTACTGGTGGGCTTTCAAACTTCCCACTATTTCTTGTAACAAAGCGGTAGAATTCGTCTCCCGCGTATTTAAGGTGTTGACATTTTCCTACACTACATGAAGCTGACATTTTGTTACAAAGACGAGAATTAGAGAAATTTACTATTGACTCTCAATGTTGTCTATACTATCTAGTATATCCGATGTTTTAGGAATTATGCATCATGCCTAGAATTAAATTTAAGCCGGATAACAAAGTAGCATATGACAAAGTACCTGTACAGTTTAAGGTAATGCCCGGAGTCAGAGATAAGTTAAGAGCCGTCCCTAATTGGCAGGAACGGTTAAGGGAGTATGTGAACCAACTAATTGAAGATAATGAGGATAACTGTGTCTAGGTTTGTCTAGAATTGAAGATTTTTGACTGGGAATTAGCTACCTAATGAGCCACTCACAAGGTTCCTGTGGTTTGTAGTTGCGCTATCCTCGTTTTAAAGCGCGGAAGCACAACTACAAACCAAACAAACTTAGGTGTAGTGGACTGCTAATTTAAAACGATTAAGCCAATGGTAGGTTAGCCCGGTCTACTTGTACAAACCAAATCTGCGTTTTCCAATCTCCCATTAGGCCCGGTTTGTCTGTAGGAAACAGTGGTAATGCTTCCAGGGATGTGGTAGCACCTATAAGCTCTTTGTCGGTATCGAGTTGAGACAGCTGAATTAATTCAGTGTTTCCACCTTGAGCGATCGCGAAAGTATCTAGTTGGCGAGCATCCTTTGGCGTGTTATTGCCCATACCAACTTCTAGCTGCCAATCACGATCTTGGTTAGCTATGATATCACCAATTGGTTCATCAGTTTCATAAGTAGATTGAGGTAATGGTTGAGCCGCAGATAAAACAGATACAGGTACAGGCTGAGAGTCAGATTCTGGGGCTAACCTCAAGTTGGATGCAACTGCTGAACTGGGTGTATTTTGTATCTTGCTTATGGGGTTCGTATCACCGCTGCCAAAATTCTGAACCCAGTATTTGTTATGGTAACCAACACCAATCTCTGTATAGTTGGGGTTGAGCATATTAGCTCGGTGTCCCGAACTGTTCATCCAGCCTTGAACAACTTGTTCTGGTGTTCTTTGACCTGCTGCTATGTTCTCTGCCATCATGAAGGCTTCGTAGCCAACTTCCTTTGCTCGGTCCCACGCTTGAGAGCCATCTGGTCCTGTATGACTTAGGACACCACGTTCTGCCATCTCTTGAGCGTATGTATCAGCAACATAATTTAGTTCGGCATTTGCTTTCAGAGGTTTTAGACCTTTTTTGGCTCGTTCTTGGTTGGTCAGTTGAAAGACCTTTTGTTCAAATGACAAGCTGGTCGTGTTTGTTAATGCCATGAATCCGTCCTCTCAACGATTTGTTCGCATGGATTCAGCAGGGATAACAATTCTGCTGCAACTTTTGGTAGAAGCAAACCTGAAGAGGTGAGGGACAACAGTTCACTGAAGAACCATCGCCCTCATCGTTGGACAGTGTACCATAATTCATTAGAGAAAGCTTATTCTATTGCCCGTTGAGTCCTCCTGCATCAATATGCATAATTGTTAAATCTTAGTGAGTTTTTTTGATATCCAGCTAAACTGTATCATCATTCCTTTTGTATGGGGGCGAGCACTCAGAACTACTATAAGTAAGCAAAACGGACAATTAGAGATTGTTGAAAAGTACCCTAAAAGGTAATGCCAGAAAAGGGTGTCGTCTGCCACCTTAAAGAAAGGCAGTCGCCGTAGTGTTCCTGCCTAATTGACAGGTGCAAAAGCAAAAGTACAAGGGAGGGAGCCAGCACATCGTCTTGACACTGCATTTTCAGACAAAGATAGCTGAGTGCGTGAGTTGAATTGACGGACAACTATAAAAAACACGGGAGTTTGTAAAACTCAGGCAATATAACGAATCCGATCTGCAAAGCTTTGTAAGAAAAAACTAGAGATATAAATAAGGAGAAGAGAATGCAAAGTATTCCCTTTCAATTTAGTCATGGCGGTTATATAAAGGAAAATGTTGTAGCAAGATCCGGGAACCCACGAGCGATCGATGTAGAGACAGATTTTGATTACCTCTTTTCAGATTTGGCGAGAGATCCAAACAGCCTACTCCCAGCAAAGAACACCAAAGATGTGATTGCAAAACTTAAAACCTTGGGCGATGCAATGATCGACGCTACAGATGACAAAGAGTCTCCTGCACAAGCAACGATCAACTCAAAGGTTGCTCCCGTGTACACCTACTGGGGACAATTCATCGACCACGACATTACAGCCAACACCGATCGCTCTGCCGAAACAGACCTAAGCACTGACATTACCAAAGATGATTTTACACCTGTATCACCCGATGTAGTCATCAATAAACTTAAGAACCTGCGCCGACCTGTCTTCGATCTTGATAGTGTTTATGGCGATGGACCAACCCTAGACCCTTCCAATCCAACTGAAGCAGGAGGATTGGGGCTGTATCAGGAAAATGACCCAGTTAAACTAAAAATTGGTAAAGTAACTGATACTAGAGCTGGAGCCCCAATCCCACCAGAAAACGATTTGATGCGCGATTTACCGCGTGATGGGAACAAGATAGCTCTTATCGGTGACAGTCGCAATGACGAGAATTTGATTGTAGCTCAGCTCCACCTTGCCTTTTTGCGGTTCCATAATGCAGTTGTGGATTGGGTGCGGGCTAACGAACCTGAGAACGCCCAAGATAAGCAAACTCTGTTTAATCGGGCGCAACAGTTAGTTCGTTGGCACTACCAATGGCTGGTTATTAACGATTTTCTCAAAACATTAACTGTGAAGGGGACAGTAGACAGCATCCTCACTAATGGGTTGAAATTTTACAAACTCCGGAACGGAAAACTCTTCATGCCTCTTGAATTCTCCGTTGCAGCTTACCGTTTTGGACACAGTATGGTACGTGGTTTTTATGACCACAACCGCAATTTTACAGTTAGAAGCTCGAATATTCCAGGCATACCACTTGCGAATGCAACATTTAATTTCCTCTTCCGGTTTACAGGCAAAGGCGGTTTAGGTGGAAATGACACCCTTCCTTTCAACTGGGTTATTGAGTGGAACCGTTTTGTTGACAAAGGTAGAGCTTCTATAAGAGGGTTAAATGCTGCTCGAAGGATTGACACGCGTCTTGCCTTTCCTTTGTCGGATATGGCGAATGAATCTCCAGATGTTAATAGCCTTCTCAGACACCTTGCCAAGCGGAACTTACTGCGCGGTTATTTCCTAAGCATTCCAACTGGACAAAGTCTAGCGGATAAGTTGGGTGTCAAAAGAATGACAGCCGAAGAGCTTCAACGGCGCAATTCAGCAAAGTTGAATAATGCCCTTGCACCTTTCCTGGATAAAACTCCAGCATGGTATTACATCCTTAAGGAATCTGAAATTCGTGCCAACGGTGACTCTCTAGGTGAAGTCGGTAGCCGTATCGTTGCTGAAACCTTCATTGGTCTGATAAGAAACGACGAGTTTTCCTACCTCAACCAGGATTGGGACCCTTCCCTAGGTGTTAGGCTGCCCAATGGGAAAGAAATTCGCGAGATTGGCGACTTGCTGAAATTTGCCGGGGTGATGCCTTAGTAACCAATCATATCGCTCGCCAATAACGAGTCGGCGAATTAATGTTAAATACATAGGGGTGGCACAATAGCAACCACCCCTACTTTTTTGTATAAATTCAGGGATAAATAAATGAAACTGTTCCCTGAGCTTTATTATAAATTGTCTAAAATTAACTGAGTGTAAGTTAACTGCTTACACAGCGCTTCTACGGGTTAACAAATTCCACACGAAAACTGCAATAATTGCGCCAACAACTGCTAGTGCAATACCGGGAATACTGAGAGTGGGAGCCGCTAGGGCAAAAGTTCCCGTTGCAAAGTACATTCCCAAACTACCGCCTATGAGAGCACCGATTATTCCTAACAAAATTGTTCCCAGAATTCCACCGCCTTGATGGCCGGGATAGATAGCTTTAGCGATCGCGCCAGCAATAAGACCTAAAACAACCCAAGCAAGAATATTCATGGTTCTTAAATTGGTAAACTCTTTTTTTCTTTGATAATGTCAGAATAACAATTGCAATATCGATATCCAATCTGCCATCAGAACTAATTACGAGAGAGTCTTTAGGAATACTTTAATAACACTCTCTCTTAAGATATATGCCCTTCTTTATACAAAGAAAAGATTAAAAAAAGCTCCTAGTTAGGTCTAAGACTAGGGGCTTACAAATTCATTGCTTGGTAATTGCAGTATATGCATTTTTCATGACCTTTATCCTCTACTTGAGGAGTTAAACTAAGTTTACAATTCCGTATTTTCTTAACACAATGTAACAGAATTTTCAGGATAAAATAATGTTAAGGAGTGAACTTAATTTGCTGCTATTTTCTATTCATCTACCCTTTTCTGTGAATCAACTGGAAGCACGATAGGCGGATTGGGGTCATCTTGAAGTTGATATGCAGGCGTATCAGCATCTGGAAGAAACACTTTCAGTGCCTGTTTCACGACTTTGAAGGTAACTGGGAGTTCACCAATTGGATGCCCATCAATATGAACGGGTAACTTGGCTTTTGAGGTGAGGGTAGCCCTTGCCACCTGATAAGACTCAATTCTAGGGTTGTAGTGGTACTGTCCTCGACTAATTGACCAAAAATGGCGCATCAGCTCCCACTTACTAAACTGTCGGTAAATGGTTACTGTCAGCAAACTGTCCTCAACACTTGCATTTGGCGCAATCATAAATCCAGCACCATAAAAGGGTGCATTTGCAATGACTACTAGCAGGGCTTTCAACTGAAATTTATTGCGCTGCGCTATCTTTCGCTTCAAAAAGCGTCGGCTTGGCAATGGGTGAGTTAGTGCTTCTCCAATGGGACGATCTAATTCAATCGTAAGTTGTTGAGGTTGGTAACCCATTGCTAACCGAAAAGCTTGAAACATCCGTCCCCATCTTCCACCTTTTATTTCTTCACCGAGAGGAAATAGAGTTGCATCAAGTCCCACCCCAGCTGCTTCAAAAAAATAGTGCTCATCATTCGCCTGCCCAACATCAATACTTCTAATCTGCCCCTTGCCTAAGACTTGACAGGCTTGGGTAAGATCCATTGGTAAATTCAGTGTCCGAGCAATGTTATTATAGGTGCCAATTGGCAAAATTCCTAGGGGAATAGGAGCATGAAGCAATCCCTTAGCCACTTCGCTGACCGTACCATCACCACCGCCCACAATGACCATATCATAATAACCTTCTTCAACCACTCTTTTGGCAATGAGGGCAGGAGACTCATCCGGCTTGGTAAATGCTAGGTCAGCTCGAATGCCTTCTGCTTCCAATGCCGCAAAAATGTCTGGCAACTTTAGGGGATTGGGTTCATCAGTTCCAGACACCGGATTCATAATCAGACGTGCATGTTTCATATTAGCTAACCACAGTTTGGAATTTCAATCACAAATTCTGTACCTTCTCCAAATACTGAACGAGAATATAGCTTTCCTCCATGTTTGTCTACTACAATTTTGTAACTGATAAACAGTCCAAGCCCTGTACCTTTACCTACTGGTTTAGTGGTGAAAAAAGGGTCAAACAGCTTTGCATGAATCTCATCAGGAATACCAGTTCCATTGTCGGTAATGCGAATTGAAACCCAGTTTTCAGCGATCGCTTCAGTACAAATAAGAATTTGGGGGTTTGTCTTTTGTCTTTTGTCTTTTGTCCTTTGTTCTTTGTTTTCTTCAAATGACCAATGACCCATAACAATTGACTCTTCCAGGGCATCAATTGCATTGGCTAGAATATTCATAAAAACTTGATTGAGTTGGCTGGGATAACATTTAACTGGTGGCAGTGGATTATACTCTTTGACAACGTTTATTTCTGGACGTTCGTGTGTTGGTTTTAATCGGTGGTACAATATCAACAATGTACTATCAATTCCTTCATGGATATCCACTTCTTTGATTTCAGCCTCATCTAAGCGAGAAAAGCTACGAAGAGACTTAACAATTGCCTGAATTCTTGTTGTTCCTATCATCATAGATTTGATGACTTTAGGCAAATCTTGTTTCAAGAAGTCCAAATCCATTACTTCAATTTCTGATTGGATTTCTTGTGGAGTATTGGGAAAGCACTGCTGATAAATTTGCACCAAATTCAATAAGTTGTGAGTATATTCTTGAGCATGAATAAGATTTCCGTGTACAAAGTTAACAGGGTTATTAATTTCATGAGCAATCGTCATAACAGTTTGCCATGACAAACTTTTCAGCAACTGCTTGGACTTCTGTGGTTAAAGGTTCCCACTTGTCCCAAGATAATCGCATCTGCCCAGACGATGTCTTTTTGTTCTTTCCCTTCAACACTTTAGGCAGTAGCTTACTTCCCCAGCCATAGCTTTTTTCAGGTTTAAGCTGAGGTTTGTACTTCTTACACAACTCTGCCATTAATGCCCTAATACCTCTTAGAGAAGTTTGGTAATGCAAAATTTAGTTCTGGCGTAGGATGCCAGTCACAAGAGTATAAAGCTAGGATAGAAACTCAATCCAGTCCTTGTTTGAACTTGCTCAGTTGTTGTGATTCACCAACACTCGGAAACTATCCTTAACGGTCAATTTGAAACAACCTTAGATGAGGGCTATCAATTTAGCTGGTTTGATTGGTTTTGCCTGTGGTACCCTCCCGGTTGGTTAATCTTGTTTAACCGCCACTGGCAACACTATCATGCAGATCCAGATGGTTGGAATTGGCTGGAATACATCTTGTTTTTGATTCCTGGCGGATTCTACATAGCAATTTTGATTCGTTGGTTGCGTCTTGGCTGTCGTTCTCCCCAACCAGAGACAGGAGAATTCGATTCCAATTACCAGCAAGCGTTTCAAAATGAAATTCTTGCCCCCATTGCTAAGTACTATTTTCGTGGAGAGTTGAAACAAATTGAAAATTTGCCCCAAACAGGACCAATGATTGTGGCAATGAATCATGCAGGAATGTGTTTTCCGTGGGATATTATCACTTTAGGTTACCTTTTGAGTGAAGCACGAGGATGGGTAGTACAACCATTAGCAGGTGTATCTTTATTCGATCATACTTGGGTTAATTGGTGGCTACCGCCGGGATGGTCAAAGATTTTAGGTGCTGTAAGAGCAGAGTTAGATGATTTTGAAGCTGCAATAAAAGAGCGTAAAAGTCTCCTATACGCACCAGAAGGTTTACGTGGACCAAGGAAAGGTTGGGCAAAACGCTATCAATTGGAAACCTTCGATTTAAGTTTTATTCGGTTGAGCCAGCGCTATCAAATTCCTATATTACCTATCGTTTGCATTGGGAATGAAAATCTACACCCTTGGACATTTAATATTAGAAGGTTGCAAAGATTGTTAAATATGCCATTTTTGCCTCTATCACCTTTGATGCCGATATTTATTCTCTTTCCATCAATGGGAGTTTGGGCAATGAAAAGCCGATTGCATTATTTTATTCAACCTTTGTATACGGTAAATGGAGATGGCGATAAAACAGAGCGATCGCTAGCTTATCAAAAAGCACAAGAATTCAAGGAAATGCTACAAGGTCAAATTAACAACTTGTCAAATCGCGATCGCACTGCCCTAAAATAATTCATCAATTTTCCTTTAAAGGTCATGTACGTAGGTTGGGGAGCCACTGCGTTGTGGGGGTTCCCCCCATTGAAGCAAGTGGCGTTTGGGGAACGAAACCCAACATTTAAAGTATGAAGTATTAAGGATGAAGGATAAAGCTTGCAGCAGCCATCTGCCGCTATGCTGTAGCGAAGCTATCGCCAAACCAAAACAATCCACACCTGTATAAAATATAGCATTGAAGTTTCGTGCCTGAGGGCGAACAACCATTCGTGTCCTTCCTGAGGGCGAACAACCGTTCGCCCCTACTCTCCACTTCCAGGTGCAATAGTTCCAAAACGGTATCCTTTGCCGTAAACCGTGTAAATGAGAGGAGTTTCCCCAGGTAGCTCGATTTTACGCCGTAACAAACGAATTAAAGCTGCAATCACATTGCTGCTAGGTGGTTCGCTATCTTTCCACAGATGTTGCAGAATTTGCCCGTGAGTCAGCAGTTGCCCGGTGTTTTCCATAAAGTATTGTAGAAGTTGGCTTTCTTTTTCCGACAGTTCGATAACTCGTCCTTGGCGATAAGCAACTTGATTTTCGCCATCCAGTTCTAAATCAGCCACTATTAACTTTTGAGTGGTTGCACTATAAGATTGTGAACCAGAACGACGTAATAAAGCACGGACTCGTGCTAGCAACTCCCGTAATTCAAAGGGTTTGACTAAATAATCGTCCGCCCCAGCATCTAAACCTTGTACTCGGTCATCTAGAGTATCCTTTGCTGTCAGAAACAAAACCGGTGTAGTTTTACCTTGAAGTCGCAATTCCTGACAAATCTCCAACCCTGTTTTTCCTGGTAGCATCCAATCCAAAATCAGCAAATCATAACTGCCATCTTGTGCTAATCGGCTACCACTGGTTCCGTCGTAAACCGCATCCACACTGTATCCCTCACGAGTTAACACGCGAGTCAGGGGGTCAGTTAATTCAATTTCATCATCAACTACCAAAATTCGCATGCTTGACTATCAGTATTCAGCTATCCGCTTTCAGCTATTATTATTTTGCTGACAGCTGACCGCTAATTGCTACTTATGCTTACTGTTGCACTGCAAAAAGGTGAACTTCTTAAAAATAGCATCCGCATGCTCCAGGATGTGGGATTGGACTTTAGTGCTTTTTTAGATTCAGGTAATCGTCAACTTCAGATTTTCGACGCTAGTGAAAAAGCGAAGGGGTTACTGGTACGGGCGCAAGATGTGCCTGTTTATGTAGAATACGGTCAGGCACAGTTGGGTATTGTGGGTTACGACGTGCTGCGGGAGAAAAAGCCGCAAGTGGCACACTTGGTTGATTTGCAGTTTGGACATTGTCGGATGTCGGTAGCAGTGAAACAGTCAAGCCCCTACCGTTCAGCGTTGGAGTTACCTCCTCACGGTCGCGTTGCTTCTAAGTATGTCAACTGTGCTCGGGAGTACTTTCACAGCTTGGATTTTCCTGTGGAAATTGTACCGTTATACGGTTCTGTGGAACTAGGCCCAATTACGGGGATGTCGGAGGCAATTGTCGATTTAGTTTCTACGGGGCGGACTTTGCGCGAGAATGGTTTGGTTGAGATTGCGACTCTGTATGAAAGTACGGCTAGGTTGATTGCCCATCCTTTGAGTTATCGTCTGAATACTGACAATTTACTTGAGTTGGTTGAAAAGTTGCGCTTGTCAGTTTTATCTACGATCTCCGTCTAGGGGATTAAGTAGCCCTGAACCAACTGCGTACATCAGGGCGAATAAAAATGTCTGCGTAGGCTTGACAAAAGTGCCGCTATGGCAAAATTATTCTATATCTTGGGAGCGATCGCTGCGGTTGCAGCCGTCATTGCCCTAATTGCCCCATCTCTAGCTCAAGCAAAATGGGTGGAGCAAGCTAAGATTGTCCCTGATAGCGAAGCCGCAAAAGTCCGCTTCGCTCAAGCAGTTGCGATTGATGGAGATACTGCTGTTATTGCAGTTCCTAACGAACCCGTGCCTCAAAGCCATCTGCGTCAATCTGCTGTCCGCGTTTACACTCGTACTGGAAACACTTGGGAGCTGCAAGCCAAACTGTTTGTTCCTGCAACCGAGGTCGGGAATGGCTATTTGAGTAACTTTGACTTTAATGTTGCCCTGGATGGCAATACCATTTTGGCGGCAAAAAGGTCACTTGTCAAAGACGAGCGAATTCTCCCAATCTACGTCTTTACTCGCTCCGGCAATACTTGGTCAGAACCAATTCAGTTGGCACTACCCCAACCACCTAAAACCGATATAAACATCCATGCTATAGTAATTGACGGAGATACGGCTGTTGCTGGGGTGGGAGCAGGAGGTACATTTTACATATTCCGCCGCCACCATACTACAGGCATTTGGTCTTATGAAGCCGAACTAAAAAGACCTAAACAATTCCGTAAATTTGGTCCTGATATCGTGATTCATAACAATACGATTGTTGTGGGCGGGGTAAATACTAGCGGAGCGGGTAGTGCTTACCTGTATGTTCGTAATTTAGATACAGGTGGTTGGTCTCAGGAGGCGGAATTAACTCCTGACTCCAAAAGAGATTTTGGCTACACAACCAATGTAGCCATCTCTGGCAATACAGTTGTAGTTGGCTTACCCGGAGAAAACAACAATCGAGGTGCCGTTTACCTGTACGAGCGCCACCCCGATACTGGCGAGTGGTTTCAACGGACTCGATTCGTGCCAAATGATGTACCCTGGTTTATGGCTTATGGCTTTGGCGGCAGTGTCGCCATTGATGGCGATACGATCGTTGTTGGCTCATCTCTCAAACATCTTTACTGCCCCGATTGGTTTCAGTTTGTTCAAAATAAAACAGCTGCTTATGTCATTGAACGCAACACTCAGACAGGTCGCTGGTTGCAGCCAGTCAAACTTTTACCTCAGGACTACGAGCAAGTCGCACGCGGCTATAGCAGCATAATGAGCATCTCAGGTGACCAAGTCATTGTTACGGCTCCGGCATGGAACAGCAATTTCGCCACCGACACTGTTTATATCTTTGGGCGAACCATAGGCACCAGGGAGTGCCTTCTCGCCAGCTGAGCTATTGCTAATACCTAATGCAGCATTCAAACTTGCAAGATTGTTATTATTTAAACGGTACTTCGTTATCCAAGCATCCTGACCATCTTCAACAGTTAAACCAGTTTAAAAGAAGCTCGATCTATTACATTAGTATCATTCTCCAAGCTCCTCTAAGTACAAAAGATAATTCGTAAGATGATGTGTTGCAACAAGTAGGAGAGTAGTTAGCTACAATTAGGTATTAATTTTTAAGTTTTACAACTTAAACTAAATATTTTAATATTAAGAATCATAATACTACTTCATATAAGTTAATAAAAATAGTGAAGAACACCCTTTAAAAGTGCTAAAACTTAAAAGATATTTCAAAATATAAAGAGGAGCCTCTCTCGCAAGTTATAGATAAAGCAAGCATTGAATGAATTTATAAAGATCTATTCAAAATTCTATGACAGTTCAAACAAATTATGACGAAATGGCGAGGCTCGAAGCCCTCCGCCAGTATCAAATTCTAGACACTGAACCTGAAGAAGCTTACGACAGTATTGCTCAGCTGGCTGCCTTTATTTGTAACGCTCCCATTGTATTGGTAAATTTTATTGATGAAAACCGTCAATGGTTCAAGGCAAAAATAGGTTTCGACTTAACAGAAGTGCCTCGTAGCGTAGGTTTGTCGTACCTGTGTCAAGACAAACGAGATGTGGTAATTGTACCCGATGCTCTTGCTGATGAGGAGTTAGCAAAGAATCCTGTAGTCACGTCTTATCCTCACGTGCGGTTTTATGCAGGATTTCCCTTAATGACTCCTAAGGGAGATATGGTGGGAACTCTTTGCGTTATCGATCGCGTTCCCAGGCAACTGAGCCAACAACAAGTGGATGCCCTCTGTGCCCTCAGCCGCCAAGTCATCGGTCAACTGGAACTCAGACGTAATTTAGCCAAGGTGTGCCGTTTTGCAGACGAACTCAAGCTGACACAGGAAAGATTGGCATACAGTGAAAACCTGCTCCGTACAATTATTCAATCAGAACCAGAATGTGTCAAGTTACTTGCTCAAGACGGGACATTGCTAGAGATGAATCCAGCGGGATTAGCAATGATTGAAGCTGATTCCCTCAACCAGATGCTGGGAAAGTGTATCTATCCTCTAGTCGCCCCCGAGCACCGTCAAGCATTTATTGACTTGACCGAGAGGGTTTTCCAAGGGGAATCAGGAAAACTGAAATTTGAAATTATTGGGCTTAAAGGTAACCGTTGTTGGTTGGAAACTCATGCTGTTCCCTTCCGCAATTCCGATGGAGATATTATTTCCCTGTTAGCAGTGACACGAGACATCACTCAAAGCAAACAAGCGGAAGAAGAACGTCAAAAACTCCTTGAACGAGAACAACTGGCGCGGGAGAGAAGTGAAGCGGCTCAACGTGAAGCAGAAGCAGCCCGCAACACAAGCATCAAAATACTGGAAAGTATTACTGATGCATTCTTTGCTGTAGACCAAGATTGGCGTTTCATTTACCTGAATCAGCAAGCAGAACGACTGTTACAAAAACAACGGGAAGCGTTACTCGGTCAGTGTATTTGGGATGAATTTTCCAAAGCTGTGAGTTCTGATTTCTACCGCGAGTTTCACACAGCAGTTGCACAGCAAGTAAGCGTTTCTTTTGAAGCATTTTATCCGCCATTAGATACATGGTTGGATGTCCGTGCTTATCCTACTACCGAGGGTTTGTCAGTCTATTTTCAAGATATTAGTCAGCGAAAGCGGGCTGAAATTGCTCTGCGAGAAAGTGAAGAGCGCTGGCAGTTAGCCCTACGTGGCAATAATGATGGTATTTGGGATTGGAACGTCAGGACGAATGAGGTGTTTTTCTCACCCCGTTGGAAGCAAATGCTGGGGTACAAAGACCACGAGATTGCCAACCATTTGGATGAATGGTCAAAACGAATTCATCCTGATGATTTGGAACGGGTCATGAAAATGATTTCGGATCACTTTGACAAAAAAGTACCGTTTTACATCAGCGAGCATCGGTTGCAGTGTAAAGACGGCTCCTACAAATGGATTTTGGATCGGGGTCAGGCACTTTGGGATGAGGGTGGGAATGTCCTGCGTGTGGTAGGTTCCCATACTGATATCACGGAACGGAAGCTAGCAGAAGAAGAATTAAAGCGTCAGAATCAGCGATCGCAACTTTTTGCCGAAATCACTCTGAAAATTCGCCAATCCTTGCACATTGAGGAAATTTTGAAAACCACTGTCAATGAAGTGCAAACGCTGTTGCACGCAGACAGAGCCCTTGTCTTCCGTCTTTGGGCAGAGGGTTCGGGGACTGTGGTCGAGGAAGCGGTTTTACCCGGTTTTCCTGTAGTGCTGGGCAAGAATCTTCATGACCCCTGCTTTGGGAAAGACTATCAAGAACCCTACCGTCTGGGAAGAGTGAGTGCGATCGCCAATATTGAAACAGCAGGCATCCAAGATTGCCACAGACAATTTTTGGCACAATTTGGTGTAAAATCTAACTTGGTCGTACCGATTATGCAACGAGACAACCTCTGGGGTTTGTTGATTGCCCATCAGTGCGATCGCCCGCGACATTGGAACAATCTAGAGATAGAGCTGTTGCAACAATTGGCAAACCAAATAGGTATTGCTCTGTCTCAAGCACAACTGTTGGAACAAGAAACCCGCCAACGTCAAGAACTAGCGCGTTCCAATGCCGAATTAGAACAATTTGCTTACGTAGCCTCTCACGATTTACAAGAGCCATTGCGAATGGTCACAAGTTATATGCAGCTTTTGGAGCGACGGTACAAAGATAAACTGGACGATCAAGCCCGTGAATTTATTGCCTATGCTGTAGATGGGTCGCGGCGCATGCAAAAACTTATTAATGATTTGTTGAGTTATTCCCGTGTCAGCACTCGCGGTCAGCCCTTCAAATTAGTTAATTGTAACTCTGTCGTCAAGAGCGCTCTGAGCAATCTCAAAATTGCCATCGAAGAAAGTGGTGCAGTGGTGACACAAGATTCTTTACCTGAAATTATGGGAGACCCCACACAACTCACCCAGTTATTTCAGAACCTAATTGGTAATGCCATCAAATTCCGCAGCGAACAACCACCGCAAATCCATATAAAAGTTGAACATATGGAAGATAACTGGCGATTTGCGGTGAGTGATAATGGAATTGGGATTGAAGCTCAGTATGCCGAGCGTATTTTTATTATTTTTCAGCGCTTGCATACCAGAGATAAGTATCCTGGTACTGGCATTGGGCTTGCCATATGTAAGAAAATTGTGGAACGCCACGGTGGAAACATCTGGGTTAAATCACAACCGCAACAAGGTACAACTTTCTTCTTTACTATTCCCGATAGCACAGGAAACCGATTGTGAATATTGACTCAATCACACCTATTGAGGTTTTGCTGATAGAAGATAACCCCGGTGATGTGCAGCTTACCCGGATAGCCTTAGAAGATAGCAAAATCTCCGTGAATCTCAATGTAGCACGCGATGGCGTAGAAGCTATGGCATTCCTGCGTAAGGAAGAAGAATATGCTGGTACGCCAAACCCTGATATTATCTTGCTCGATTTAAATTTACCCAGAAAAGATGGGCGAGAGGTGCTTGCAGAAATCAAAGCAGATAAAATTCTCAGACGAATTCCTGTTGTCGTTCTGACGACATCAGGGGCTGAAGAAGATGTTCTCAGAGCATACAACCTTTGTGCCAACTGTTATATTACCAAACCAGTTGATTTTGACCAATTTGTCAAAATAGTACATTCCATAGAAAGCTTTTGGTTTACTGTTGTCAAGCTGCCACCGGAGTAAAAAGAAAGGGGAATTAGAGGACACGGGGACATGGGAAGTGGAGGAAAATAGTTAAACCCACCCCTACTAATCACTCACCAATAACTAATAACAAAAATATAATGAAAGTCTTATTAGTAGAAGATAATCCTGGAGATGTTCGGCTGTTGCAGGAGTTTTTATGGGAAGTCCCCGCTGTTGAATTCCTCCTGCAGCAAGCACAAAAGTTAGATGAAGCACTGAAATATCTGGAAGAAGAAAGTTTTGATGTCATTCTGCTGGACTTATTACTGCCAGATAGTGAAGGGCTGGAAACTTTTGTCAAAATTCATCGGCAAGCTCCAGCTATTCCCGTAATTGTACTGACAGGGTTTGATGATGAAACAGTGGCTCTGAATGCAATGCAGCAAGGGGCACAAGATTATTTGGTTAAGGGACAGGTGAATGGTGACTTACTGTTCCGTTCCATGCGCTATGCAATTGAGCGTCAGCGTACAGAGGAAGCACTGAGACAGAGTGAGGAAAGATTCCGGGTCACTCTGAAAAGTTCTCCCATTTTTGTGTTTAATCAAGACAAAGAGTTGCGCTACACCTGGGTTTATAATCCTATTTTTGGATTGAGCCCTGAAGAAATTTTGGGGAAACGGGATTCAGATTTTATTTTGGCTGAAGATGCCGAACATCTGACAAAGATTAAACTTGGCGTACTTGCTACGGGTATCGGAACCAGAGAAGAAGTTTCTATCACCACAGACCAAGAAACTCGGTATTACGATCTCACCGTAGAACCCTTGCACAATAAATCACATGAAGTTGTAGGTATCACCTGCGCCTGTATTGACATTACCAGGCACAAATTGGCTGAAGAGCAAATTCGCCAACAAGCTGCTTTACTGGATGTGACAACGGATGCAATTTATGTGCGAGATTTAGAACATCGTATCCTATTTTGGAACAAAGGAGCAGAAAATTTGTATGGCTGGCTCTCAGAAGAAGCCTGCGGACAAAATGCCAGCAAATTCTTTTACGATGAAACACCGCCAGAAGAGGAAGGAGCTTTTTTAAGTGTGACCCGCAAAGGTCAGTGGCAGGGTGAATTTACTAAAATAACTAAGAATTCTAAAGAAATCCTTGTTGAAAGTCGTTGGACGTTGGTGTGCGATGAACACGGGAAGCCCACATCAATTCTGACTGTTGATACAGATATTTCCGAGAAAAAACTTTTAGAATCCCAACTGTTTCGCGCCCAACGCTTGGAAAGTATTGGTACCTTGGCAAGTGGTATCGCTCACGACCTGAATAATATCCTGACACCTATTCTTGCTGTAGCACAATTATTACCATTGAAATATCCTGATATATGCGACCAGGATATGCACCTGTTGGAGATATTAGAAGATAGCGCTAAACGAGGAGCGGATTTAGTTAAACAAGTTTTGTCTTTTGCGCGGGGTGTCGAAGGAAAGCGCATTACTTTGCAATTGAGACACCTTGTAAAGGAAGTGATATCTATTCTCAAAGAAACATTTCCCAAATCTTTGGAAGTCCGTACTGATATACAGCAAGACCTATGGATGGTGTCTGGAGATAGTACGCAACTTCATCAGGTACTCATGAATCTTTGCGTAAATGCTCGTGATGCCATGCCTAATGGGGGAACTTTAAGTATCTCTGCTGAAAATCTGTTTATTGATGAAAATTATGCCCGCATGCATTTAGAGGCAAAAACTGGTCCGTATACGGTGATTACTGTTTCGGATACTGGTGTTGGCATTCCTCCAGAAATTATAGACAGAATTTTTGAGCCGTTTTTTACAACTAAAGAACACGGCAAAGGTACGGGTTTGGGATTATCTACCGTGATTGGCATCATTAAAAGCCACGGTGGGTTTGTGAATGTATATAGTGAAGTGGGTTCCGGCACTTGTTTTAAAGTTTACTTTCCAGCCGTGCAAGATACGGAAACAGAGCTAACACCAGACGTTGATGTGTTAATGGGAAATGGAGAACTTATTCTTGTTGTAGATGATGAAACCTCGATTCAGGAAATCACCAAAGCTTCGCTGGAAGCACACAACTATAAAGTTTTGACTGCTGGTGATGGTGTGGAAGCGATCGCTGTGTATGCCCAATACAAGGATACAATCAGTGCAGTGCTGATGGACATGATGTTACCTTCCCTCGATGGTTTAACTGCCATCCGTACCCTTCAAAAAATTAACCCAAATGTGAAAGTGATTGCTAGCAGCGGGCTGATGTCTAACAGTAAGTTAGTAACTGCTGTTGGCAATGGTGTAAACGCATTTTTGCCCAAGCCCTACACCGTTAAGGAATTATTGCAAGCTTTGCAAACAATTCTTAAAACCCCGTAACTCCGTAAACCCGTAAACCCCGTAGGTTGGGGAGCCACTGCGTTGTGGGGGTTCCCCCCATTGAAGCAAGTGGCGTTTGAGGAACGAAACCCAACATCCAATCGCGAGGAACATTCCCACCAAAAGATTACCTTTTTCAATCAACCGCAAAGACACAAAGGACACAAAGTAGGGTGGGCACTGCCCACCATCCCTTCCCACTTCTGGGCGTGCAAGATGTCAGTTACCCTTCTCGTTCTTGAATGATGCGATTTTTTACCTCCAGTGGCAATCGTTCATCAGCTAATATTTTATCGATTAAAGGAGAATATTTTCCTTGATTGTAAATAATTGCGACAACAATAGCATAAAGATTAGCAAGTGGTAAAGTACCGTTTTCTGTCATCAAATCTTCACTAACAATTTGAGATAAAAAGTTTAAGTCAAGTTTGGCTACCTTATCAAGTAATCCTATAACATATACCCTATTAACTTCTCTAATGTCTGTAGCTCGTAGTAAATTTCTAATGCATAATCCTAATTGATAGTTCAAGGATGAGTCTTCCAAATTGGCAATATGTTTTAGAGGTTGTTTGAAAAGTTTTAGGGAGTCAAATTTTAAGCCAGTCGCCTTACCATAATACGGATCATGGCAAGGTAAATAAACGTTTCCGATGTTTCGGGCAATAGCTCATAGTCTCTGACCAAGCGCCGACACCCCATCAGCCAACCAAAAGTTCGCTCTACAACCCAACGTTTTTTGAGCAAGACAAAGCCCTTGGTTTGCTGCTTTTCGCAGAACCACCTGCACAATCCAACGACAAACGTCCATTACCCACTGCATGAACGGTTCACCGTCAAAGCCCCCATCTACCCAGAGGGTTGTTAAACGAGATACTTGCTGTTGAGAGTGTTTGACTCGTTTGAGAACTTGTTTGCCCCCCTTCACGCTCACCGACATTGGCAGCCTTTACCAATACCCGCAAGACTAACCCCAAGGTATCGACCGTCATAAATCGTTTGCGTCCTTTAATTTTCTTGCCTGCATCAAAGCCCACCGATTGACTCACCATCGCGGCACTTTTAACGCTTTGACTGTCGATGATTGCCTCAGATGGACTCGGATGATGTTCCTGCTCCATCCGAACCCAATCTCTCATATTATCGTGAATTTTCAGCCACGTCCCGTTTTTGCGCCAGTTACGAAAATATGTGTACACTGTCTGCCAAGGAGGAAAATCCCCTGGTAACGCTCGCCATCTAACTCCTTCTACCAGAATGTAGAAAATCCCATTGAGGACTTCCCACATATCGACTTCACGCTTGCGTCCACCTGGTTTAGCTTCTGGAATCAGGTCGCTAAGAAATTCATATTGCTCACGGGTCAGGTTGCTGGGGTAAGCTTTACTCATGTTGCTCTCTTGGTGCTGTTTACTATCTATTCACAGCGTATACGGAAGTGGGGATGGGGAGAGGGGGGAGAGGGGGAGAGAGGGAGGGAGAGAGGGAGGGTAGATAAGGTAGAAATTGCTTCCTTGTCCTCCTTGTCCCCCAAGTCCTCCTTGTCTCCCTTGTCCCCCAAGTGCCAAATTACTGCCACTCGGCGCTTAGGTTACGGAAATTAAAGTCGGCAGCACTGGGATGACAGGTTACACAACTGCCGATTTGCACGGGATTTGGTAGCTTGATTTTAGGATGCATCGCTTTGAAGTATCGAGAACTACTGACGCGATAGGGTATTTGTTCGTCATCCAACAACTGAGAGCGAGAGAAAGCTGCAAGATACCGCCAAACTAGGATGCGCGGTGGATCGACCAATGGCTTGAGTTGTACACCATAATGTTGCGAGTCTTCCAAAAGATTTTTCCAAGTTTGGGTAGGTAAGACAGCAGGAGGTATGGCAATGTGACAAGTCGCGCAATTTTCCAAATACAATTCTTGTCCTAATTGGTGTTGTGCAGGTACTACGTCAACAGTTCCTACCTCTGAGGAGGGAGTTGCGCCTTGGACATTAGCTGCCAAAGCTAAAAGCCAACCCATAGCCAAACTCCAAGTCAAGATAACCAAGAGTAAACCGAGTGGCTTTCCCTTTAATTTTCGATGGCGGAATTTACCTTTAACAATCTTTGACATAGGACCTCACCCTCCCACACTTTCATATGTGGCATTTCTTGCTAAACATAAGACCTGCACAGCACCAATGATGTTTCTGGTTAATGTTGCTTCAATTTAAGTAGTTTTGCTTACGCTTAACTACTACAAAGTTCATATTGTAACTTTTATCATTGTTGTTATGGAATGGGTACAGACCGCAATAATCTTTCCATTACAGTTCTTGCCTTACGACCTCCATTGGGTATAAGTCGATGACATAGAACATAAGGTGCTAAAAATTTGATATCATCGGGGATTGCATAATCTCTACCTAAAAGAAAAGCTAGGGCTTGAGTGGCTCGTTGTAACGCAACAGTACCCCGAGGGCTGACACCGAGGGTGATTTCCTCATCATGACGTGTTGCTCGCACTAATTCAAGAATGTACTGTTGCAACGAATTGTCTACCTTGACTTTGGAGCAGATTTTTTGTAACTCTTGTACTTCTTCTAAGGAAATGCAGGGTTGCAAATCGGCAAAATTAGCTCCCTGTTGATGTCGTTGTAACATTTGAAGTTCTTCTGCTTCAGTAGGATAGCCAAGGCTCAGCGACAACATAAATCGATCCATCTGCGCCTCTGGCAGTGGAAAGGTACCTTGGTATTCGATAGGGTTTTGGGTAGCAATGACGAAAAAGGGCATAGGAACGGTACGAGATATACCATCCACTGTGACTTGATGCTCTTCCATCACTTCTAGCAAAGCTGATTGGGTACGAGGTGTAGCGCGATTGATTTCGTCTGCAAGTAGGATGTTAGCAAATACCGGACCGGGGAGAAAAACAAATTCACCGCTTTTTGGGTTCCATATATTGGTGCCAGTAACATCTGTTGGCAGTAGATCGGGAGTGCATTGTAACCTTTGGAACTTACCATCAATGGAGCGTGCTAGAGATTTGGCAAGAAGGGTTTTACCCACCCCAGGAACGTCTTCTAGTAAAGCATGACCACCTGCTAGCAAAGCAACTAGCACCAAGCGTATTGCCTCGGTTTTACCAACAATGGCGAGTGATAGGTTTTGTGTTAGAGTTTCAACTTTTTGTCGCATGCTGAGAATAGGGAATTGTTAGTGGTTAGTAGTTAGTCGTTGGTGGTTAGTGGAACAAATAACCATTAACCACTCACCAATAACCAATTACAGTATTCCCACCCATTGCTGAGAACTAACCAGCTAAAAATGCTTTTGCAGCAATGCAGTCTTGTTGAATTTGTTTCTTTAGGGCTTCTAAAGAAGGAAATTTTTCCTCAGGTCGCAAAAATTGTTCTAGCTGCACTGCTAGTTTCTTACCGTATAAGTTACCAGACCAATCTAGTAAATGAACTTCTACCGATTGATACGTACCATTTACTGTTGGACGGTTACCTATATTCATAACGCCCAAGCAGGGATCTTCGAGAGAATCTAGTGTTTCACCTACGGTAAAAATACGAACAGCGTAAACACCACAGCATGGCAAAAATTTATCTTTTGGTAACTCTAGGTTAGCAGTGGGAAAACCAATTGTTCTACCAAGTTGTTGACCTTGGATTACAGTACCTATAAGGGTGTAAGGACGCCCCAACAGCTTGTTTGCCTCTTGGATATTTCCATTTTGTAGCAATTGACGGATGAGTGATGTACTAATGCGGGTCTGATGGATGGAAGATTCGCCTGCATCAGTGTTACCCTCAGACAAATCAGACGCACAAGTTTCTAAGGGAACAATGGTGACAGGAATGTTGTATTTGGCAGCAAGCACTTGCAAATGTTTGGCAGTACCACTACGATTGGAGCCAAAGCAAAAATCTTGTCCAACACTAATTTGTTTAGCTTGTAGTTGCTGAACGAGAATTTTTTCTACGAACTGTTCGGGGGTTAAAGCAGATAATTCTTTATCAAAGGGTAGGAGCACGAGTTGTTCTACCCCAAGCGATCGCAGTTGATAAATTTTTTCATCCAATGGTGTCAACCAAGTACGCTTATGACCTGTGAAAAACTCCTGTGGATGGGGATTAAAGGTAACCACCGTCGAGTGAGTGCCTGAGGAAGCGGTGAAATCAGGCAATATCGGTTGAATAACCCGTTGATGACCGCGATGCACGCCGTCAAATTTGCCAAGTGCAACACAAGTTGGTGTTAGAGCCAATTCGGTCAATGAAGTAACCCACACAGAAAACCCATTTTGAGACAAATTTAGCACGTCGATTTTGGGATTTTAGGAATGTTTAAGCTGTGAGCCAGAAGTTAAGGTAGTGCGTTACTGGGTTCCCCAGTTATTGCAACTACTGTTGAGTCCCAGCCGGTGCCAAGCGCGTTAGCTCGAAAGCCGAAAGAAACTCAAAACTTCAGTACATTACTCTATTAGCTATCAGCTCCTTAGTCTACAATTTTCGACTAACCGCTGACAGCTAATTGCTTTTTGATGATTGCTGACAGCTTCTACTCACCAATCTAATCCAAAATTCACCTTTGCTTCGACTCCAACTTTAAGCCAAAAACTTGCTAACAGGAAAAGATTCTGATAAGGAGATGGGTACGGGAACTTGAAGTACCATTCCTTCACGTGCCATAATAGCCCCCGAAAATTTTTCTGCTGCTTCTTGTCCAACACGGTCTAAAAATTCATCATCATGGGACGGGTCATGGTGATATATCGCCAAAGTTTTCACATTGGCAGCTTTCGCTATTTTCACAGCTTCTTGCCACGTAGAGTGTCCCCAGCCAATTTTAGGTTTGGTCAAAGAATGATACTCTTCATCTGTATAAGTGGAATCGTAGATGAGGATCTCAGCGTCACGAGCCAAACTCAGAACATTTTCATCTATTCTGTCGGGCAGATGTTCCGTATCGGTTACATAAACTGCTGCACTCCCACGCCAGTTCACTCTGAATCCTAGGGCTTCACCGGGATGATTGAGCGGTGCTGTTTCCACAGTGATGTCACCAACGTGTATCGCTTGCCCCGGTACGACGTTGTAAAAATCTAAATTCGCTTGCATTATTTGCAAGGGAACGGGAAAATTTGGATGTAGCATCTGGTCGTTAAGACGTTGTTCTATGGTCGAGCCATCAGGAGCGATCGCACCATAGATATGAAACCTGTTTCCCTGGATAAACCCTGGAGTAAAGAAGGGAAACCCTTGCATATGATCCCAGTGGGAATGGGTGAAAAAGATATGAGCTTCTACTGGCATTTCGGGCAACAACGATTGCCCTAAAACATGTAGCCCCGTGCCTCCATCAAAAATTAAGCGTTTACCGCCCACTTGCATCTCAACGCAAGGGGTATTACCGCCATAGCGAACGGTATTTGGTCCCGGACAGGGGATACTGCCGCGAACGCCCCAAAAATGTACGGAAAATAAATTCTCTATCCTAGACATGAGTGGTACTTGCTGGACTGAGCGGGCGATCAATACAAAAAATTTTTACTTTAACCATTAAGTTTATGCTGTCTTCTAGCTTTTGCTAGAGAAAGAACCTCTTCGGAAGACAGCGTACCCTGATGAACATTGTTTTTGTTTTTACAAATTAAAAATATCTAACCATAGTTCTCTTATTTACAAATGTTTATGTATGTTCGATCCACAAATCTGCTCCTAACTTTATAACCTAAATTTTGTCAGGATGCATTTCATGAAGCCAACAGAGTTATCCGTACCTGTCCTACTTTATGGAAGCTTAAATTCCCAATCAAACAATTGATTCAGCCCATTTGCGTAGGTTAGATTGTATTGTAAAGGCGTTATACTGATGTAATTATTACGGATAACGTGAACATCGATAGGTATACTTTGAGGAAGATTTAAACCGATTGGTGGTTCAACATCCTCTAGCACTTCGCCAGTTAACCAATAGTAAGTTTTCCCGCGAGGATCGACTCGCTTATCAAAAACATCAACATAGCGCCGCACTCCTTGACGGGTAATTGTCACCCCAGCAATTTCTTCCCAATTGACAGCAGGAATATTAACGTTGAGTAACATCAAGTCTGGTAAGGGATTTTTCTCTAATTGCTCAACCAAGATTTTGGCAAAGCGAGCAGATGCTTGGAAATCCTTACTCGTGTGGCTGGCAAGACTGAAGGCGATACTGGGAATGCCCTCAATTAAGCCTTCCATTGCCGCAGATACAGTACCAGAGTAGAGAATTTCAGTTCCCAAATTAGCACCTTGATTAATGCCAGAAAGAACTAAATCTGGTGTGGCTTCCAACAAAGCCCACAGAGCCAATTTGACACAGTCAGAAGGAGTACCATCGCAAGCCCAAGCATTGACAGACGGATGAAAAAGCGATTCGACTATTTCGGCACGAATCGGTTGGTGTAAGGTTAAGCCGTGTCCAGTTGCCGAGCGCTCCCGATCCGGGCAAACTACGCTGACATCGTGACCTGCTTCTGCTAAGGTGTTTGCCAGAACACGAATACCCAGAGCAGAAATACCATCATCATTGCTAATCAGTAATTTCATCGTCATTTGTCACTAGTCATGGGTCATTAGTTAATCGTTAAGAGTGAAGACTCATTTCGTCAAGAGTCAACCTGGAAACTTCTAGAATATATGGATTAAGCGCTCACCTGCTTGATGAGTCAAGATAGGAACACCGAAATATTTATGGTCAAAACTTAAATTTTAGACCGGGTAAAGCAGCTAAACTGGTAAAAAGAAGTTGGTTTCTTACCATCGCCTTAACTCATTAATGGGATACTGATGTCATTTGTCCAGCAAACCAAACCTTGGACTAATGACTCTTGACAAATGACAAATGACAATTAACTAATGACTAACAACTTAGAAGCTCAACTTTTAGGACTGCAAGAGGAAGGAGAAAAGGCAATCGCTGCTGCCGATACATTAGAACGCCTTGAGGAATTAAGAGTCAGCTACCTGGGTAAAAAGGGTCAGCTGGGGGCGCTCTTGCGAAATATGGGTCAATTAAGTGCAGAAGAAAGACCAAAATTTGGCGCGATCGCAAATACAGTTAAAGATGCCCTGCAAGCCAGTATAGATCGGCAACGCGTAGCCTTAGAAACAGCCCAAATTCAAGTACAGCTAGAAGCTGAAACCTTGGATGTGACGATGCCTGGTGTCTACCGTCCCCAAGGTCGTGTCCATCCCCTAAACGGGATAATTGATAAAGCGTTGGATATCTTTATTGGTATGGGCTACACGGTGGCAAGTGGTCCAGAGATGGAAACGGACTACTACAACTTTGAAGCGCTCAACACGCCACCCGACCACCCAGCCCGCGATATGCAGGATACTTTCTACCTACCTGACGGAAATCTCCTGCGAACTCATACCTCATCGGTTCAAATTCGTTACATGGAAAACGAGGAACCACCAATCCAAGTGGTTGCTCCCGGACGCGTGTACCGGAGAGATAATGTAGATGCTACCCACTCAGCCGTTTTCCATCAAATAGAACTTTTAGCAGTTGATGAAGGGCTAACGTTTACCGACCTCAAAGGTACTGTAAAAGTCTTTTTACAAGAAATGTTTGGCGATGTGCAAATTCGCTTCCGCGCTAGCTATTTCCCCTTCACAGAACCCTCCGCAGAAGTTGATTTGCAATGGAATGGTCGCTGGTTGGAAGTCATGGGCTGCGGTATGGTCGATCCAAACGTATTAAAAGCTGTGGGCTACGATCCAGAAGTGTATACTGGCTTCGCTGCTGGCTTCGGTGTTGAACGCTTTGCGATGGTACTCCACCAAATGGATGATATTCGCCGCGTTTACAACAGTGACCTACGATTCTTAAGACAGTTTTAAAAATGGTCATTTGTCATTTGTCCTTGGTCATTAGTTTAAGGGCAAATGACTACCAATATCGTTGAGATAAGACCAAAACCCTTCTCAGATTTTCGTAGGGTGAGCACTGCCCACCAACCAACTTGGTCATTACCTAAGAATAAATAACCAAGAACAAATGACCAAAGACAAATGACCAAAGACAAATGACCAAAGACAAATGACTAATGACAACGATCGCAATGACCGCAACGCCAATTTTTAAATTCTTCGTGAAAACCAAAAGCCTTCAGTAAAAATTGCCAACGGCATCCCCGAGTCATCAGATACCGATTCATCTGCTTGGTAGCATCCAAGTGTTCGTGTGGTATAGTTTTTTCACCGCGAACAATTGTGTAATGAAAAGGGTCAAGCCACTTGAGTTGACCGCTCCTACGCAGCAAAGATAATGCAACAGCACCTTCGGGAAATTTTTGTACCACTGCATTCACTTCCCCAGTTGAAGGTAATTTTTGCATCAATTGTTGCGCGGAGACCTGTAGCGATCGCAAATTTTTCTCAAAATACCTTTGCCTTTGTTTATCCTCAGGATCTAACCACCCTGTTGGTTCACTAATTAAAGTTAACGCATGAGCTGGTTTCCCATCCCGTCCTGCACGTCCAATTTCCTGAACATACTCCGATAGCAACAAAGGTGATTGAAAGTGAACCACCCAACGCAAGTTATCTTTAGCTAAAACGCCAGAAAGCTGATTTTACAAAGATTTTACTTTTTAGACATATCTATAAAGTAAATAAGATAAAATAACTTTTATATAAATTTACACAATATTGGTTCTTAAACTGTCACAATAGATATAAAACGTATTTAAAAATTTTTGTAATATATGACTAAAGAATATCAGGCTTTCAGCAACGAAATGGTTTTGCTTGAGAAAACGATTATGTACACCTTTTAATTTATACTTTCGTTTAACTTTATGGACTCTTAAATCAAGAAGCTCTTTTCTTGACGTTAAAACAGGTATAATATGTATAATAGGTTGTTTATCTTAAAGGCAACCTATGAGTACGAATGTACATGATATGTTACGAGAATGCATCAAGACTATTTCTGAAACCCTTGATGCTGACTTATTTATCTACAGTGCAGATATTGAGGAGGAAAACGCTGACCAGGTAATTAAGATTGTACAGGCAAAAGCTAATAAAAGAGATAATCTAGTACTTGTTTTGGCAACCTATGGTGGCGATCCTGATGCCGCTTTTAGAATTGCTAGATTTCTGCAAAATACATACAATAAGTTTACTCTTTTTGTATTTGGGTATTGCAAAAGTGCGGGTACTTTGGTAGCGATTGGTGCAGATGAAATAGTAATGTCTGATTTGGCTGAACTAGGACCTTTAGACATCCAAGTTGCTAAAGATGATGACTTAGTTAGAAGGTCATCAGGTTTAGATTTGCAAAAAGCCTTAACCGTATTAAGTCTACAAGGCTTTCAAATTTTTCAGCAACATTTTATTGCAACGACTGTTAGCTCAGGAGGTGTAGTTACTACAAAAACAGCAGCAGATATAGCTAGTTCTATAGCTGTCGGTTTATTAGCTCCAATTGCCAGTCAAATTGAACCTCTAAGATTAGGCGCAGTTTATAGATCAATGGATGTAGCTTATGAATATGGCATCAGATTAAACCCTAATTTAAAGAAAACAGTAAATAAATTAATAAATGATTACCCATCCCACGGATTTGTTATTGACCGTAAAGAAGCGCAAGAATTGTTTCCTGTAGTTCGAGAGCCAAGTCAATCAGAGAAAATTCTTGAACAAATTCTTTATGAGTGTATAAGAACTCCTTCTTCTGAAAAAATGATATTTTTCTTAGATGATCTTCTTGATGAAGATTTGGAAGACTCAGGCGATGAAGATTTTGATGATGAAGATAATGAGGAGAAAAAAGAAAATGAGCAACATGACGAAAATAAGTCTACAGAAAACGGAAGAATCAAAGGCACTCACTCAAATTCAGAGGGAGAAATTTCAGCGAATTATTGATAATGCTGAAAAAATAGTTCAACCAAGCTTTCCTAAAAACTTTGATTGTAAAAACAACAAAAGTGGTTTTGTAACAAAAGAAGAGTTTATTAGACGCTTAAAACTGGTAAGTCATAAGACTATTCAGGTATGAAAAATCTGATTAACTAAATTTTGTCAATTAAATATTTCACTAAATAAAAACCTTAAACCAAATTAGATTAATGGATTAAGGTTTTTATTTTTTTATGTCATTGAACGTAAAGCAATAGTTAATATGCTATTTAGTTTTTTTGGCATACCAGTGTGAAGTTCAAAAACATTGCCTTAAGATAGCTGCAGGTTTACGGACAGCAGAGAAGTTAAACCCTTTGGAATCCGGAAAAAGAAATGAAAGGTATGATTAATTAGATTTCAGTAATTAAATACTGGACATAGCTCAAATTTATTTAGTTATATGATAAGTGATGCTTTAAGTTAGTCCAATTTGCCTATAATTCTTGTAGAGCCATGAGCAGCTAAAACAACCCTATAAGCTGCTTGAGAGCAAGCCTGCCGACAATATTTATTTCCCTGTAAATTATTGATTTCAATGTCGTCATCAGCCAGCGCTTCTGCAAAACTAAGGGCTGTCAATTAGGTCCTGGTTAAATTATCTCTCAGTCGTTGAGATTTTTTCGTTAATCCTAAAACTGCTTTCAGTTTTTTAGATCGTCCGCCTAAAATTTCTAAATTAATAGCGTCTGCACATTCAGCAAAACCATTGCGTCCTCCTTCTCGCCCGACACTGTGAGCAGCAAGAACACTTGTGTGCTGCTTATAGTTCTCAATACAATTTATGCGGTCTTGAATCCAGTCATCAGATTTACCTTGCTTTTTCCATCCTTGAATAGCCCTAGCTCGACCTCTTTTATAAGCAAGTTCTGAGTTAGCCTCTTCTTCAATGCGCTCTTTCAGCGCAGTCAAAGTCCATTGATGGAATTTTACTGAAATAATTTGTGCATAATCAATCGCTAATTCAGGAGTAGCGTATGTTGCAGGGTGTCTTCCATGTTTAACGGTTTCAAGAATACCGAGAATTTCAGAAATAATGTAATGAGTCTTGGAATGCTTACCCCGGTTGCTTTTAACTCGAACGGGCAAGATGCCCGTCCCAAAAGCTAAACTCTCTAGTAATTCTTGAGTTTTATGAAGGCGTTTCCAGTCCCGTGGTGACTTGTTTGTTGGCTGTCCAGCAGCTTTCCACATATCAGTCAAACTAACTAGCCCATCGTGTAAGCGACGGTGAACCAAATGACCTTCGTACTGGAGTTCTCTTTGGTTGTTTTTCACCATGATTTTCTTTGATTTAAGCAATATGAAGATGTGACACACACGTATTAATATGTGCATATCAGCTTGTGGACGGCAGGGGATATCGAACCCCTCAGCACTGAGTTTAGGAGACCCGTCTGGCACCAAGCGCCGCCCATGAGTTGACAAAGCGGTGAGAGTAATATCACCGCTTTTTTATAAGTTTTTAGATTTGAGCCTAGCTATAGCAATATCCGTTTCTTTCCCAGGTCCCAAAAGATCGCGCAATTCTTGTTCAGTTTTCTCAACTTGGTTTAGTTGTTTGATAAATTCTTTTATCTTGTGAGCAAGCGGTTCGGATCTTTCAGAAGTATTAACACTAATATCCGCAGGCTGAGAAGGCTCTGTGCTCATATTCGCTCCGTCACTGCTATTACACGTTTTTTCGTTTGAGGCGGAGACTGCCGTGTTTTCTGTCACAACATCGCTGCTACCTTCAAACTTTGCTTGAACTGAAGATGCAGAAGCTAAAAACTGATTTTTGACTTCTGGTAGTACTTTAAAGACATCGGGATTTAAATAATACAAAAATTCTCCCCTGCCCGTACCAGGTGAAGATGCCATTTTTCGATGTGCGATGCCTAAATCCCAATATTTTTTCAGGTATTTACTCGCGGTTGTATAGTCGCATCCAATCCGTTCATAGAAGTGTTTAACCGACTTTGGAGTATCATCAAGCAAAGAAATTATTTTTTGCGATGTTGGCGGTAGATCGGAAATACCTTGATAGAATTGATGGATTTGCTCTACGCTAGCTTGCTTGTTGTCAATCGGGTTGTCAGAGGTGTCCAAATTAGAATCCCCAGTTACTTTGGGCAAAGTTCCGTTCTGTTCATGATTGCTTGAATCTATTGGCTTGATTGCTCCAGTCACAAAACCAAGAATCATCTTGGTTGACTCGTGTGAGACAAAATAAGTTTTGACTCCTGGAAAGAGCGGATTATTGTTTTCAGATTGCACGTAGCTAAGGAGACCATCTTGTTCAGCAAGTTCTCCCATGCGCTTTGCTACCGTGCTTCGATTAAGAAAAATTTTTTCAGCAACTTCTTTGCTGTTCGACTTTTCAAGACTATAAATGGTGAAAAGAATAAGCAGCTTTGTTGACGATAAGCTTAGGACTTTATCTATTAACTGCTTAATGGGAGTATCGACAGATTGCTTTAAGTCGAATAGTTGACTACGTAGCAGACTGTCGTCTAGACTAGGTTTTAGTCTAGACATATTAAACCTCCTTTCTCGTGAGGATATGTCGGCTTCGTCTCTAAGCAGTGTAAGTGTTGTGGGTCGGAAATTCACTTAGCTTACACCGCCAGATATGGAAGCCTTGTTATGTAAATAAGCAGACATTAAGTCTGCTTTTTATGTTTTACCACACAATTAATAATAGATGGAAGCTTGTCAGCAAGTTTTCTATCAATTAAAGCGATTCATATACCCTTAAGACATAAATTGTTGATTCTTGGATACCTTGCTTTCTTGCCTCACCACTCTTGAACGCAAATACTCCAGAGTCCACTTTGCGGAAAACTTCTCAAAAGGGAACCACTAACCAGTATTTTCTTGAACCCACATAGAGCCGTCGTCTTTCTTTTGACTCCCAATTACAATCTCATACTCTCTAGCCAAGTCATACCACTGAGCAAACTCTTCTGCTGCGTGAGTTTCTTCTCCAAGAGGTTGATTGAGCCATGCAGGATCAATCGCACTAACTAGCCATCCTCCAGGGCTTCTAATGACCTGATGTTGCAGTTGCTCTTTTAATGCTTCAATTGCAGTTAACACAATTTGTTCAGTAGAATTCCTAATCTTGGAAGCAAGAGTTCTAGTCAGTTTAATGCCCAAGGAATCTAGCTCATCCCCAATCGTGTCGCTCATCTCACCTTTTGATCTTTTGATTAAAGCTGTTGCAACATTAGACTTTTTAGACAATGAAGATGGTTGTGGCGGTTGTGGCGGTTGTGGCTGAGCTAAACACGTTTCCAATTCTTTCTTTAGCCTTGCGTTTTCTGCCTCTAGTCTCTCAAGCCGATGCTCTAGTTCAGAAGCCTGGAGGATACGACCATAAATTGCTTCGTGCTGGTTACGCAATCCCCCATTCTCAGCTTCAACTTCTTTAATTCTTTGTTTTAGCCAACTTGGTCACTAGCTAAGGACAAATGACACTGGACAAATGACTAATGACAACGATCGCAATGACCGCAACGCCAATTTTTAAATTCTTCGTGAAAACCAAAAGCCTTCAGTAATCATCAATCCGGCGTACAGTACCCCTCGATAGTCAATACCCTTTAACCTTAAAGTCGCGATCGCTTTCTCCAAAACATCTTGTTGAATCCTTGCCATCAACTCTGGTGTCACAATGGGTGCAGGCGCATAAGCACCCATCCCACCTGTATTATCCCCCGTATCGCCCTCACCAATTCGCTTGTGGTCTTGAGCCGGTAACAATGGGCGAATTGTAATTCCATCCGTCAGCGCTAAAACAGAAACCTCTTGCCCGGTCAAATACTCTTCAATAACAACAAATTGCCCCGCACTGCCAAACTGCCCGCCAAACATACCATCAATTGCTGCCTGTGCCTGTTCCACTGTTTCAGCAACAACGACACCTTTACCCGCTGCCAAACCATCAGCTTTGACAACAATTGGTGCTCCCTGTGATTTTACGTAGGATTTTGCTGCTTGTGCCTCTGTGAATACCGCCGACCGCGCTGTCGGAATCCCTGCTTCTTGCATTAGGGCTTTTGCCCAAGCTTTGCTCGCCTCAATTTGCGCCCCCGCCCTTGTTGGACCAAAAACCATAAATCCTTTGGCTTGAAGGTAGTCTGTAATTCCTTTTGCCAGCGGCACCTCTGGTCCAACTACGATCGAGGAAATGCCATTTTCTTGAGCAATTTGACTGATTCCCTCAAAATCATCTACAGCCAAAGGCACATTTTTGCAGCGTTCCATGATTGCCGTACCACCATTTCCCGGCACGCAAACAACCTGCTCAATTTGCTTTGATTGCAACAGTTTCCAGGCAAGAGCGTGTTCCCGCCCTCCATTACCAACAACTAAAACTTTCACTGACTTCCTCTTGGTTCGTTATCAGTTAGCAGTTAGCAGCTATCAGTGGGTTCCCAATGACCAGTTATCTCTGGTTGCGGGTTACTGTTCATTGCTGACTGTTTACTGATTGAATGGCTACTTGCCGTACAATTTTTCACCAATTTTGATACTTGTGCAAGTCCCTGCTTTTTTCCTTTGCCTGGGACTCGTCAAGCGCTTGAAATTTTGCAACAGGTATTATACGGTTTTTGGCTGTATCTTAATTTTAGCTTTTTCTGAGCTAATAAGTAGATTTGTGGTAAATATAAAATATCAAATATCAGTAATTCTTCTAAAGTCAATTTCAATTCTAAATTGCTGTTTCACTATTTTTCATTCCTGCTGGAAAATTTAAAATAGTAAAAAATAATCATAAATGGATGGCGGTTTCTTGGTTTAAAGGATTAACTTGGAAATTCAGATAGATAAAAATATCGAAAAACAGGAATCATGGTTAAAACTATTGTTACCGGAGTTGCGGGATTTATAGGTTCTCACCTTGTGGAAGCGTTATTGAAACAAGGTGAAGAAGTCATTGGAATAGACGAATTTAATGATTACTACGATCCAGTCTTAAAGCGCAAGAATATTGCACACTTGCAAAATCATCCTGGTTTTAGATTAATTGAAGGGAATATTCAGTTTTTAGACTGGCAAACACTCCTAAAAGACGTAGATGTAGTTTACCATCAAGCAGCGCAAGCAGGAGTGCGAGCAAGTTGGGGTGAGGGTTTTCGTCTTTACACCGAACGAAATATTAATTCTACACAAATTCTTTTGGAAGCAGCCAAAGATGCAAAACAGTTGAAACGACTAGTTTTTGCCTCTACCTCCAGCATATACGGTGATGCTGAAACTCTACCAACCCACGAAGAGATATGCCCTAAACCCGTTTCTCCTTACGGTATTACAAAACTAGCGGCTGAGCAGTTATGTAGCCTCTATTACAGGAACTTCGGCGTACCCTATGTATCACTGCGTTATTTCACAGTTTACGGTCCCAGGCAACGCCCAGATATGGCATTTCATAAGTTTTTCAAATCAGTTTTACTTGATGAGCCAATTCCCGTGTATGGTGATGGTTATCAAACACGGGACTTTACCTTTGTGAGTGATGCTGTAGCCGCCAATTTAGCCGCCGCTACAGTGCCGGATGCCGTAGGAGAAATCTTTAATATTGGTGGTGGTAGTCGAGTTGTTCTCTCTCAAGTTTTGGACACAATGGAAGAAATTGTGGGAAAAACTATCAAGAGAAACCATGTAGATAAAGCCAGGGGCGATGCCCGTCACACAGCGGCTGATGTCTCTAAAGCACGGAGAATACTGGGCTATCAGCCTCAAGTTTCTCTTAGGGAGGGATTGACTCATGAGTGGTACTGGGTAAAATCACTGTATTAAATTTTACATTTGCTTCACTCAAAGTTACCCATACCTATAAAGATGTGGACTTTGGTGTTTACTTCCCCTCATAAAGCTACGGTGGTGGTGTACAAGTTGAATTTACCCCCTTTATCCCCCCTTATAAAGCTACGGTGGTGGTGTACAAGTTGAATTTACCCCCTTTCTCCATAACAGTTCTGCGATTGTTAAGAAAGATGCGGGTAATGGATAGCTTATAAAGGGGGAAACAAGAAATTTAAATCCCGTGAAAAGTAAGTAGAGGCGACAACTTGTAGGATAGTTATGGAAGATCGGGAAAAACAAATTCTTGACTCGTGGCGAATTAATGCCAACTCATGGACACGCGTAATTCGTGAAAAGCTAATTTCGAGTCGAACCCTCATCACAGATGCTGCAATAACCAAGACCGTAATTGCGCTGAAGCCGAAAACTTTTTTGGATGTTGGTTGTGGGGAAGGATGGTTATGCTATGAACTCTTCTCCCAAGGAATTAATGGGTGGGGAGTTGACGTCACTGCCGATCTTGTTGAAGTAGCAAGGCGTAGTGGCGATAATCGTTTTCTTGTATCTTCCTACTCCGATTTGCCTTCACGGAAATTCAGTGATATTACTCACTTTTCGTGCATGATTTGTAACTTTTCAATTCTTGGACAATCCGCTCTAGAGGAGGTCGCAGAGGCTGGTCTTCGCCTTTTAGAAGACAAAGGTAGCATCATCATCCAAACACTTCACCCTCTTATGATAAGTGGCGAAGGTTCTTATGAAAACGGGTGGCGAGAAACGTCCTGGCAAGGAGTTGGTAATGAGGCTTTTCATCCTTCTCCCTGGTACTTCAGAACTATTGAATCATGGATCGAAGAGTTCCATG
Source organism: Scytonema sp. NUACC21 (assembly GCF_054684315.1). NCBI lineage: Bacteria > Bacillati > Cyanobacteriota > Cyanophyceae > Nostocales > Scytonemataceae > Scytonema > Scytonema sp. NUACC21. The sequence goes on along the minus strand of NZ_BAAFZH010000079.1, from coordinate 44,439 downwards.
TCAGGGGTTATCGGTTACTGAAATTACAAGAGCCGTGCCATCCAGAATCGAAGAAACCAGCTTCAATCATTTTTGTGTTTGAACGAATAATTCGCGGACGCCGATAACGCTGGGGACGTTGTGGAGCCTTTCGGTTTCATAGCGTAAGAATCCCCAACTATAACCGAAGGTTTAGTTGGTGGTGCGTTCAATTGCTGTAATTCCTCTGCTTTAGACGCTGATTATTGTGCGGCTCATACTTAATACAGATGTTGTGCGGTTAAAAGCAGGTTCAACATATAACAGTTGGGCTGACAGGGTCTATTCTTGCTTATTCGCACTGTCAGGAAGATTTTTCATAAGCTTTTTTTATACTCGAATAACCAAAATTCATTAAAAAAAGATTACAGGGACTTGTATTAGCTTAATAATTTGTTACATTTATTTACATGGAGCTACATGAAAAATATTCACGCTGTAAACCGCTGACTGCAGGTGCTGCTTTGGTTTCAGCATCGCTGCTCGAAAACCTTATCAACACTGGGTAGTCAACGGTTAACAGTGAAAAATGTTCCTGTTGAACCTTTCTCAATGCTAAAATTCATAATCTTTGCTGTCTGTAACATGGATGCTAATGAACTGATAAAACACTACAGAGCGGGCAACAGAGATTTTTTACAGGTTTGCTTGCGACAGGCTCACCTCAGCGAAATCTGTTTAGCCGGAATTAATTTGAGTCGGTCAGACTTAACTGGGGCGGCTCTATCAGCAACGAATTTACGGGGAGCAAATTTGACGGAAGCCACTTTGGCTGAGGCTAATTTATGGCGAGCCGACTTAAGTGAGGCTTTTATGATTTGGGCGAATTTCACCAAAGCTAACCTGATTCGCGCAAATCTTCGTAAAGCAGATTTACACAAGGCTATTTTCAAAAAGGCAGATTTGCGTCTAGCTGATTTACGATATGCTGACCTCAGCCATACTAACTTAGAAGGAGCAGATTTACGATATGCTGACTTGAGTGGTGCGAATTTAGCAGGTGCTAACCTAAGGAAAGCAAACCTTACTGGTGCAAACCTGAGTCAAGCAGACCTGTATAAAGTGAATCTCACCAAAGCCATATTGTTAAGAACCGATTTGTGCCATGCCGATCTCAGCTCTATCATTGTGACCGATGACGAGCTATCAGCAGTCAGCTTATAGGCGAGCACTTCACTGATTGAGAGCACCCTGGTGCGTGATATTATTCATTCCATCATAGATACTGAATTCACGCGATAATTACGGAAGTAGTGTTCTTGGGGAGCAGACCAGTTTGTAGCTCCTGTTTTTTGGCTGGCAATTGCAGGAAGCGGCCTCTACAGCTTATCGGTAATGAAGAACTCAATTTCCCTACTGCACAATTTACTTCAGGTCTTACCAAACTTACGGTGTCAAGTCTATTTCAAATCATCCTTGACAGCACTGTCCCATGCAATGGAAGACCTAGTCTTAGTGGGAGCCGATAAGCCACTCGTGATTGCTAATTTTCAGCAAGAGCGTTATTACCTTCAAGAAACCCGTCGCTATCAACGGATTGCTCAGCGTACAGATCAGGTTTATGTCCTCGCTGCACCAGAATCTAATTTTGCAAAAGTTTCCACTCCGTTCGTTACAATTCCTTTCGATCCTGAGGATGCACTAGCACAGGAATGGCACTTGGTAATTATTGGACAGAAATACAGTGCCTGCATTGTTTGTCAAGAGTATGCTTCCCCAGTAGATGGTTCATCATTAGACCAGGCAAGACAATTTCAAGGAATTTGGACTTTTGACCGTGAGGTCAGTATTTGTGCTGCTCAGCTTTTAATGGAACGGATTTTGAGTTATTGCCCAGAACTGGCGGCTAAAGTGGAAATAGCAAGACAAAGCTACGGTCTTAACCAAGCTAACTTAAATCAAGAAGCAGGGGTTCGCGTCCTGGAAATTGACGCGAGATTGTTTACAGACCGATTGGTGACTTATTTGCAAAATAGCCAATACAAGCAGCTCAAAGCCTACCGTACCATTACTAAAAAGGAACGTCAGGAACGTCTTATTAATACCATTTGCACTGCTATTCGCCGTTCTCTCAATTTGGAAGAGATTTTTACGGTAACAGTGCGGGAACTCAGTCAGGTTTTTAGCCCCTGTCGCTGTCTGCTTTACCACTATCATCCCACAGAAAAACCCGCACCTATTAAGTATGAGGCGCTAGCTCATGGCTTACCTTCATTGAAGGGAGAAATTTGGTCTTTGGCAAATCATCCGCTGTTTCAAGTTGCTTTAGATCAGGATAAAGCAGTTGCGATCGCCGACACCACACAAGATTTGGGCATTAGGTCATATCCGGAATTGAGAGAGCAATTGGTGCGATTTTCCATCCGCTCGTGTCTTGTTGTTCCTATTCGCTATCAAGAGAAGTGGTTGGGTATTTTAGAGTTACACCACTGCGGCATAGAACCTCACATTTGGAATGAGTCAGACCAAGCTCTAGTCGAAGCGATCGCGACTCAAGTGGGAGTTGCCTTGATACAAGCTCAAGCTTACAGCAATTTAGAAACCTTGAATCAGCAACTTGCTGGATTAGAACGGACTCAAAGTAACTTGATTGCGATCGTCGGTCATGAATTGCGAACTCCCCTATCAACCATCCAGGTTTGCTTGGAGAGTATAGCCAACGAACCAGATATGCCCCCGGAATTTCAGCAAACCATGTTGCAAACAGCCCTTGCTGATTCAGAACGGATGCGTCGGCTGATTCAAGACTTTCTGACCCTTTCTCGCTTGGAAGGAGGTTGGGTTAACTGGCATATTGAACCCATGTCACTCCAAACCTGTTTGGATTTAGTTATTGCTAGCCTCACCAGAAACCAACCTCCTGACACTGTACCGGAAATTATTGTAGAGTTACCTCCTAACTTACCCCTAGTGCTTGCTGATGGAGATGGGCTGACTGAAGTTTTAACCAAACTTTTAGACAATGCTTATAAATTTACCGATGCCAACGGACAAGTCACAATTCGCACCCAAGTTTTTCATGTGGAACAAGAGGGTGTTACCCAAAACAAGCAAAAGACAAACCAAATGTTAGAAGTTATTATTGCTGACACGGGTCGTGGCATTGAACCCAGCCAGCTAGAAGCCATTTTTGCACGTTTTTATCAAGAAGAAGGATTCATGCAACGTACTATTGGCGGAACTGGATTGGGCTTGGCAATCTGCCGACAAATTATTGAGAAATTGGGTGGCAAGATTTGGGCTGTTTCTGCTGGCAAAAATCAGGGCAGCGAGTTTCACTTTACCCTGCCTGTTGCGTCTTCTGTAAGTGAACTTTTGCTATGAGCTTGTACTTATATTAAGTCTGGTTAATTAGTTATTATTAAACAATCTGTGCAAAAACCGGAAAACCCTCTCCCCATCTCCCCATCTGCCTTAATGATAAGTCTTTACCCGGACATGATATCACACCCTTTCACAAGTGCATAACCCAACTTTACTGCCACCTATTCATAATTAATTGTAAGGGCACTATACAACACCTTGATATTATCCCCTTTCTACAAAGAGAGGGGTTTCCATAAAATTCAAACCACAGCCCAAAGTAAAGTGTTATTAATACCTACATCTTCTAGGTTAAGTAATATTACTTGACATACTTCTTGAGGCGATCGTCAAATAATCATTTCTATCTCAGTCTTATCCCTTAGAATCGTCTGTTTAGACGATATCGGCTGCTGAAAAAAAGTTATATACTTAAAGTATAAATATTTATCTATTACTACCCTTATTAGGAGGAAACGGATATGCTTGCTGTTGTTGCTTTGTTTGCTAGTTATGCAGTTCTATCTGCATTATTTGTTTCTGTTGTTGAGTAAGAAAATAGAACAACCCGGTTTCCGAGCGGTGGAAATAGTTTATTTTCCTTTACTAACTTTTCCCCATCAAGTTTAAAAAACCGGGTTTTTAACATCCTACGGGAATACTGAATCGGTGTTCTAGAAGCAGAGAAAGATTATTTTTTTCCCATACCTTTAGGCGATCGCAATCCGGGCAAACTGAAATTCACCATTTTCTCTGTTGTATACAGGTGATATCCACCTATTATCAGAGCGCAACCTAAAGCAATAGCTAAAAGAGGCATTGGTGCAAAGGCTTTTTCAGTAAATAGCATAGCTGAAATTCCCAAACCCATCAAAAGCCATCCTATATTGTGGTTGATACGACGCCAGGATAGGGCTGCAACTGCTGCAGAGCATAGGATTACGCCAGGAAGACGCAATTGAATGCCAATGTGAATATTTACAGCTAAAATCAAAATGCCTGCAATCATCACCAAAATGCCCATAAGCTTACCAGAACGCTCCACGGCAGTAGGCTTGGTTTCAGCAAACAATTCAACCTGAATCACTGTCGGTAAATGATTCAGTACCGTATCGGGCTGAGGAGTTGCATTTTGTTTGCTAAGGAATAGGAACGTGACATTGTTCCCAGAACCTAAGTCTATTTTGTCTCCTAAGTTAAGTTTGTGGCGCTTTCCTGACTTTAACCTAACATTATTGACAAATGTACCGTTGGCACTCCCCATATCTACAATGTAGTAAATGTTTTTTTCAACTTGAATTTCTGCATGAAGACGAGAAACAAAGTTAGCATTGGGTAAACCAGTCACGTTGATATCTGGTACCACTTGATCCTTGGGCTTACCAATACGAAAGACTGTGCAATGTGCTGGTAACTCAAAAGATGTGTTTGTCTGAACGTGAAAAAGCTCTAAACTCAGTCCTGCTGTTTGTGCTCTAGTTGTGTTTTGCATAACTTGTTTCTACGGCTTCATGTATCGATTCAGTGAAATTGGGTTCGTTTTGTTTCAATTGTAATACTCGTATTGTCTATCAATTATTATGTTTGGGTAATTTATTGTAGAAAATACGCAACATCTAAGTATCTAGTTAAAAAGCTGTTCCCCAGCATGATTTAGGCAAATAAGTACATTTACACAGGTAGTTTTTATGAAAACTTGATGTAGATAAAAATTTGTATGCAGAGGAAATACTAATAGCTACAAACTAGGTAAGTAGGTCGTTCGGAAAAAACGTAACAGGAGAAGTTTGTCCTCAGTCATTTGTCATTGGTAAGCTTACTGACGTATTTACATTTACATTTTGTAATACAGTTATGTTTATTGCCCACCTACCTAAGTAGGTGGAAGAACCAGTTAAACTTACCCCTCCTAACTGTTAAGCTAGTACGGTAGAACTATCGATAGGATGGAATGTCTGACCTAATTCTGTTTTGGCATCGCCGCGATTTACGCATTTCTGACAATACAGGGCTGGCTGCTGCAAGGCAAAAAAGCCCAAAGGTTGTGGGCGTTTTCTGCCTCGACCCGAATATTCTCCAACGAGATGATGTTGCTTCCGTAAGAGTGACCTACATGATTGGTTGTTTGCGATCGCTACTTGAGCGATATGCTCAAGCAGGAAGCCAGTTGCTGATTCTTCATGCCAACCCAACTCAAGCGATACCAGAACTGGCAGCAGCTTTGGGTGCGAAAGCTGTATTCTGGAATTGGGATGTAGAACCGTACTCTCAAGAACGCGATCGCGTTGTCATGGAGGCATTACAAGAAAAAGGGATTGAGTTTCTTGAGAAAAACTGGGATCAACTCTTACACGCACCAGAAGAAATCCGTACTGGCTCAAATAATCCTTATACAGTTTACACTCCCTTTTGGAAGAAATGGACTGGCAAACCAAAAGCACCTCCTGTGGAAACCTTCCCTCCCTCGTCTCTAGAAGGATTGACACAGACTCAAAAGGACAAGGCAAAAGAAGTCGGGGTAATAGAACTGCCCTCAGCTAAAGATTTAGGTAAACATTGGGATGGAGAACTGATTCTGACACCGGGAGAAGCAGCAGCGCAAGAACGGTTAGAAGAATTCTGCACTAGGGCAATTGAAGAATATAAAGAACAACGTAATTTTCCAGCAATTGATGGAACATCTCGATTGAGTGCAGCTTTAAAATTTGGTGTTATTGGTATTCGTACCGTCTGGCAAGCAACTTTAGAAGTCTTAGAAAATAGCCGCAGCGACGAAACAGAAACCAGCATCCGCGCATGGCAGCAGGAACTAGCTTGGCGGGAGTTCTATCAACACGCAATGTATAACTTTCCAGAACTGGCAGACGGCGCTTTCCGCGAATCTTTTAAAAACTTTCCTTATGACAATAACGAAGAGCATTTCCAAGCGTGGTGCTCTGGCAGAACTGGCTACCCAATTGTTGATGCAGCAATGCGGCAAATGAATGAATTGGGCTGGATGCACAATCGGTGTCGGATGATAGTTGCCAATTTTCTCACCAAAGACCTGCTTATCGATCCCAGAAGGGGAGAAAAATATTTTATGCAGAGTTTAATTGATGGTGATTTATCTGCCAACAATGGTGGTTGGCAATGGAGTGCTTCTAGTGGTATGGACCCAAAACCCGTGCGAATCTTCAACCCAGCTAGTCAAGCACAAAAGTTTGATGCAGAGGGCGAATACATCAGGACATGGGTGTCCGAATTGCGCTCTGTAGACACAGAGTATTTGGTAACAGGTAAAATCACACCCTTGGAACGTCGTGCTCTTGGCTATCCTAACCCTATTGTAGATCACAATAAACAGCAACGACAGTTCAAAGAGCGTTATCAAAAGCAAAAAGAAGCATCCGGCGTGTTTGCCGATTAAATCCAGGGGTCAGGGGTTAGGGGTTGGGTTTAGCGCTATTAACCTCTGCACTTATAAGTGTCCTTTGTCATTTGTCATTAGCAAAAGTTTCAACCATTTTTAGGTTGCAACAGTAACAGTGTGCTTTTTTTACCATAGGTATTTGACACCCAATTTAGTAGCTTTACTTATAAGAGTTATTAAAAATACAGTGAGAGCAACTAAAATCAGTTATGTGCTTTCTTATTCTATTTGCTATGACTGAGACCGCCCTTAACAGATTTTGGGAGCTTGTATTCGGAGCGATCGCCCTCAATCCGGAAACTTTTAGGCTGATTCAATCGCTACCCCAAAATTCAACAGCAGCTGTGTACATCGTACTGATTGCAGGATTTTCTCAAGCTGTTGGCCAAGGAATAGTGCTATTCATCAACCGAGTCAAACCACTGCGCTTTTTTCTCAGTCTGTTGATAGCATCTGTATTATTTACATTTACTGTGGTATTTTGGGGCTTGAGCACATGGCTGGTAACCCTCATACTATTTAAGACGAATACCTCCTATGGCGTTCTGTGGTCTACACTGGGATTTGCCTACGCACCTCTGGTGTTTAGTTTTTTAGTGGCATTGCCCTACTTAGGTGTGCCAATCCAAATTTTGCTTTCTATTTGGACACTGTTAGTATTTGTTACAGGCTGGCGCGTCTCCCTCAATCTTAATGTTTGGGAGGCAGTTTGGTGTGGCGTATTGGGATGGATTGCATTTCAGATAGCACAACGCACCATTGGACGACCAATTGCGATGCTTGGCAAGTGGCTGTCTAATACAGCTGCAGGGACACAATTGGTCACAGATATGCAAGGGCTGGAACAACTTCTGCAAGCAGGACCGCAGATATTGCGTGGGGATAAGCAGGCTAATGCTAACCAGAGAGGGAATAACGAAAGAGCATGAATATCAAACGAGTCAGCCTATTTTTAGGAATTTTTTTCATTGCCCTACTTTGTACCGTACTCTTTCCACAAATCCACCATCTGTGGTTGGCATGGTACAGTACCTTGGGAAGTGCGTTGAAGCTTTCAGTTGATTTGTTGCAAATTAGTTTGATTGCTATCCTCTTTGCCGGACTCTTGGTTCCCCTTGAAGCTTTAAGATGGTGGGCAGGGTGGTATGGCGAGCCAATCGCTACTAAGCCTGATTTCGGAACATTAGAAGAACCGATTCCACCAAAAACAAATGTTGTTCGTTATGTTATTTACTTAGATGGTATCGGTCAAGCTTCATCTAAGTACTTCCCAGATGGAGATCGGTTTTTGCACGAGTTAGGGTTAGCTTTGCCGGATAATATCGCGATCGTTAGAGGGATAATACCCTACTCAGTCCTCAATCGACCACTGACAGAAGATGGAATACTGTCGTCCTTTTGGCGCTTCGCCGAACGCCGCAGCCAATCCAGTAGAGGTGGTATATTTAACGCTTTGTTTGCTTTGACGATTAATATTCGCAATCTGCTTGTTGTTGCAGTTTCCACTGACCAACGCTACGGAGCTATCTACAACCAAGGAACAGCGCAGGTTATGTACAACAGCCTGATGAGCCACGGTTACAAACCCGGAAGCGCAGTACCAATCACACTGATTGGTTTTAGTGGTGGTGGACAGATAGCAATGGGAGCTCTTTCCTATCTCAAGCAAGCATTGTTGGATGCTCCCATTGAGGTCATTTCCTTGGCTGGTGTCATCAGTGGTAATAACAATGCATTGTTGGTAGAGCATCTCTATCATCTTGTTGGTAACAGAGATATAGTTGCGCGTTTAAGTCCCATTTTATTTCCAAAGCGGTGGAAGATCTTCTTTTTATCCTACTGGAACCGTGCCCAACGAATGGGCAAAATCAGTTTTATTTCACTCGGTCCAGTAGGTCATATGGGTGTTGGGGGTCCGTTGGATGCCAATAAATTGTTACCTGATGGGCGCAGCTATCTGGAGCAAACGGTTGAGATTATCTCAAAAATTGTGAAAGAAGAGTATCCCTACAATCAAGAACTGGTTAAAAAGAAGATTGGCAATTACGAACGGTATCAACAGGCAGCGTTTAATCGACCAGAATACTATCCTTTAAATCAGGGAAAGCGTAGGGAGAAGTGCGGGGTTTGTAGACTCCGCCACGTAGCGCCTGTACTGGTGCAAGAGAAAGCTTTTGAGCGACTTGTTCCATTTGTTCTGGGCTTTCAACAGTACAGGGTCCACCAATAATAACCAGTTCCTTACCCCCAAAGCGAACTGTATCAGACAGGCGGACGATGGTTTGATGGTGAGAGTGAGATTTTTCTACAAGTTTGGCGTTATTCACGATTGGATTCTCCTTTGTTGGTAGTTAGTGGTTGGTGGTTGGTGGTTGGTGGTTAAAATAATCCCTAACCGTTTGAGAACAAAAAAGCCCAGAACTTTTTCTAAGTTCCGGGCGTTAACGATTGATCAGCATGACGCTATCTACCCGGAACTTGTTCTAGGCCAAAAGTAAAATCCATAAAACCAGGTATTGAGATAGGTCATCATGATGAAATGGTACTCCTTAAAAAAACAAAAACCGCAGAGTTCGCTCTGCGGTTCACCGGGCGGTTTCCATGAGGAAACTCGATTCACTCCCGGTGAACCACCCTAAACCAATAATAAAAGTAGGAACTGCTGCTTAACATCGGCTAAATACTTTGTCTAACAAAGATAGATTACACTTATATAAATGACGTTAACAGAGGGCAAGAGTTGCGTCAACCCCCCCACCACTCGAAAACAAGAGTTAACGAAACTTCTGGTGTAGCGTAGCGCAATCCGAAGTCATTGCGTTTCTTGCTCCACCAAGTGTTGCTTGGCTGTCAGCCATTTCTCTACAGCCAGACAGAAAGTAAGAAACTTCTCAGTACTATGTTTCTCAATGTTGTATTTTAAATTGCTTATGCCCAGTTCCAAACTCCTAAACACATCTTTCAGTTATCAAGAAGTTTACCCCTGCCCAGTATGCCGTGTAGGAAAGATCAGTCATATGCCCTTGATGGAAGCTATGGCTTGTGACTTTTGTCAACAAATTTTTATTGTTAACATCGAACAACAGCAACTTAAAATGCCTTCCAGACAACCGCCGCTTGTTTGGTATTGGAACGGCTTGAATTGGACAGAAGCCCAAATAGAAGGAGTAGAGTTTGGTTGGGGCTACGCGATCGCAGCAATGACTTTTGTATTGCTTCCCACCGCGTTAATTGGCATAGTGGCATATAACTTTACACCCAATCCACAGACCCCCTTATCTTGGGTTCCATATATTTGGACAATATTAACCTTTGCCTCACATTTAGCAATTATTGTTTGGCTTCTTATCGAGGTTTATCAGATTCCAGTGCGAGCCTATATACGAGCTTTACAACAGCGCTTCCTCAGTCGCAGGTCAGAGTACAGACGTTAATAAGCAGTTTCTTACCACTAAATATCATCACGAGATCCGCATCATCCAAAAATTGGCTTTCTTAAAAATAGATGCTCAATTGAGGTTGTTTTAATACGGAAATTAACCACAATATTCCGTATTACTAATTTACAATTAACAACAATAATTTCTGAATAATTGATACAAGAAGTTACATTTTTGGAAGGGGTCTTAGCCAAAGGAAAATCTACCGAATTTTTGAAGATTATGAAACCAGTCATAGGAAGTCTTTTGATATTTGTAACAGAATATAAAGATTCACGGGTTGAAGTATTGAGTAACAATTGCCCAAAAGGTAAAAAAAGCGTGAAAATATAAACAGGTTTGACAAGTAGTTACAGCTACAATCTGGGCTAACAAGTAGGTTATACATTTGTTGTGCAATAAAACCTGTCTTTGGGATGAGGGTTTGTGGGAAAAGTTGTTTATGGAATCGATTCGCTACCATAGACTTTTAGAATATTCGTATGGAAGTTGTCTTGAGTGCGGGCTTCCAATTCAAGTAACGGCTAAAATTCGAGTTTTGAATTCTCCTCTTTCCGCCGGAATTGCCCAAAAATGGAAAGTTTATACAAATGGTGCAGTCTTTTACTGGTTGCATCACTCATAATGAAATTAATTTCCACTAAAAAGTCTTATGAGCGAGCTGGAGCAATACTATAAGTTGTTAGAATTAGAGCCTGGAGCCACACTTGAGGAAGTGAATCAAGCGTACAAAGATTTAGCGTTTGTATGGCATCCCGATCGCCTCCCAAAGGAAAACATTCGCTTGCAAGAGAAAGCGCAAAGAAAGCTGCAAGAAATCAATGAAGCTCGGGAAAAATTGCGTTCTCTCAAAGCAAGGTATCAAATACCACATCATTCGGGACAACATACACAGAAAAAACCAGCCCAAAAAACCTATCAAACACCTCAACAAACCTATCAAACACCCCATCCACCAAAGCAAAACCCTGACTTAAGTGGTAAAGATTTTAGCCAAGCAGACTTAAAAGGCAAAGATTTATCTGGTAGAAATCTGAGCTACGCTAACTTAAGCGGTGCCAATCTCAGTGATAGTTTTTTGCATAAAGTCAACCTTAGAGGTGCGGATTTGTCTCAGGCAAATTTATTTAGGGCGAACTTACTATTAGCCGACCTCCGAGAAGTTAATTTCCGTAATGCTAATTTAATTGGAGCAGATTTAAGTGGTGCTGACTTACGAGGAGCAGACTTTACAGGAGCACGCATGCGATCCGGCGAAAGACTTCTGGTCAAACTTATAGGAGCTAACTTGACTGGAGCAATTATGCCTGATGGGAGAGTTTACGAATAGTAGGAATTATGCACCATGCTTGTTTGTAGAGATTGAGGTGGGAAAGCTAAAGTGTCAGGCTTTCCTACACAATCGGCTGAGTTATTTTAATCCTTATTCCGAGCGCTTAACTTCTTACTAAACATGAACATTGCTATTATTGGATGCGGATATGTAGGTTATGCAGTTGCTCAATACTGGCATCAAAAGATGGCTTTTATCGTCTCAGCTACGACAACTATGCCTGAACGCATTCCTATATTGCAGGCAGTAGCTCAACGAGTTGCAGTTATAAAAGGAAACGATCCAGAAGGGTTAAAATCAGTACTGAAAAATCATGATGCAGTGCTTCTATCTATTGGTGCACAAGGTGCTTCTTATGAAGAAGTGTATTTACAAACTGCTACAACAATTGTTTCAGTTCTAAAACAAATTCCTTCTGTCGGGCAACTCATATACACCAGTACTTGCTCTGTATATGGTGACCAGAAGGGCGTGTTGGTAGATGAAGAAACACCAGTTGCGCCTCTTAACTCCAATGGAAGAATTCTGAGTGAAACTGAGCAAGTCTTGCTATCAGCATCAAGCGAACAACTTAATGTTTGTATCTTACGGTTGGGGGGAATTTATGGTCCCAATCGAGAACTCGCGAAAATATATAGGCGCATTGCTGGTACAACCCGACCTGGTAATGGGGAGGAACCTGCAAACTGGATTCACCTTGATGATATTGTTAATGCCATAGAGTTTGCCCGCAGAAACCGACTGGAAGGTATATATAATTTAGTTGATGATGCCTATCTTACAAATCGGGAAGTGATAGAACGTGTTTGTGAAACACACAATCTACCAAAGGTTACATGGGATTCTTCCCAACAGAGTCAGCGCTCCTATAATGTCAAAGTGTCTAATAAAAAAATAAAAGATTCGGGATACAAGCTCATTCACCCAGAGATGATTTTTTAATGATGACTCAACATCAAGCAACATCTTCCACTCAGTTTTATACTTGGAAAAATTATCGCTGCGCTTACGAAGTTCTCAACCCTACCAATTCAGAACCCTTCGGGATACCCTTGTTATTAATTCACCCGATTGGTGTTGGGCTGTCGCGGCAATTTTGGCAGCGGTTTTCCCATGAATGGTACAACCAAGGGCATCGAAATACCATTTACAACCCCGATCTCTTGGGATGTGGTGAAAGTGATATGCCTTATGGCGCTTACACTCCCACTGATTGGGCAAAACAGTTGCAACACTTCTTACAAACAGTGGTGCAAAAACCAGTCATTATAGTTGTTCAAGGTGCCCTATTTCCAGTTGCTATCGAGTTAACTCAAAAAGAATCAAATTTAATTACTGGGCTTGTACTTGCTGGTCCTCCAGCTATGCCTTTGCTGACAAAAGAAACACCGCAATGGCAGCAGAAAGTCATCTGGAATCTTTTAGATTCTCCTTTTGGCAATGCTTTTTATCGCTATGCAAGACGCGAAAAGTTTTTGCGTTCTTTCTCTACTCGTCAATTGTTTAGCTCAAGCGAGGCAGTTGATACTGAATGGATAAATACTTTACAAAAAGGCGCGGAAAATCCTGACAGCCGTCATGCAGTTTTTGCTTTTTTAGCTGGCTTTTGGCGTAAGGATTATGGAAGTGCTATCGCCTCTATAAAACAACCGACATTAGTTGTTTTGGGTGAGGATATATCGAGTATTAGTAAAGAAGGTAAAGAATTAAATGCAGATGAATGGTTGGTTGATTACCTGACTCGGTTGCCCAAAAGTCATGGAATCAAAATTATCGGTCGCAATGTTTTGCCCTATGAAGTAACTCCTGAGTTTGTTAAGGCGATCGCGCCATTTGTTGGCGAATTTTCTTCATTTTAGAAGCTCTTACAACTTAATTACTTACAATTCCCGACCATTGAACTTTTTTCTGTTGTTCTCGGCGGTAAGAAAAGAAATACTCGGGGGTTTGGTATGTACAGTAAGGCGCGATCGCGATTTGTTCCAAACCAATGCCCAACATTTCCATTTGTAAAGTATTAACCCGTCGAACATCCAGTCGCACTCGCCCTGGTTCTGGGTCTGGAAGCAAGGGAGATGATGGTAAGTCCTGCAACGCTGCTAAAATCGCTTTTTCGTCGTCATATGGTATAATACTACCTCCTACTTCTGCTGCAACCTGTTCGGACACTTGGTAAACTTCTCCAGAAATTGCAGGACCCATCGCAATTCGCAAATTTTCTAGCTTGCTACCTTGTGCTTGCAATCTGCTAATGGCTTGCGGTACTATCTTGAGCGCAGTGCCGCGCCAACCTGCATGAACAGCCGCTACCTGTCCTGTTTTCTCATCAGCAATCAGTACGGGGGTACAATCGGCAGTTGCTACCCAAACTGCTTGTAGAGACTGGGTGCTGATTAACCCATCTCCTGAGGCAAAAGCAGAATCCATTTCGCCTTCTGCTTGTGTAGATTCTGTTAACTGAAGAGCAATTTCTTCCGGAGAGAGGACAGTATTCCCGTGAACCTGTCTCAATCGATAAACTGATGCCTCTGGATGTAATGCCTTTGTCAGTTCAAAAGGAGAACTGGGCGAAAACTGCCGGGTGAAAAAGCCGTGATGCCAAGGTTCCAGTAGACTACAGATGAGGTAGGGGAGTCCTTCCCAAGTGCGCCAGTGCCAAGCGTGCATCGTTAACTGTACCTAAAACCAGAATAGAAAGAAACAAAAAGCAGCCAATACATACTATCCTAAACTAGCTTTTTTAGGTAATCTTTTGCGTAAACTACTATGGGAATAGATAGAGAAAAGCTGGAAACCGCTCTTGAAACAGGGCGCAAGAAGATCGCCCTACAAACGGGTAGCAAAAGTCTATATTTACCGTTTTCGCTACATCTTTTTGAAAGTGTTACCTCGACCAATCAAATTATTTGGAACCTGCTAAAACAAGGGGCATCACCAGGATGTACGGCGATCGCAACGAAGCAGACAGCAGGGAGAGGTCAATGGGGTCGGCAGTGGATTTCCCACACTGGAGGATTGTATCTTTCGGTAGCGGTTGCTCCTGGGTTAGAGGCAACAAATAGTTATCAAATTACTTTGGCTACTGCCTGGGGTATTGCCAAACAATTGCAAGACAGAGGTATTCCTGCCCAAATCAAATGGCCCAACGATCTGGTTTTGAATCGTCGCAAGTTAGGCGGGATTTTGACGGAAACCAGAGTAAAACAAGGACAGATTGCCCAAGCTGCCATCGGAGTTGGTATCAATTGGGCAAATCCAGTACCGGAGACCGGAATCAATTTAGAAATGTGGCAAGGGCAGCATCACAAACCAATTTCTTCTTTGGAAATGCTAGCTGCTACTGTTCTTATTGGAATAGAATCTGGTATACAGTGTCTGGTCGCTGAAGGAGTCAATATATTAATGACTCGCTATCTAGAGTTGCTGGCAAATATAGGCGATCGGGTGCATCTTGACAATTTTACAGGTACTGTAGTAGGCGTTACAAACAGTGGTGCTCTTCGGGTACAGACGGAAACATCAGAATTTGTCACAGGACAAACACGAGAAATTTCCTTCCAGCCCGGTACAATCAGTTTGGGTTATTGTAATTCCTCCCCTGAATCATCAAAATTTTAGATTTGAAAGTGGTTAGTGGTTAGTGGTTAGTAGTTAGTGGTAAATACTCACGACTCAATGTATGGACATGTGATTGTATGTCTCTACAACTAAACAATTAGCAACGCAAAATCTAAAATTTTTTGAAAAATAACCTGACACAATTTCTCTAAGCCCAATCACACAATTCTAGAGAACACATGACGCAGCGCAATAACTCTGCTGGGAATCGTTGGAATCAACCGGAGCAAAGACGCTTGTCAAAAAGACGTTTTGCATCCACCCTACCCGCACAAAGCCTTAGTTTGCTAGGTAGCCTTGGCTTGCTAAGTAGTGGCGGCTTGGTTTTTGCCCAAACCGATTCCTCCGCAGTAGATAATCTTGTTCCCACTGTTGAAAGCCCACAAGCAGCACCTGCAAATCCAGTCACCAGAAATACTGCCAGACAAAACTCAGGTTCTCCCGTACCAGAAACTTCTCAAAAGCAACCAGAATTTTCTCGACGCAGGGTGAGACTGAAACAAAGATTATCCAAAAAGCCAAAGTCTTCTAGCCCTGTCGTTGTTATTAGAGAATCACAACCCCGACAAGCAGTTTCAGAACCTACGGTAGTTATCAGAAGGTCAAGACCTCAAGAAGAAGTTTCGGTACCTGTAGCAACAGCTAGAAAATTAAGAACAAGGTTGAGAGCTACACGGATTGCTCCTGCTATTACTAGAGAGGAAAAACCTCAACTAGAGACTTCCCAACCAAGAGTATCTGTTGTTAGGGACGAAAAACCTCGACCAGAGGTTTCCCGGCAAAGTTATTCTTCAGCATCTGCTCAACCAACCTCTAAAGATTACAACAACTCCTACATTGACCCAACGGATTACAACACTGGTGCTACAGAAACATATGAAGCACCTGATGCTGTCGTGATTACCGAACGTAATCGTGACAAAGCACCCGTTGCTAACACTCAACTATCCTCCAAGCCCTCTCCAAGTTGGCTCAGAAGAAGTCAAACAGCTACTTTAGCAACTGTGCCTCCCATACGTCGTGCGGCAACTGGTATGAATGGCACTCTTGTACGTCAAAGTCCTAGAGTGACTTCTGGTGTGGTGACAAACAATTTTGTGCGTCATCCATCCCGGATCGCTTCTGCTGGTGTACCCCAGAGTCCCTACCGTCGCAATCGATTTATTCCCAATGATTTCACCCCCGGCACCACAGTTAGTTCTGTCCCCGCGCCCTCTGGTGATACTCTAATCCCACCGACGACAGCGGAAAATGTTGCACCTCGCATGAGTACGGTGGCTTATGACATCCCACTAGCAACAACATTGCCGCAAATTGCTTATAGTGGAGTTTATGCTGGTAGACCTCCCTACGGGGGTCCGGGATTAATGTTTCCCCTTTCCATACCCGCCCCAATTACTTCTCTGTTTGGTTGGCGAACTCACCCCATCACGGGAGATCGTCGTTTTCACGCCGGTACAGACTTAGGTGCGGCTATGGGAACACCTGTTTTAGCTGCACAATCCGGTTTAGTAGAGATTGCCGACTATCTTGGCGGCTATGGGTTAACCGTCGTTCTTAACCACAATAATGCCCAACAAACGCTGTACGGTCATATGTCAGAAATTTTTGTTCAACCCGGTCAGAGGGTTGAACAAGGAACTGTCATTGGGAGAGTGGGCAGCACTGGTAACTCCACAGGTCCCCACTTGCACTTTGAAGTCCGTCAACTGACCTCTCAAGGATGGGTTGCAACTGACCCTGGCGCTCAATTGGAGTACGCCCTCGGTCAATTGGTTCAATCCATACAAACTGCTCAAGTGTCTGGACAACCAGGTAGTTAGGACGAGGGAAGGAGGGAGGCATATCTCCCCCTCCTCATTTACAGGTAGCCATGTTCCGCTAAGAATTTGGGTGTAATTCCATTAAAATCGTTGTCTGTGGATGTTTCTAAATCATTTTTCCCCGCAGAAATAAATTTTTCTACGTATTTCCCTAGAATATCCCCTTCTAAGTTGACCCAACTGCCTGGGGTTAAATACTGTAGATTGGTTTCGGCATAGGTGAGGGGAATCACCGCCACTGTAAATTGCATGATTTCTGGTTGATAATTGGCAACAGTGAGGCTAATGCCATTTACCGCTATGCTTCCTTTGGGAACAATGTAGCGGGCAATAGCATTTGAGGCAGTAAAGGTCATTTCCCAAGATGTTGCAGTTTGTTCCACAGACACCAGTTGACCCATGCCATCCACGTGTCCCATCACAAAATGACCCCCTACCTTGCTGCCCACCCGTAGCGATGCTTCTAAGTTTACGTACTTCTGTTGTGTTGTCTCCTGCCCTAGGGTTGTACGGCGTAAGGTTTCTGGTGAAGCAGTAGCGATAAATCCATCTTTTAAAATTTTTTCTACCGTTAGGCAGATGCCATTGACTGCGATACTGTCACCTATAGCCAAATCTTGCATAATGACACTGGACGACTCTGTGACACAAGTAATTTGCCAAGAATCGCCCTCTAAATGCTCAAGCGTTCCTAATGACTGGATTAATCCTGTAAACACGGCTATTTTGCTAAATTTACTCTATTTATGGCAAATTTTCGTCTGAAACAAGCTAGTGATTCTCACACAAGTTGAGAAAGAATATGTATAATTTCTGACAAAAATTCATGTCAGAATATCAATACATTTCGATTCGTCACGAGGCATACTTGGGGAAGTAGATTATAGTCGAACTAGACCTAGTCGTCATACTCTGGTATTCACATCCATTTAGGAGTTTAATAGAAGCAATTATAGAGAATAAATTGTTATGTTTAACTTTGTTCCTAAATCAACCAAACAAAAGTATGATTTGCTACATACTTCCCTCACACTTAACGGATTTTAGAGGCTGAGCCAATGATTGAGATGAAAGTCGCTGGCATAGCATTAGATGCCATAACCCGCAGCCCAATTGTACTCCTGAAAGACGCTTCAGAGCGCCGTGCATTGCCCATTTACATTGGTCAAGAGCAGGCGAGAGCAATTATGGGCGCACTGGAGAATCAAAAGCCTCCGAGACCCTTAACCCACGACCTGATTGTGAATATGTTTGAAGCATGGAACATGGCTTTGGAGCGTATTATCATTCATTCGCTTCAAAAGGATACCTTTTATGCATCTCTCATTCTCAAGCAAGGCGAAGTGAAAAAGGAAATTGACGCCCGCCCCAGTGATGCGATCGCAATTGCCCTACGCACAAATGCCCCCATTTGGGTCATGGAAGAAGTGATAGCTGATGCTTCTATCCCAGTCGATAGAGATGCTGATGAAGCAGAACAGGAAGCTTTCCGGGAATTTGTATCCAATCTGCGACCAGAGGATTTAATCAAGCGTTTTGGCAGCAGCGAGAGTTAGGAATTTTAGATTTTTGATTTTGGATTTTGGATTAGGTTTGTATTTGTGCTTCAGAATACAAGTATGTCATAGTCCTAAGTTTCCAATCCAGAATCTAAAATCCAAAATCCAATTTACTTTAAGATGAAATACCGACGTTTTGGGAAAACAAATCTGTGCTTGTCTGTCTTTTCTTTAGGTACAATGCGCTATTTGGCTTCACCTGAAAATGCCTACCAGACAATCCAAAAAGCAATAACCTTAGGGATCGATCATTTAGAAACTGCCAAAGGTTATGGCAATAGTGAAGATTATCTTGGCAAAGCGATCGCCTTTGGATTGCCAGTTTCCCGTTCCCAATTTTACATTACTACCAAAATTCCACCTACATCGGATGCTGACAAGATGCGCCGGTGTATTGATGAGTCCTTGCAAAGATTGAACCTGGATTATCTTGATTGCTTGGGGATTCATGGCTTAAACACTAGGGAGCATCTCGACTGGATAAAAACCAAGGGTGGTTGTATGCAAGCCGTGCAGGAAGCTATTGACGACGGTAGGGTGAGACACGTTGGTTTTTCTACCCACGCACCCTTGTCCATTATTTTAGAAGCAATAGATACAGATTTATTTGAATTTATCAATCTGCATTATTACTATTTTTTCCAACGTAATGCACCAGCAATTGAGAAAGCTTATAAAAAAGACATGGGAATCTTTATTATTTCCCCTGCTGATAAAGGAGGACGCCTGTATACGCCACCCCAAACTTTGAAAGAACTATGCCATCCTTTCTCACCATTGGAGTTAAACTACAGATTTTTACTTAGTGACACCCGAATTACCACCCTCAGTGTAGGCCCTGCAAACCCAAATGAGTTGGAGGAGCCTTTACACGTTGCAGACTGCGTTCAAGAATTGAACCGCGAAGAAACTGCGGCTTTTCAACGTTTAGAAGATTACCAAAGAGCTGCTTTGGGAATTGATAGATGCAGCCAATGCTATGATTGCTTACCTTGCCCTGAAAACATCAATATACCAGAAGTATTGCGGTTACGCAATCTGGCGAGCGCATATAATATGACCGACTTTGGGCAATACCGCTACCGAATGTTTGAGAATGCCGGTCATTGGTTTCCTGGAATGAAAGCAAATCGCTGTACGGAATGCGGTGAGTGTCTGCCCCGATGTCCGGAAAATTTAAATATTCCCAATTTGTTACAAGATGCTCACGATAAATTAAATGGGACTTCCGGTCGGCGATTGTGGGAATAGCATTAGTCTACGTATAATCTTCGTATTCATAGAAGTCCCAAATAAATTTATAAATAAACAAAAAGGATGAAGCCCGGAAAAACCCAAACCTCATCCTCAAACAAACCAACTGTAATGGGGAAGACAGTTTTTTCTTAATTAGCGAAACATACTACTAACAGAACTATCTTCGTGAATGCGCCAGATAGTTTCGCCAAGAAGATTGGCTACTGACAGAACGACCAACTGGGGGAAGCGCTTGCTTTCTGGCACGGGAATTGTGTTGGTAACAATCACTTCCTCAAACAACCCACTTGACAGCCGCTCAACTGCAGGTGGGGAGAAGACCGCGTGTGTTGCACAGGCATAGACCTGACGCGCCCCTTCCTGACGCAGTAGTTTTGCTCCCTCAGAGATGGTACCGCCAGTGTCAATCATGTCATCCACTAACACTGCTGTTTTGCCTTTAACATCACCGATAACATTTAAAACTTCGGCAACGTTATGTGCCTGACGCCGTTTATCTATAATTGCCAACGGAGCATCATTCAGCTTTTTCGCAAATGCCCTTGCCCGTGCCACGCCGCCTACATCTGGGGAAACCACAACTAAGTCATGCAGTTGTTTGCTCGCTAAGTAATCAAGCAAAACTGGTGAACCGTAAACGTGATCCAGCGGTATATCAAAATAACCTTGAATCTGAGCCGAATGGAGATCCATTGCTAAAATCCGGTTGGCACCAGCTTCTGTGATCAGGTTAGCAACCAGCTTGGCAGTAATTGACTCTCTTCCTGCTGTTTTTCGGTCAGCGCGGGCATAACCGTAATAGGGAAGAACTGCGGTAACTTGGCGTGCTGAAGCCCGACGACAGGCATCAATCATAATTAGTAACTCCATCAAATGGTCATTGACGGGTTGACAGCTGGGCTGGATTAGGTAAACATCACAGCCTCTAATTGATTCTTGGATTTGAATGTATAATTCTCCATCTGCAAATCCTTTGCGAATCATGGGTCCCAAGTCCATGCCCAGGTAACGAGACGGATGCCAGTCAACACCGTTGAGGCGCAAAGCCGTGCAACCAGAGGCAAAGCAGCGGCAAAAATGAAAGAGGATGATGGTGTGGAGCATTTCCTCACGTGCTGCGACCATGACAGTGTTTTATTCTTTAGCGAGCGAGGTGTTGTCTACTGCCTCAAAGCCTACCAAATTCCCGTAAGTTCCCGCACAAGCCGGGGAACGCCAATTGTACAATTGCTGCCCGTTCCTAAAGAGGAGAAAATCACCTCCATAGTGCCTGTTGCAGAGTTTACCACTGATGAATATTTGGTGATGCTTACCAATGGTGGCTATATTAAGAAGACAGAATTAGCAGCTTTCAGTAACATTCGTGCCAATGGCTTGATTGCCATCTCCTTGGAAGAAGGCGACCAACTCCGGTGGGTGAGACGGGCAAGAGTGGAAGATAGCGTTATCATCGGTTCGCGTCGCGGTATGGCAATTCACTTTAGGTGCAATCACGAACAACTCCGCCCCTTAGGACGGGCAACTCGTGGGGTAAGAGCCATGAAACTGCGCGATAAAGATGAATTGGTGGGAATGGATATACTCCCAGCTGCTATTCTTGCTACCTTAAATACAGACACAGAAACTGAAATTGAGGATGTCGAAACCGAAGAACTCATTGATGCTGATGTGAATGAAGAATCTGTAGAAGTTGCTGGCAATGGCAGTACTGGACCTTGGGTATTGGTGATTACAATGGGAGGATATGGCAAGCGAGTACCCGTTTCCCAGTTCCGCCTGCAAAATCGTGCCGGTCAAGGTATCATGGCAACCAAATTCAAGAACCGCAAAATCAAAGACCAATTGGCAACCCTGCATATTGTTAATAATGACGACGCGGAGATTATGATGGTTACCAGTCGTGGCATTATCATCCGTCAGGCAGTAGATGCGATTTCTATTCAATCGCGATCGGCAACTGGGGTACGAGTGCAGCGTCTTGATGAAGATGACGTTATCACGGGAGTGGCAATAGTTCCCCCCGATAGTGGTGATGCAACCGAGGCAGAGTAAGCAGAAAAGACAAGAAAATACGGGGACACGGAAACAAGGCGAATTGATGAGCAAAATTCTCCTTGCTCCAAAAAACGGTGTCCTCATTGCCTTTGTTGGTGGAATTTTGATGGGGTTGACAGTTGCACCCTTTAATGCATGGTTTTTAGCATGGATTGCCCTTGCTCCCCTGTGGGTGTTGGTTGTCAATTCTTCCGGGCGAAACAACCCATCGCCCCTTCTCCCTATCCTCCCATCCCTGGCTTGGGGTATTGGTTATCACGGAATTGCCCTATCTTGGATTACGGGAATTCATCCCATGACTTGGATGGGGGTTCCTTGGTTGGCAAGTTTGGCGATCGCACTGTTTTGCTGGACCTTTATTACCTTGTGGGGCGCTGCATTAGTTGCTACCTGGGCAGCTTGTCTCTGCTGGGTTTTGAATTTTAGAGATAGGCTCAGTCATAAACCACAGACGCGCCATGGCGCGTCTCTACATTTGATTCCCTTTGTTCGCGTTCTCATTGGCACAGCTATCTGGTGCGGATTAGAAGGACTTTGGAGTGCTGGTCCATTGTGGTGGAGTTCTCTTTCTTACACTCAAAGCCCGCATAATCTTGCAATTCTGCATTTGGGTCAATTATCTGGTCCTAATGCCGTGACTGCGGCTATTGTGGCGGTGAACGGTTTGATTGCGGAAGCATGGATAAACCGCAGAGGCACAGAGGTCGCAGAGAGGAGAAACCTTAATCTTGCTTATGTGCCAAAAGATACTTTAAATAGTGGTGAAACCTCCACCACAAAATCGCCTTACTCAGCGCCTCTACGTCTCGCTTATTTGGTTTCTGCTGCAGCACTATTTATTGTTCTCCATCTCATTGGTTTTAGTTTATACTCCCGCCCTTTAGTTCAAAGACCCGAAACAGCATTGAAAATGGGGATCGTTCAGGGTAATGTCCCTAATGAAATTAAACTTTATCGAGAAGGTTTTCGTCGTGCCATTGAAAGATACACCAAGGGTTATGCCACGCTAGCAGACCGGGGTGTTGATGCAGTTCTGACACCAGAGGGTGCTTTGCCATTTTTCCAGGACAAAATTATGGCAAGTTCTTTAGTAGCTGCCGTGAGAGAGAAAAAGAAAGTTGCTTGGATTGGCGGTTTTTATAGAGAGGGACGTAGCTATACAAATAGTTTATTTACAGTTACGGGCAGTGGTGTGATTTTTAGTCGCTACGGCAAAGTTAAGATGGTGCCAATAGGGGAATATGTTCCCTTTGAAGAAATTTTAGGCGGTATTATCGACCGTTTATCACCTTTAAAAGAACACCAAGTTGCAGGGAAGCCAAATCAGATATTTGACACGCCTTTTGGTCGCGCCATTGTGGGGATTTGTTATGAATCTGCTTTTTCAGAACATTTCCGCCGTCAAGCAGCTGCGGGCGGAGAATTCATATTAGGTCCTTCTAATGATGCTCACTACAGTGCTGCTATGCCAGCCCAGCACCACGCACAGGATATTATGAAGGCAATTGAAACCGATAGATGGGCAGTGCGGGCAACAAATACGGGATATTCAGCTTTTGTCGATCCCCATGGCAGAACATTGTGGATATCCGGGCACAATACTTACGAACTTCATGCAGAAACAATATATCGTCTTCAAAGTCAGACTTTATACGTGCGTTGGGGGGATTGGTTAACGCCGTTATTGTTAGGACTGGGCGGTTTGGGATGGTTTGTGGGCAATCGGTTGTCTTAATTCTATGACAATTAAGGAACCGCAGATGAACGCAGACAAACGCAGATGAAGAGAAATAACAGAACTTTACAACGCGATCGTCATACACAAAAACACCAAAATAATATCATTGACGATATATATCATAAATGATAATGTAGTGGTATGTGTTGGAACGTTGAATTGTATCCTCTATTTGCACAAGAGTTCTTGGAATTTTCCGAAGTTGTGCAGGATGCTTTATTAGCAGAAGTGGCATTGCTGGAAAAGTACGGTCCGCAGCTAAACAGGCCCCATGTGGACACACTTAATGGTTCTAAGCATACGAACATGAAAGAGCTACGGTTTAAAGCGGACAACGGTGTGTGGCGAGCTGCATTTGCCTTCGATCCGAAGCGACAAGCAATTCTGCTTGTCGCTTCGGATAAATCTGGGATGAGTGAGAAACGGTTTTACAAGCAGCTTATCAAAAAGGCCGATGAACGCTTCGACAATCATTTGACCCAGTTAAAGGAGGAAAACCAATGACCAAAGGGAAAATCTTGCAAAGTATATGGGATAATTTGCCAGACGATCGCAAGCAACGGATACAGGCTCGGGCTGAACAATTAGAAACTGAATATCTCACTTTGCAGGAATTGCGAAAAGCCGCAGGGCTAACACAGGCGGAAATTTCACGAAGCTTGCGGATGCCGCAATCTAACGTGTCACGCCTGGAAAGAGAGTCTGATATGTTGCTGTCTACTTTGAGAAACTACATTGATGCTATAGGCGGCAATCTAACTATTGTGGTTGAGCTTCCGAATAAGCCACCTGTTCGCCTGAATACGTTAAGTGACCTTGTAAGCCAGGATGTGGATAGTAAAGATCATCTCTATCGGTTGAAGGTAGGTAGAGACTTTCTTGAAGGAAACGATCCCGTTGCAGTGCAGGTGCGAGAAATGCTAGCAACAAGAAACATTTCCGACATTGTCGCGCAGCTCGAGCACGTCTACCAGAATACCCCTCGAACCAAATGGCGTTATGCTGGTGCCGATGTTTTGGCAGGTACTGTAGCAAATAGCGTCGCTGACCGGGAATTAAGTGATGGAAACGAGAAAATTCAAATCCAAAAGTTAGCCAAGAACCTACTAGATAAATTAGCTGAACTTTGGGAGAACTGAGGCTAAATTGAGATAACGCTAATCAGCTAATTCATGAGGAACTATACTTTTTTATCAGATGCAATGGAAGCTGTTCAATAAACCAAACTTAAGACATATACTAAATTGTATTCAATTGTGGAAAGTGAATGCAATGTCAATGCCAGAGAACTTGAGTGGTTCCAATTTCTGTTGACGTTGAGCAAAATGAGCTTTTAAGGCTACAAAACGACAACCAAGGTCGTGATAACGTCTCTGAAGCTGTTTTGAATGAGTATGAAGTTCTTGAGACCTAGCAATAACCTGATTGGCAAAATCTTTGTTCAAGGCTTTTGTTTTAATTGATAATTTGTCTACCTGTTTCGATTCAGAAGTAAACAAGCTTTCTTCAGTAGATGTTATTCCGAATGAATTTTGGCTGGGAAGTTGATGTTTTGGATGAATCTTCAAAAGTTTTGCTATTTCTAGCATTAATTCATCTGGATCGATTGGTTTAATTAAATAAGCTTGAAATCCGTACTTTAAAGCCAAGGTTCGTCCTTCTTCCACATCTACAACTGTTACTGCTATGGCCGGAATTTGTCCTAATGGAGGGTTAAGAGTTCTAATTTTACGAATTAATGTATAACCGTTGATTTGAGGTAGAACTATATCACTTATTAAAAGATTTGGCTTAAATGTTTCCACGAGTTTTATAGCTTCCATGACTGATGAGGCTGTCATGACGTGAAAATTAAAACTTTCAAGAATAAATTTAATTAAGATGCAGCTATCAACATCATTATCTACTACAAGTACTCGCAACATACTTAAAAATTGAGAATAACTTTCATTATTTTTAGGATGATAATCGCTAATATCGTTTGTCACAGTAACAGTGTCTCCTAGTTGAGAGTCTAGTTGGGGTACAGGGAGGTAACTATAAGGGCGGTCTTGTATTCAGTATTCTATTAATGAGTGTATTTTATATCTATCTGATGTACCCTTTTGCAAAAGTACATTCAGGCAATGGAAGGCGATTTACAAATTGTTGTCGTATTTCCTGACTCGGAACCTATTACTTTAGTAGGATTTTCAGAAGAAGCATCGCCTCATACCTTGCATTAAACCAAATAAACTGTTCTTTATTTGGCATCTCTGCTACTTTGTCAACTATCCTAATTTACACCTGTAGAATGGAGGGTCATATATTCGTCACCAAACGCATCCTTGTAGCCGATGTGCCGTATCCATGAGAAAATATAGCGCTTCTCACTTGAATCCAATACAGTGATATCAAGACAATGTAGGGGCGTTAGCGTAGCTTGCCGACAGGCATACGGTTGTTCGCCCTCCTATGTGTATTGCACCCAACTAAAAACCGTTATAGTGATGCAGTTTTTAGTTTTTAAGTCGCGAGTTAAGAAACGTCAATATACCTAGAACCCTTACCAATCAAGAATGGCACGCGTACAAAGGACGATCTTAACTCGTTAACTTTACTTGTGCCAACCGACTTATCTATCTCCAACTCTTTCTTTGAGAAACTATTGTCGCTGGCACTCCAACTGCAATTGAGTAGGGCGGGATATCTTTGGTCACAACTGCACCGGCACCAATGACACTACCGCGACCAATCCTTACCCCATCTAAAACCTTCACTCCGGTACCCAACCAGCAATCATCTTCAATCTCAATTCCCTGACTGGTAACCCCTTGCGA
This sequence comes from Scytonema sp. NUACC21, assembly GCF_054684315.1. Taxonomy (NCBI): domain Bacteria; kingdom Bacillati; phylum Cyanobacteriota; class Cyanophyceae; order Nostocales; family Scytonemataceae; genus Scytonema; species Scytonema sp. NUACC21. Next base: position 18,064 of record NZ_BAAFZH010000079.1, on the reverse strand, counting down.
GTTCATGGGTTTAGTTAGGTCGGCAAAATTATGGTTGTTTGCATAAATCCCTGTATGAGATGCGATCGTGCAATCTTCCCCTATCTTAATGTGACCGGGTCCTGCAAAAGTGCAATACGGGCCAACATAGGTTCGTCTACCAATTTCAACCCAGCCGTTATCGTGAGCTTTGATATCAGTACCGCGATCGAGAATAGCTGCATCAAATATCAGAATTTTGCCATTGATACCATCCCCCGTCAGGCGGACATTGTCATGAAGCCACACTCCATCGCCTAAAGAAATTTTGTTCCCAGGCTTAGATGCATCTAGAAAGGAGCTTTGACCAATATGTACATTATTTCCCAGCTCGATTTGGTGCGAACCTAGAAACTCACACAAACGCTCGATTCTCACAGAGTTACCCATCCGCACCAGTATGCTGCGGTAAAGTAAGTTGCGTAAAAACCTACCTGGTACTGGAGGAATTCCTCCTACAAGTCCAATCAGTAAGACTTCTTTTAAACGCAGCCATCTTTCCAAAGAAATAAAGTATGTAGAGGTTATTGAGGTCATGGTTATCACCTTATAAATAATACAAGCGTTTTAGCAATTTCAAATGGTATATTGATTTTCGTCTGATGTAAGAGTTATTTACAAGTTGCTGACTGCATCTTTCACCTTGCGCTTCTTCAAGAAATGAGACATGAATGGGCGCTCAGCAACTAAGTAAAATAAGTAGCCAAATAACAATGACAGGACTGTACCTAGTAAGTAATACGTCACAGCGAACATTGTTGGAGACATTTGCCAACTTAAAAGCAATTGACGTACCAGCATTAACACCGGACCGTGGGTGAGATAGAGACTGTATGAAAAGGCTCCAAGTGCAATTGCCCAAGGGCGATCGAATAACCTCAACAATAGAGGCGGTTTTTTCTCGTCTACCACAAGTTGGGTGAAACAAATAAACAAACAAGCCGCTGCTGCACCAAGAAAACTTTGCCCTATCCAGAACTCTAAACTCAGGCGTCTCCACTCAGTCACAAAAGCAGTAACAGTGAAGAGCACTGCAAGTATCCCCCAAGGGATAGATTTTTTGAGATGGTTTAGCTTTGAATTTTGAGAAAACCCGACATCAGCCGCAAGCATCCCTAAAGCAAATATGCCAAGAAACCAAGGACAAGCGGATTCTAGAAATCTATTAAAGAGATACAAAGGTGCTAAGCGAAAGGGGTTGTTCGGTATTGGGAAAAACCCGGCTTCTTTGCTTGTAAAGACAGAGATTTTGTTGACTCAACTTAAAGAAACCGGGGTGTGTAGGATTGTAGTACCGACGCTCTAATCTCTAGATTTCACTAATTGCTTGCTAGTTCTCTGTTTGACAACTTTTGCAGGTATTCCCACAGCAACGGAATAGGGAGGAATGTCTTTAGTCACGACTGCACCTGCACCAATGACACTTCCTTTACCGATAGTCACTCCATCCAATACCGTTACCCCATGTCCCAGCCAACAGTCATCCTCAATGACAATCCCCTGACGAGTCACGCCCTGTGAGACAATCTTTTGAGTAGGGTCTTCAAAAACGTGATTGTTAGCAAAGATTCCTGAGTTGGATGCAATAAGACAATCTTTGCCAATTCTTATATTTCCAGGACCAGCTATACAAACGTTAGGGCCGATAAATGTACGTTCATCAATGTGAATACGCGTGTTATCCAACGCGCCGATATTCACGTTTTTTTCAAGGACAACTCCATCTGCTAGATCGATTTTATTATTTTTATGCCTTCCCCCATCTACACGAACATCTTTGAAAATATAGACCCCGTTACCAATTCTAATATATCTAGTACTGATAAATTCAGCCCCGTTTTGGATGTACACTGAGCTACCTATCAGGGAAAAAATACTCTTATAAAGAATATTTCGTAGCTTTACACCCAGAAAAAGCGTTGGAATATCTCCTAATAAAGTTGTTAAGAAAAGTTCTTGAAAACGCTTCCACTTTGAAATATCGTGCTCGTTATTCATGGCTCTAGAACTCTCTGTTAGTTAAGTGGTTTTTTAATACCTAGCAAAAGTTTTCAGAATGTTACCTAACCTGAGCTATCCTTAGTATCACTGTTTATTTTTAGAATCTCTGTCTTTTGGAATACCAGAGATATAGAAAAGTTACCAGTGAATACTATAGGTATTCTCAAACAATTTTTGAGAAATATGAAAGATAGCCTATTAGATCTACGGGGAGCTTGAATTTGGTGTTATTCAATAATAGATACTCTGATAGCTTGCAACTAATTCCTCTAAATTAGGCTATTCACAATTATCAAAGCTGATTTCGGAAATTATTAATTACTGAATCTCATTGCATAAACTACAACAACTATTAGACCAAGAGCGTCTATCAGTGAGTAGATTTGCTAAAAAATGATTTCTTGATTCAGTTATAAAATTGTTTTTTCACTTAATTACATCTGTTAGAATCATCCGAAAGTAAGAGAGTAATTTCCTCTCATACTCTTATTAAGATGCAATATTTGAATACACCAAAATATTTACACTTTTATACATAGCAGTCCTATCTAATTTGTGAAATTGTTAGCCCACCATCATAGAATCGGTGCGAGCCTATCTACCAACTTACTACAAAATTACCTGTTGTTCACAAATGATTTAGGATTGCTATACCAATACAGCACATCAGGGGGGAGTGTCACCAACTTCAGCCATCTCATTGAAGTTTACCATCGGTGCATATAAATATACACTTCCCCGACTACTATAACGGCTTTCTTGTAGCCAGTTTCTAGAGTCTACTGCTGTAATCATGATGTGCAATAACCATTCTTAAATGAATAGAAAATTAGTGATACAAGTCAATAATCAATATAACAAAACTTTTGTGAATTAACTTTAAAGTACTAAGGAGAAATATGAGCTTTTCATGAAATCTTTGAAAACTTGTCCCCAAACACTGTTGATATTACTTATGAAATTTTTATATATAAGTAACAATACTGACATCTTGCATCTTTTCAAGAAAATAACGTGCGGCATAGCCCTACCTACGAATTACTCCTTTTTCGCTCTAAAATTACCGATTTTTGTAGGTAGGGCTAAAGCCCACCATCTTGGTGTTGTGGTGTGCAGTGCCCACCCTACATCTACTACATCTACATCTATGTCTTTAGGTAATCCAATGGCGGGAAGGGAGTAATCAGCTTTTTAGCTTACTATTTTCTCAATAAGACAGTGGTGTAAGATATGAGGAGAATAAAGACTGTGTAAGTTCAATTCAGACATTTTCTTAATAACAGCGACTGCGGGGGAGCGTTGCCCGCCCAGTAGAAAAGACAGACCAAAATGCCCATCATATCATGTTAGCACAAAGACTTATCATTAAGGCAGATGGGGAGATGGGGAGATGGGGAGATGGGGGGCGGGTTTTCCGGTTTTTGCGATTATTGTTTAATAATAACTAATTAACCGAACTTAATATGAATCCCCCCTTATCAAGGGTGGAAACAAGAAATTCAATTCCCTCCCCTTGATAAGGAAGGGGAGGGCTAGGGTGGGGTAAAACTGAACCCTTTACCGGGTGTGATGGGAAGGAGTTGGGGATAGTTCAGTCCGAAATGACTGCAAGTTTTCTTGGAGGCTTCGGCATTTTAATGCCAAGGCTTGAGTTTTTCAAAGTCATTCTAGGTTCGCTTTTGTTCAAAATAACCGCTTCATAATGTACAACTCCAGCTAATTCGCTATCGATACAGCGGGCGGCTACCCTGGATAAATCCAAGCTCCTCGGGGGAATATAAGGACCTCGGTCATTGACTCTCACAATCACTGTTTTGCCGTTTCTCAAATTCGTTACCTGCAAGTAGGTGTTAAATGGCAGTGACTTATGAGCAACTGTTAATTCGTTCTGATTGAATGTCTCACCGTTTGCTGTTAGGCGACCGTGAAAGTACGGACCGTACCAAGATGCTAAGCCAGACATTCTTTTCTTTGAAGGAGTCAAGCCGTACATCTCCCGTTGTCCCTCTACAAGTGATAGAGTAGGAGTTTGCAATGCTTGACGCAAATTATTAACCCACTCAATCGCTAACAAGTCACCACTACGGTGCATGTTTTTAGTCACTTCTTTCCCAATACCAAATAAAAAGCGATTCCCTGCCATTAAAGCAGGTATTCCGTCAACTAGGGCGGGTCGTAACCGGGAAGCGTCAAAGGTAGATGATTTCACAAGTCTTGCCAAGCGTTGCTGCATCAATCTAGCTTGCTGTTTATCGGGTAGATGAGCTACCAAACGGTTATTGAGCCATACCTCATAATTGTTTTCGCTTCGGCTAACAACTACCACCGGCGAAGAAGCAGAATCAAAACTTGATTCAATAGGAGTGGAAAAGCGAAAGAAATTTTGCAGCGATCGCAGTATTTGATTTGGGAGGAAATCTCGGTGCTCGGAACCTGTTTCTATCAAGCTTGGAACGGGTAGAAAACTTGCATCTTTGATACTAGGCTGCTTTGCTAATTTATCTCGTGGAGTAGTACAAAAGTGATTTTTACTATCTCTAGCCCTTTTTACTAATGGATTGGGAGGCTTAGCGTCGCTTGCGCTCGATTCCCTATCTCCCCAATCTATCTTGAGAAACCTTGGAGACAGCAGCGTTGTACTTAAAGCACTTATTTGCTGTTGCTCAGGCATAAAAAATGGGCGAGATTTACCAACCAGCATACCTGAATTGAATAACACTTTTGCCGGAATATCCTTTGAAGTAAAACTTAGTGGCAAGCTTTGGTTAAACGACAAAGTAGCCCCAATCCAGGATGTAACCCAAAGTAGTCCAAGAAATATCATGGTTCAGTCAGTTTTCAGGTAACCGCACCTTTTCATGGTGCAAACCTTGTTTTCTGTAATGACAATTCTCAATCATTAAACCACAACATCTCCTCTTTTACAAAATAAGAGTTTTCGCGCAGTTATGATTAAGATACTGAGCGATCCCAGCACGTTACATATTATCCTGTTGTCGCTCAATAAGCAAATAAAACTTTTAGATATCATTTTCGATTCTTACTTGTTTTATGATTTAAATTTTTTATCACTTAGTTCAAATCACATCAACCAAAGAGTTCAAGAACTATTTTTGAATCTCAGTATTTTTTGTACAAAATATTACATCAATAGCAAAGTGTAAGAAGTCATGTATACTGGTTGTTGCGTAGCCTTTTTGATTTTTCCTTATAGTCTTTTTTGTAATCCTGCTGTGACTACCCTAATATATTAAATTTCTCATTGGAAATTTTATTTTCTCCTCCAAGGAAATACTTAAAACTCTTGTATTATATTTTGTTAGTCATTTAATTTATACTGAGTTTGAGTTTTACTTTAAGCACAACCAGTGTGTAAAGTCGAAAAATTATTTGTAAACAACTCAAAAAAACTATTAAATTTACTAATGATAGGAAAGATTTCATCCTCTAGAGAGAAATTTTATCTAGGTTGTCAATTGTGAATCTTATAAAAAGTATTATGTTCTTGAGCTATGGTGGTGAAAATATCGTGTATTTCTTCCAAGTCGTTAATCGTTATTAGTTGTACAGTTTGCAGACGTTTTGCTTTCAGTACTACTTACTAGTATTTGCTAGATGAATTCTGAGGGGAAGCAAGCATCAAATTACCCATAATGTAGATTTGTCTACTTATGAGTAGTTTTGAATAGGTTTTATAGTACGCAAAGGATGAAGTATGAAGGCTCAAGGATGAAAGTAACGGGCTTTTACTGGAAGCTTTATAAGGATTCACAATGATAGCCTTATTTCTACCGATGTGTACTAGCAAGAGGTTGTTGTAGGGGCAAACAACCGATTGCCCCTACCTATGTACTTCATTTACCTAAAAAATGCTGTAATTCCACTACTTCTCAATCGCTGTTTCAAGAAAATTGATACCTACTACACCTTTGTTGAAGAAGAATCTAGTTTTCTGAGAAACTGATGATTGCCATAGAGTGTTTCAAAGACCTGCTTGTTCCATGTGGCTAATAGCATACAAGTTGCATAAAGTCTTTTTAACTTAGCTCTCTATGATACCATTTTATGGTTATTTTGGCGGGCGCTTGAGATGGGCATCTAAAGGGATAGTCTTAAAATCTAGCATGGATTGGCAATTAGGAGTAATGGAGAATTTCGCAATATGCCACATCCTTAAAAAAGGACTGCTAAATGTAACGGATTGCAAAGTATAATAATCTTCTCGTACCGCACTACCGCGAAATCTCTCATCAAATTTCAGCCCGTACTTTGTGAAAATTTCACGACGGAAGGACATATTACAGCCCCTTGCTGTTAGCACCTGCTGGGGTTTTACTGTGTGTACTAAGTCAATATGGTACCAAGCAATCCCTGGGTCCATCGCTTGAGGAGGAAGATATTCAATCTGTAATTTTCCTCCAGAGTCACCCAACTTCATTCTGTCAAAGACACGTCCGGCAACAGCTCCCACGTCTGGTTTTTCTAAATAATTTTTTGCATGGGCTGCCAAAAATCCAGGTTGTAGTTGCACATCATCGTCTATAAACAAAATAATCTCACCAGTTGCCCTTTTGATAGCATAATTTCGAGCCCCTGGCAAACTCGCCCATTTCAGATGAAACCACTTTATTTTACCTGCGGTTGATAATTCTTCTAGATAAGATTCTATTTCTGGCTTGTGTTCTGGAGTTTGATCGACAACCAAAACTTCAAAGTTTGGATAATCCTGCTTTAGGACATCTGCAACACTATCGCGGAGTGGTTCTTCACGACCATAGGTTGGGATAATTACGGAAATTAAGGGGTAAGATGACATTTTTGTATCTATATATCCTATCTAAGTAAATATACTGAATTTATCTACAAGTGAGTTTTCTTCTACTTTATGCTTCCCCTGCTGCTTCTGAATACAAATTGTCAAATAGCTCATTTTGAATTTCAGAGTTGTTGAAGTTTTTTGCTTGTGCTAAAGCCCCTTCACTAAGTAACTCATAATGTTCATCTTTATCGTCTCTATCTAAAAAGTTTAGTATGACTTGTAATGCTCGATCTGCTATCAGTTCATATGTACTATCTAAAATATCCCAATACTCTTCAGAATTTCGTTTTTCTGCGGGTAACCAGTTTTTCCAGTGCCTAATGTCGTTAAGCTCTAAGGGCAACAAATATCCATTTTTTTCATGATGCACAAATTCTGGTAAAGCACATACATTTGTCGTAATAGCAGGAGTTGCAACAGTAAATCCTTCAATTACACTAAAACCATATGTGTCATGCAAAGTAGCCAACATTTGAAAATGACTTTGTGACAGTAATTCAATAACTTTTCCATTGGGGAGACTCTTATAATGAGTCACGTTAGGTAAATCAAGTAACTTCAGGTCATCTGCATACTTTGACTTATCTGGAAAATCTGTAGGGACTCCTGACCCGTGTTTCAGTTCAGATATTATATGCACATCAATAGGTAAACCCATTTTTTCTGCTTTCTTTGCCAGTCTTAAAGCGACGATTCCACCTTTTCTAGCTAGGTGATTCCCTACAAATAACAGCTGCAATCTCTGGGACTTTTTGTAACTTTTAGGAGATGTTACTCTAACTGGAAAGTTAGGCTGAATAACAATAACTTTACGAACCACTTTTTCCAATAAATCTCTGTTAATTTTATCAAGCCAAGTCAAACATCTCATGTTCGCATAATCTGATATGGCAATCATTTTTTTACAATTTTCTAATCCCAAGCGATTGTTTAAGTGTTCATAAGCTAGAGCTTCAACCTTATTGCGGGGATTTATATATAAAAAGGAATGATCTTCAAAAGTGATAAACCAAGTTTTTTTTGTTTCTATAATTTTGTTAAAAGAATGAATAATTTGGTGTTGTCTCCAGATGGGTCTCCAGAAACTAAAGCTTGATAAAGGATGCCAAACTTTTTCCAAAGGATATCTCCCTGAAGGAAAAGGTTTAGCATGCACTACTTTATGCCGGGATTTCCGAGGCAGATTATTATTGCTTAAATGCTTTATACCTGTGATGAGAACCTTGACCATCTTTGCTTACCTGTAATTTAAATTCAATTTAGTTCAATAGTGCTTTTACTGTTTTTTTCTTCGACTGTTTTTGCTCGGAATTTTCAGAATTTTCTTTCTCTTGTTTATCTATCACTGGTAATTTCAAGAGAACACCAGCAGCAAACCAGTAATACACAGCCACTGGATCGACATCCAAAGGATAGTAGTAGGTGTTGTAACTAATAAACAATATAAACACCCATAAAGCCGATCCGTAACTGCGGAAATTACGGTTTTTTACCAGACGATTCGTTCTGTAACAAGTGATTGTTAGAGTTGTGACCAAAGCCAGAAAAGCCAAGGTTCCTAATGGGCCAACTTCATAGAGGACTTTAGGATAATAGGTTTCAATTAGCCTGGTTTCACCCATTGCACGGGCTGAGTTTGTGGCGCGACCCAAGCCATTGCCTAAAATTCCTCTTTGTTCTTTGAAAGATTCCTCAAATTGTTGTGTAATAAACTCGTATGGTGGTGAAGCCTCCCATCGTTCATTAAAACTTGCTGTCCTTTCTTCTAGAACTGCAGGGTTGCTCACTACAGCAATCCCCAAGATAAGTGCAAGCCCTACTCCTATAGGGATAAACCGCTTCAGGTTACGAAGTTGACCTGTTAGCAATAGCAAAGCTACAAAGCAGATGGGTACCAATGCTAAAGCTATTCTCTGTCCGGAGATCACTGCGTTGATAAAGACTGCGGCGATGGAACCCAAACTGATAAAACGCCAAATAATAGAAGGATCGCTAAAACCAGAGGCAAAGCTAAAAAAGGTGCTAGAAATCAAGAACCAAGCCCACTGCCAAGGTGCAACAAAGGTTCCTGGTAAGCGAATCATCCCTTGATCGGGGCTGTAGACTAGAGAACCCCCAAAATAACAACGGGCTTCAATTGATGCCTTGAATAAGGCAGCACCTTGTAGATTTCTTGTGCCTTGGCAGACCCCAGTTAGCAGTAGCATATACTGGATAAATCCCAATCCACAGCAGATGAGTATAATAACAACCTGCATCCGTGAGAAAAATAAAAAATCTCGTTTGTTGCGTATTAAATAGTAAGCGCAAGTTATTAGGGGTATGTAGCCTATAAATACTTTCAGACCCAAAATACCCATGAAAAACGGTTTTTCGTTGGGTCCGCTTCCTATACCACTTGTAGGCGGGCTAAATTGCTGCATCCCATTGACAAATAATAGTGTCAGCACGCATAAGCCCAACAAAATAAAGAATGGAGTTTTAATGGCTTTGGGGATAATAAAGGGTTGTTTCTGCTTGCTGCATGCCTGCCAAAGTGCAATGACTACTGGAATGTAGAAGGAATCTTTAGCAAGTTGGAGTATGGGACTGCTACCAATGTAGTAAGTAATAGTACCGCTAAAGGGCATATAAATCAGGAAAGCAAAAAGCGCTTGGCGGGGATATTTGTACGATAAAGACAGGGTAATGATTCCCAATATACCCGGAACTGCTGCCTTAATTCCTCCAATAAGAGCCAAGAGAATGCCAACAAAGATACCGCCTGCGACGGCGGTGGAAAAAAGATTGGTAAATTCTTTTCTTGCCTGTGCAGCTTTTCGCTTTTGTGCTAGCCGTTCTTTGAGGCTAAGAGCTGGCGTTTCCTCTTTCTGCTGCTTTTTTGTTTTTTTGGATTTCTTGCCTTTTACTTTTGATTTCAGCATGACCTTGCTGCAAATATACCCGTGAGTCAGCTATAATTATCTCGGGTTTCACAGGGGTCATCTTGAATACGTTGTTTCTGTTATAACTGAATTTTGTCTTAATGGGTATAGGTTAAATTCCTCAAGCATCGATTGGTTCAGCGATTTGCGATTGAGGATATTAAACGTCAGTTTCGTCGTTCCGTAATACAGATTTTCTCCAGTAGCGACTATGTAGACGGCACCTGGGAAAGGTAGTGGTTTTAGAGGGTTTCCTTCATGAGCTAGTGTTTGTCTGACTTTTTCATGATCTACGTAGAATTTGTAGTATCCATAGCCTCTATTGTATTCTGGGTTCTCAGGTAGTTGATTTAACTCATACTTGATGATGTTGCTGGTTCCACACATCTTGTAAAAATTTCTTCGTTTCAGGAAGACAAAATCACTACCGTTTTGATATTTGTAGCCTCTGTTGACAAACCACCCATTACAATCAGGATTTTGATTGACAAACTCTGCCAAGTACTTGCTGACACAATCGTCAGCATCAACTGCCATTGTATGAGTTGGTAAAAATTCTCGAGCGTGAACTAATCCTTTAAGGATTTTGCGCCCCTTGTCTGTATGCCCCCTACAGAAATCATCTGCTTCGTTTGCTGGTGGAAAATCAACTTCAATATAGGTGATTTTAGGATGTCGAAAATCAAGACGCGGACGTTCGTGACAAACAACAATTACTCTGTATTCTTGTGAAGTTTGATTGCAGAGCGATCGCACGCACCTCTCAAATAGTTGAGTCACAAGCTCCCAAGATTTTGAAACTTGTGGGCTTTTTAGCGGCACCACAAAAACTAGCATAAGCCAAAGACTGCGAAACTACTTTTTCTAAGCAATGGGAATTACTGGTCGAGATTTCTAAAGGCTTCCATTTCCATACAGAGGTCAGGGTTGTATGGGTTTTACGCATTTGAGCGACTTAATAGGATCTTAACGTTAATCTTTGGAAAAAAATTATGAAAATTTTATATAAATTTTACAGAAATTTCGTATTTCTAACTGAAGTGGCAGCCAAACAAACAAAGCCCGCCTGCGCGGGCTTCATGCTGTTATTTGTACTGGCTGTGGTGGGCGGTGCCCACCCTACGGTTCTATTCGGGGGTCAGTGACTTACGAGTTAATCTGCCAAGTGTTGCTGGACTTGTAATACCAATTCATTTGTCCAATAGTTAGCGAGTTCGGAATCTTCGGCTTCTACCATAACTCGGATGACTGGTTCGGTACCGGAGGCGCGGACTAGAATTCTTCCAGCATCACTCATGGCGGCTTCGGCGCGGGCAATAGCTTGTTGTAAAGGTTGGCACTCTTTCCACGCAATACGCTTTGACCTATCTTCTACTCGCACGTTCCGCAAGAATTGTGGGTATGTGTGAAAGCTCCGATCTACCATTTCCGATAGGGGAACACCTGCTTGTTGAACCAAGGCTGCTAGGTGTAGTGCTGTTAACAAACCATCTCCGGTAATGCCATAGTGACGGCAAAGAATGTGACCTGACTGTTCGCCTCCAAGCATTCCCCCTGTCCGCAGCATTTCTGCTTGCACGTACTGGTCGCCAACTGCTGTACGAATCAATTTACCACCTGCTTGTTTCCACGCTCTCTCAAAGCCAAGGTTTGCCATGACGGTGGAAACAATCAAGTTGTCTGGTAGTTCTTGCTTTTGCTGCAAGCAGCGTCCCCAAAGGTAGAGGATGTAATCACCATTGACTTGACGACCCGTATTGTCTACAGCCAAAACGCGATCTGCATCGCCATCAAAGGCAAAGCCCAGATCGGCTTGGTATTCATTAACCGTTGCTTGCAAAATGTCTAAGTGAGTGGAACCGCAATTCACATTGATGCGATCGCCATCTGCTTGATTGTGCAAGCAAACAACTTCTGCCCCTAATTCCTCAAATACTGAGGGTGCTAGACCAACGGCTGCTCCCCACGCTAAATCTAAAACAATTCTCATGCCTTGAAAATTCACACTACCGTGCAGTGGTTTTTTCAAAGCCCGAGCGTAATTTTCCACCAGATCTGGGCGAGAGTAGTGCTGTCCGCGATCGCGAAGTACCGGATATGGTGTTAATCCCCGCAACCCTGCTTCAATTTCTGCCTGCAATGCTTGGGGTAACTTCAAACCATCTGCGCCAAAAATTTTAATACCATTATCTTCTGGCGGGTTATGACTTGCAGATATCATCACTCCCCCAATGGCATCACTCGTACTGCTGATAAACGCAACACAGGGAGTGGGGCATAAACCCAAATACCAAACCTCTAGCCCTGCTGCTGTTAACCCCGCACTTAAAGCCGTAGCAAGCATATCGCTGGAGTTCCTGGAGTCCTGCCCGAGGAGCACTGGTCCTGGGTGAGAAACTTGGCTACGCAAAACCACTCCAGCCCAAAAACCAACTTGTAATGCTAGGGGTGCAGTTAACAGTTCTCCTACGCGCCCCCGAATTCCATCTGTTCCAAACAGAGGGGTACCAGGCAGCGATATTAAATCCAGACCAAAATTTTCCTTATTATCATTGCCTTGAGAAGCTGATTCCTCAGAAATACCGCCTTGATTTTGCGTTATAAATGATACCATAATTTAAATATCTCTACACAGTCACACTGGAGAATAACACTTTAAACTTCATTCAACAATTCCCTTCATATACCTTTTCCTCAGGACATTTTACTAATTTTTACCTCTATAAATTTATGCCAATTTGTCGCCTTTTTCAGCAAAAATACTTATATTCCTGATGATGTTATTGTAAAGATTTTGTAAATTCAGCAATAGCACTGAACTAGATGATTACCTTAATGATTTGTGACAAATTATTCCCAGACTTGAAATTTTATCTCTCTATGGCAGAGGTTATAAACTTAAACTTTGACCGTTATGTATTTTTAGTTACTTTTTTGTAAAAATTTACGCTAAAATTGTAAATAATCGTACACAAGCATCGTTAAGACAGGGCTCAGAAGACTTCGAGTAGTGAAAATATAGGTTTATACTTCTTATGACATTATATGTATAATTGAATACTAAGCTTAAAAACTTAAAAAATATTAATAGAAATTCTCATCAAATAGTTCTACTGTAACGTTTTAGTGGCTTTTGTAGCCGTTCGTAAATCCATCTCCGGCAGTTGACTTTTTAAAGTTGAGCAATTTAATATGAGCAGCAATTTAGCAACAAAATTGCGTGTAGGGACAAAAAAAGCCCACACGATGGCAGAAAATGTTGGATTTGTCAAGTGCTTTTTAAAAGGAGTCGTTGAGAAAAACTCCTATCGCAAACTCGTGGCTAACTTCTACTTCATCTACTCAACCATTGAAGAAGAGATGGAGAAGCACCAGAACCATCCAATTATTTCTAAAATCAATTTTCCCCAACTTTACCGCAAGCACACTTTAGAGCAGGATCTCAACTACTACTATGGAAGCAACTGGCGGGAGCAAATTCAACTATCTCCTGCAGGTGAAGCGTACTTAGAGCGCATCCGGGTAGTTTCGGAAAAAGAACCTGAATTATTAGTAGCTCACTCCTACACCCGTTATCTGGGAGACTTGTCTGGCGGACAAATTCTCAAGGGGATTGCCCAAACAGCAATGAACCTTTCCGACGGACAAGGTACCGCCTTTTATGAATTTGATGAAATTCCTGATGAAAAGGCATTTAAAGCTAAATACCGTCAGGCATTGGACGAACTCCCAATAAATGATGCTACAGCCTCTCGGATTGTTGATGAAGCCAACGCTGCTTTTGGCATGAACATGAAAATGTTCCAAGAGTTGGAAGGCAATCTTATTAAAGCCATTGGTCAAATGCTGTACAATACTCTGACAAAGCGTCGTACACGCGGCAGTACCGAGCTAGCAACTGTCGAATAACAGCACCATAAGCCACAAAGTTTTATCAATTGTAGGGGCAGCACCTCTGGGATTACCCTAGCGAAGTAGGGAGTCGCGGAGAGGTAGCCCCTACAGCTTTTGAGCAAAGTTTTAAGTGGCTCATTCACACAAATAACGACTAATTAAGTCAGTCGGCGTGAATAAACAGACAGGAGTTACAAAATGTAAATGGATCTGAAACCTTACTAATAACCAATGACAAATGACTAAGGACGGTCCTCATGAGTTAACTTTAATTTATGTCATCCTACTTACCAACACCCTTGATTCTAGATATTGGACTTTATAAACATAAAAATGGCAGCAAAAATTCCCGTTACTATCATCACTGGATTTTTAGGGAGTGGTAAAACTACCCTCATTCGCCACTTACTACAAAATAACCAAGGACGGCGCATTGCCGTGTTAGTTAATGAATTCGGCGAACTTGGTATTGATGGTGAATTATTAAAAACTTGTCAAATTTGCCCAGAAGATGATACCAGCGATAACATTTTTGAATTAACAAATGGCTGTTTGTGCTGTACAGTGCAGGAAGAATTTTTACCTACAATGCAACAGTTAATTAAGCGTAGAGATAGTATTGATTGCATTTTGATAGAAACTTCTGGTTTAGCACTGCCAAAACCCTTGGTAAAAGCTTTTCGCTGGCATGAAATTCGCAATGCAGCCACAGTGGATGCTGTTATTACGGTGGTAGATTGTGCAGCAGTTGCTGCTGGGACATTTGCCAGTAACCCAGAGGCAGTGGAAGCACAACGGCAAGCAGACGATAGTTTGGAACACGAAACACCATTACAAGAACTGTTTGAAGACCAGCTGGCTTGTGCGGATTTAGTGGTGTTGAATAAAACCGATTTAGTTGATGAGTCTTCTAAGACAACTGTTGAACAGTTAGTTCAACAAGAATTACCCAGAGGTGTGAAAGTTGTAGAAAGCAATTACGGTCAACTTGATGCCTCTGTTTTACTGGGATTCCAAGCTGCAGTTGAAGATAACTTAGAGACTCGCCCAAGCCACCACGACACAGAAGAAGAACATGACCACGATGACGAGATTACTTCTACTTACCTGATTCTAGACCGTGCCTTTGACCCACAGAAACTTGTGTCTCAGTTACAAGTCCTGGCGCAACAGCAAGAGATATATAGGATTAAGGGCTTTGTGGCAGTACCAAATAAATCTATGCGTTTGGTGATGCAAGGTGTAGGCAATCGGTTTGAACAATTCTACGATCGCCCTTGGAAACCACAAGAACCAAAACAAACCCGCCTTGTTTTTATTGGTCGCGCTCTTAACTCTTCTAGCATAGAATCACAATTAACATCTTTGTAGAGTTGGTAGGTCAAGTCGATATTAAGATAGACCTTTCCCATTGTGATATGATTTTGTGGGCACTGCCCACCCTACTAAGTTGGAATTTTCAATTATTTATGTCTGTCGAGCAAATTTTCAATATTGCCAATTTTTTTGTTTTGCCCTTTTGGATTTCAATGATATTACTGCCTAGATGGAACGTTACAAAAAGGGTCATGGAGTCTTATATTCCTTTCGTTCCACTAGCTGCAGCATATTTGTATTTATTTATTGCCAGTATCACACCAGAATCTGCTCAAGCTTTTTCAAGTCCTCAGTTAGCGGATCTTGCGCGGTTGTTTGCAGATGAAAAAGTGACAGCTACTGGTTGGATTCATTTTTTAACTTTGGACTTATTTACAGGGCGCTACATTTACCTAGAAGGACAGAAAACGGGGATTTGGACAATCCATTCACTGATACTTTGTTTATTTGCCGGTCCAATGGGATTACTTTCTCACATTTTTACTTACTGGATAACAAAGCGGTTTTTTCCCCGTGGTGAAGGTGAAGAAATTAATGGTGTAGAGAAGTCTTCAGCGATTGGTTAAATATGCTCTTTTAATATGGTATTTTTATCTTGAGGTAGACTGGTTACGGGCGAGACGCCCGTACCACTAGAATTTCCCAACCACAAGCATCCACTAGAATTAGGTTGGCACTATTTTAAGGAAGGTTGGATAAACCCTAATATTCAGAATCTGATGAAGTTGGTAAGATGACTAATTCGTACTATTTCTGTAATTGGCATCCATCCAACAACGTGGTAGATTTTCACCAGAAGGAAAAACGAGATTGTCTTTTTTATAAGAATCCGCTTGCTGTTCTTCTTGACCTTCTTGTTCTTGTGCGCGGATCGTATCAGTATTGGGATTTATCAATTCCTGAACATCAACAACTTTGACGAGTTCACCACTATCCTTGAGTTGTAAAAGCATAAAATAATCCTCCTTAAATTTACCTGGAAATTTGTTATTGTGATTAACTGAGTGCCCGTAACAATTTAATTACATTTCCTGCTGATATTTTTCTAAAATATCTACTAAATTAACCTGGCATTGTACTGGTAGTAAATCAATCAGAGGAAGTTCTTTTCTACCGCCACCAATCTTGACTGGAATAGATTGTAAAACTTCTATAACATCCTCTTCTTCCACAGTTTTGCTAGCGGTAATTAAGGGGTACACTTGTTCCGCTACTACTGTATGCAGTTTGGCATCTGATAAATAAAGATGCCACTTGGCAATATCTATGTAAACGCTTTCGCCAATTTCTGCAGCTAGGGCTTCTAGTAATTCTGTGGTGTTAGTTGGAGCCATAAATATAACCCTATATAATGAGTTTAATCTCTCATCTCAATTAAGATTATCGCTCATTTATCGACCAAGCTCTACCACCACAAGTTACAATCGCCCCAGCTTAACCAGTCCTTCTTCAGGTGGATGTAGGTGGTGTTTCTGAGTAATTAGCGATCGCTGAAATATAAATTAGATGGACTAACAATACGACTAACCAACTTGCAGTCAACCAAGGTAACCACTCCCAGGTTGCATTATTTAGGTTATGGAAAAACCACAAACCTGAATTAAACAATGCGAATATTGCCACATGAACTGCAAAATTCATTCGGTCATCTAACTTGCGGTAAGCAGGGTCTTTGCGGTCGGGTTTACGGGGCCAACGAGGAGGCATAAATATTTATTACACGTCGTAGACATCTGATTCATTTTAAAGTTTTTGCGAGTCCGGTTAGCGTCCACCTTACAAATCTGATTGGCTTAAAATTGAAGTATAAACAATCTGGGGTAAAATCAATGACAACCTTTTCGCAAGTTGATGAGGATATCCTCTTTCCCAGCAGTGACGGCAAACCAATGGCGGATAATACAGAGCAGTTTCGTTGGATAGTTATTATCAAAGAGAATTTGGAGATTCTGTTTGCTGCTGATGAAAATGTTTTTATTGCAGGAGATTTACTTTGGTATCCCGTGCGATCGCAAATTATTCCAGCAGTAGCGCCAGATGTGATGGTTGTCTTTGGTAGACCAAAGGGCAAACGCCGTTCCTACCGTCAGTGGAACGAGGAGAATATTCCACCCCAAGTTGTATTTGAAATTCTCTCCCCCAGCAATAGTACTGATGAAATGAACCGTAAGCTGGAATTTTATAATACTTATGGTGTCGAGGAGTACTACATATACGACCCAGACAACTATCAACTTGATGGATGGTTGCGGCAAGGGGAGAACCTACAAAAGCTTTGGCAAATGGATCGATGGGTTAGCCCGCGTTTGGGAATTAGGTTTGATATTACACAAGGTGAACTTATTATCTACAGTCCAGATGGTCAAAGATTTTTAACATCGGTGGAACGAGAGCAACGAGCAACACAGGCTGAATTACTGTTAGAACAAGAACGCCAAAAGGCTGAACAAGAACGCCAAAGGGCTGAACAAGAACGCCAAAGGGCTGAGCAGTTATCAGCTTATTTGCGTTCCCTTGGTGTTGATCCCGATAATCTTCCGTGAAGTTATTTGAGGCTCTCAAATATCCGATATCTATCCAACGCAATAAATCTTACACAGTGGCTCTGTAAGCTATTTGATAGAGGTAGCCAGTACATTCACTTGCCAAGATGGAAGAAACGTTTAGAGGTGGATAAAAATGGCTAAGCTCAATCCCATCCAACTACAAAAACACTTGAAAGGTGTTGATTATCCTGTTAAAAAGGAACAATTGATTAAACACGCACAGCAGAACGGTGCTGACGACAACGCTATTTCTGTATTGCAACAAATTCCCGATAAGGACTACCAAGCTCCCACTGATGTCAGCGAAGCAGTAGGAGATATTGTATAAAGTTTAACCTTAACCTGGTCGGGAATAACTTCCTGATTTCCCGCCAGTTTTGCTTAGCAACTGAATTGATTCTATTTGAATCGATTTTTCCAGGCCTTTTGCCATATCATACAGAGTCAAAGCAGCAACGGAAACGGCTGTTAAAGCTTCCATTTCT
>NZ_BAAFZH010000078.1:0-116249 GCF_054684315.1 Scytonema sp. NUACC21 | reverse complement strand
TCTGTGTGACCCCATCTGGTTTGTTCTGTAAGTCAATTTCACTCGGGGTGAAGTCAATTCCTTTTTCTTGCAAAACAACACGAGTGCGTTGAGAGAAAGTAGAGGCTTTGGCGAAGTAAAGTTGTATTTTACTCATGAAATCCTGTCCTTGTCATTTGTCATTATTTCCAAAACTGTCTGTTTGTTCCAGACCAATATGGATTACACAACTTATATGGGCACAGTAATACAGAGCAAACTACTTTGAGCCCTGGAATTCAATAGTTAGACTGGCAGGTATCTATGAAAGATAGCCAGTATATAACTAATTATCTATAGATTTACCGTATTTTTAGTATATCATACAGCTTTTCTAAAACATAGAAGTAGTTTTCTCAATAAATTTACAGCACATCTTGACGCAATTCTGGGAACACCTTTGACACCTTGCTCAACAGGTAATCGCCATAGGTTCCGCGAAACTCATGAACGCTAGCCTTATCCCAGCGTTCGTTTTTGTCGTCTTTGGCTACCACTCCATCTAGTTCAATAGGTTTTACTTCAGTATTAAAGTTGGGGTCGAAGAAGAATGGAAACGACAGACGATCTCGTCCCGACAAATTGTGAACGCGATGTGGTGTTGAGCGATACAGCCCTTGGGTCATGCGATCGAGCATATCCCCAATGTTGCATACAAATGAATTAGGAATGGGAGGTGCATCTATCCAGCCAGACTTTGACTTTACTTGCAACCCGCCTACATCATCCTGTTTAAGAATAGTTAATACTCCGTAATCAGTATGTTCGCCAACGCCCCAATGCAGTTCATCTTCAGATAATGGTGGGTTAGGAGGGTAATTAAAAATACGAAATAACATCAGTGGGTCTGCTGTATAGCGATCGGCAAAGTAAGACTCTTCTAATCCAAGGCTAAGAGCAATACCAGCCATGAGCTGATGCCCTAGTTTGGTCATTGCCTCCATATACTCAAGTACTGTCTTACCCAGATGAGGGATACTTGATGGAAAAAGGTTACGACCGTGCATTGGGGTTTGAGCTTTGACAAGTGGGTGATTCTCCTCCAGTTCTGCACCAAAGTAAATACCCTCCTTCAAATCTGGCTTACCTGATGTCAATTCGCCGCCGACCGGGAAGTATCCGCGCCATGCTCTCCCACCAACAGCCATACGAATCTCAAGTTTAGTTTCAATATCTTGAGCAAAAAACTGTCGGCTGAGATTCTCGAGCCGTTGCTGTAGCTCTTCGTCAACTCCGTGTCCGATAATGTAAAAGAAACCCCACTCACGGCACGCTTGTCCGATTTGAGTAGCTACTGCATCCCTGCCGCCAGTTTTGGACACTAGCGCACTGATATCTATAATAGGAACGTGCGAAAATTCTTCACCCACAACTTGCAAGTTTGTTATGCTAGTTTAATTTTCTTGTTGATATTCCATTTTTGGTATTGTAGCGCTTCTTACTTGCTTGGAATCCACAAATGTAGAAACGTTACATATCTGTACTTTTCCACATCCACTTAACGTCTTGGCTAATAGAAGTCATTGGATGATTGGGAGTATCAAGCAAGTAAGAAACGAAAGCGAGACTACCTTAAGTCAAATTTTTGTTGGCACTTGCATTGACGTTACGCATAATTTTAGCAAAAATGCCGTTATCATCAAAAAACTTTTTCTGAATGGCTACCCAACCGCCATAGTTATTAGTTGTTGACAAATTTTTCACCTGAGGGTACCTATCAACAAACTCTTTTTTTTGTGCGAGGCTCGGATTAATCGGTCGGTAACCAATTTGGGCAAATACCTGTTGAGCTTCTGGAGTATATAGATACTTGATGAATGCTTCTGCCACTTCACGGGTACCGTGCTTATCTACGTTCTTATCAACAATAGCAACTGGGTTGTCAATTGAGAAATTGACATCAGGAATGAAGTATGAAGGTTTTTCACCTTTGAGAGATTTCAAAATCACTTCATTTTCATAAGTAATTAGGGCATCTCCTTTGCCTCCCTTGAAAAAGGCATCAGTTGCGTTACGGGCGCTTTCAGGCAAGTCAGGAGCATTTTTATAGACGTTGCTGACAAAGTCTAATGCCTTAGACTCATCTCTTCCGGCTTTGATAGCTGCATTCCACAAGGCTAAGAAGTTCCAGCGTGCGCTACCAGACGTTATCGGGTTTGGTGTCATCACGTTGACTCCGTTGTTTGCTAAATCTACCCATGATTTGATGCCTTTGGGATTACCTTGACGGGTTACAATTGCGACGACAGACTTGCTGACGATGCTGCTGTTAGGAAATTCTTTCTCCCAACCTGGTTGAATCAATCCTGCTCGTTCAATCTTATGGATGTCTGGTGCAAGGGATAGATGGACAACATCAGCTTCTAATCCTCCCTCAATAACTGAAAGAGCTTGAGCGCTAGAAGCACCATAACTCTGCTGAAAGGTAACATTTTGGTTACGCTCTTTTTTCCACTTTTCTACAAATTGAGGAATAATCTTGTCATGTGCGGCTTGGGTGACAGAGAAGGAAACAAGGTTAAGTTTAATATTCTTCTGTTGAGCAATAAGATTGCCACTGCTTCCAGAATGTATCCCTTCTGAAGGATTGCTAATACTTGCAGCAGAAGCAGCAACCACTATACTCAAGCCAGCTCCTACCAAAACAAGGCTTAAAAAGCCTCCAAAAGAATATTTGTTGAACCAACCTCTTCTAGCTTTAGTGCTCCATTGTCTAACAGCCTGCACAGCTTTAACAACATAAGTCTGAAATTGCCTTATCCAATCAGCCCTTGTTTTGTTTGTTTGTTGCCACTTGCTCATTCAATTGCCCCCGGATAATACGTAATTTTTATTTATTTACCGTATTTTTGTGGTATCGTACATCAGTAAGTAAATATTTTTAAGCAAAAGTTAATTTTTCTTCAATAAAATTAGCCTCTAATAAATGAAGTATAAAGTATGAAGTTGAAGTATAAAATAAGCTTTATCAGTACATTGAGGAGGCAGTGCATTGGTGGAGTTCTCCCTCCGCAAGTAACTGCTGTGGGTAAGTATCCATCTACCAAATGGAATTTGAACAATGACGCATGCGATTATTCAAGAGCAAATTGCTTACTATAGTGCTAGGGCTGACGAGTACGACCAATGGTTTTACAGGCAAGGGCGATACGACCGGGGTCAGGAAATCAATCAAATTTGGTTTGATGAAGTTGCTGTTGTTAGAGAGGCTCTGTACAAAGTTGGGAATGTGGACAATATTTTAGAGTTGGCATGCGGTACGGGAATTTGGACGCAAGAACTTTTAAAAATTGGCAATAAAATTACTGCAATTGATGCTTCGTCAGAAGTTATAGAGATTAATCGCAGAAAGTTAGGTAATGCAAAGGTTGAATACCAACAAAGAGATTTATTTGCTTGGGAACCAAACATAGAATATGATTTAGTCTTTTTCTCTTTCTGGCTATCTCACGTACCACCAATCTTACTCGATTCGTTTTTAACTAAAATTTATGAATCAGTACGTGTAGGAGGAAAAGTATTTATTATTGATTCTCGTTTTTCACCTACATCAACAGCCAAAAATCATATTTTAGAAAACAATAATAATATCTACAATCAACGTAAATTAAATGATGGGCGAGAATTTCAGGTAGTAAAAATTTTTTATCAACGAGAACAACTTCAGAAGAAATTAACAGAATCTGGCTTTGATGTAGATGTGAACATAACTGATAATTATTTTATTTATGCATGTGGACAAAAGATAAAGACTTAGAGTAAAGATAGCTAAGTTGTTTTTTCATGATGCCCTACCAATCTCTGTTGCTTCAGGTACCTCAATCAATTTTCCAGTTTTTACATCATATATAAATCCATATATAGAAATACTACGGGGAACTAGAGGATGGAAACGGATACGCTTGACATCTTCATAAACACTTTTTGCCTGGTCACTGATGGTCAGCCAGTCAATATATTCCCCTGCTGTTGAACCTCCTTCCTTGCCAATATCATGCCAACCAGACTCATCTAGTCTCGCTGTTTCTAAACTACTAGCTAATAAATTACGCATGATTTCATTAGTAAAAGTTTCCATACCACATTCATTATGGTGAATCACAAACCACTCGCGAGTCCCCAAAAGCTTGTAAGAAATAACTAAAGAACGAATAGCATCATCACTCGCACGCCCTCCTGCATTACGGATCACGTGGGCATCCCCTTCCGATAATCCAGCAAATTTGGCAGGATCTAAGCGAGCATCCATACAGGTTAGAATTAAAAACCTTCGAGCAGGCAGGATTGACAGTTGACCTTTTTCACCAAAATTTTCGGCATGGGTCTGGTTGGCAGACAGAACTTCTTTCAAGATTTGGCTCATGAATTTTTTACCTCTAACTCGATATACAAGTCTCAACTAATACAGATATGAGAAAGCTCAAGAACAAGCTATCTCAAGACAACCTCATAGATTTGAATGTGTGTTCAATTGCAGATGGGCTTACTGGCGAACAGCCTGTTTGAGAGGTTGAAGATTCGTTTGAAAAAGTTCCAAAACGTGTTTCCAAGCATCAGCAGCAGTTTCTGCATTATAACTAGAACGGCGATCGCAGAAGAACCCATGACCTGCATCATAGCGAAATACTCGATGGGGAATTTTGTATTTCTTCAACTCTGCTTCGATTTGTTCGGTTTGTTCTTGGGGAATTGCAGCATCTTGAGTCCCAAAGAATGCGTAAATCGTACCTTTAATTTCATAAGTGCGCGAGATAGTAGGCACACCACCGCCAGGAGTTGAGGTTGCAATCCCACCACCATAGAACGAGGCTATGGCTTTGATATCTGGTAAAACTCCGGCTAGATAAACCACATGCCCGCCAAAACAGAAACCAATGGAACCAA
Source organism: Scytonema sp. NUACC21 (assembly GCF_054684315.1). Taxonomy (NCBI): domain Bacteria; kingdom Bacillati; phylum Cyanobacteriota; class Cyanophyceae; order Nostocales; family Scytonemataceae; genus Scytonema; species Scytonema sp. NUACC21. The sequence goes on along the minus strand of NZ_BAAFZH010000078.1, from coordinate 111,347 downwards.
TTGCATCCTTATTAACGTTTGGCAAGCTTTTTAGATAGGCAATCGTGGCTTGAATATCGCTCAACAATTCTTCGGCTTTGGTTTGGTCTTTATACTGTCTTGCTAGCTGAATATCTTCTGGGGTGTATCCAGCCTCAAAACCGGGAGCAATACGTTGAAACAAAGCAGGCGCGATCGCAACATATCCTTCTTTAGCCAAGCGCTCTGTGACTTCCCTAATGTGATTATTGACACCAAAAATTTCTTGAACCACGATAACAGCAGGAACAGCACCTACTGTTGCGGGTTGAGCCAAGTAAGCCTCTATTTGTAAATCTCCATTGGGGATTTTAACGTTAGAAGTCAGAATTTCAGTATGAGTCATGAGTGTTATTTGAAATTTTTGAAGATATTTCTTGATTTATACTACGGTAATTTAATCAATATACTGTATTTTAGTAAAAAATGCAAAATGATAGCTTACGCGACAGATGAAAAACCGAGCTTACTTTACTGAAAACCCCCGACGTGTAGGCTTAAGAGTAGCAAATTCCACTTGAAAAGTTACGCGATCGCTCATTCCACCACTACTGGCTTCCAAGACCCACTTCCCAGGACGCAGATTCCAAAAGACAGAACCAGAAGAATCCGTCCCTAGCTTTTCACCATTTAACCACCACTCTACGGTTGCTTTTGATGTCCCTGCTAATTTGAACTCCAGTCTTTGTTTTGCTTCATCACCCGGATACAGCAAGAACAAATCGCCCTGATGGGGAGATACAATCTTGAACTGGCTTGAAGTCAACCCAGGTTGCTCTTGCTTTGCCAACCAATCATCATACTCGTGAGATAATTGAAATTGGTTTTGGTGCTGGTAATCTTGGACGGTTTCTGGATAAAAATACTCCCGTACCACTGAAGAACAATCTGGTGTTGGTTTTAACCCGGAAACAGCACAAATAGGTAGTTGTACCATACCTTCTGGAGGAGTAAAACCGAATGGTTCTTGCTTCTGGTGCAGGTGTAACATGATTCGATTCCATAATGGTGCTGCACCAGTCACACCGGAAACCTGACGCATGGGATCGCCATCAAAATTGCCTACCCAAGTTGCTACAGTGTAGTCAGTCGTAAATCCAACCGTCCAAGTGTCGCGAAAATTAGAGGAAGTCCCAGTTTTAACAGCAGTCGGAAACGGTAAATTCAGTACTGAATCTACACCAAATGCAGTTGCACGGGCATGGCGATCGCTTAACATATCTGTCATAAGTTGCCATGTCGTTGGATTTTGGATGTGAGATTTTGGATTTTGGCTTGAAAAATGAGAAAGTGTAGTGAGGAGCGGCGTAACTTCTCCTTCTCGTGCCATAGTAAGATAAGCACGGGCTAACTCCCACAAACTGACCTCACCACTACCGAGAGTTAACCCCAACCCATAGTACTCTGGTGACTGGGTGAGATGTTCAAAGCCCAGTTGGTGAAGACGATTGAGAAAAGTTGGCACACCTACCTTTTCTAACACCCGTATCGCTGGAATATTCAAAGAATTCGCCAAAGCAACACGCACCCGCACTGGCCCTAAAAATCTTTTATTATAATCTGTTGGGCTGTACAGTTTCGCTCCGGGAATTGCGTAGTGAGCAGGTACATCAGCCAAGATGGTATTCGGGCGGATGAGACCTTTCTCCAAAGCCAACTCATACAGAAATGGTTTGAGGGTAGAACCCGGTTGACGCAATGCTTGTACTCCATCATTGCGTCCTAGCTTTGTTTCATCAAAATAGTCAGGTGAACCCACATAAGCCAAAACTTCCCCAGTGTGGTTGTCAATAACCAAAGCAGCTGCATGATGAACATTGTTGTTAGCGAGGGTAGAAATCACTACCTGCACCTGTGCTTCCACAAACTGCTGTAAAGGAAGATCTATAGTCGTCAGGATTGGGTTAGATTTCCATTCCGCCTTGTCCCGGCGGGAAGGAGTTGGGTGGATTTGAGCAGACAACCAAAACAAAAAGTGGGGTGCAGCAATAATTCCCCTTTGACGAGATTGAAACACAATTTCTTCAGCGTATGCTTGTTTTGCTTGAGAGGGGGTAACATACCCGTCTTGTACCATACGATGAAGGACGTATTTTTGGCGCTGCTTCAGACGTGGATAATGGTGAAGTGGATCGAAGTAAGTGGGATTATTGGGAATAGCAGCAAGGAGGCTGGCTTGAGCAAGATTGATGTCACTAGCTGGTATGGAAAAATAGGTACGGGCTGCTGCTTCCACACCATAGATATTCCCTCCCATTGGCAGACGGTTGATATATGCACAAAGAATTTCGTCTTTACTCATTCCTGCTGTTAAGCGCCAGGAAAGCCAAATTTCTTGAACTTTGCCTGATAGAGTACGGGGGACTGGATTTAGCATCCGTGCTAACTGCATGGTAACTGTGGAAGCACCGGAAACAATCTTTCTGGAATACATTGCATCTTTAACTGCACGGGCTGCAGCTTTTAAATCCAACGCCCCATGATGATAAAAATCTCCATCTTCTGCAGCTAATATAGCTTGGATAAAAACAGAAGAAACTTGGTTCAATGGCACTACAGATGTATGCTCTTGGTCGCGTGTCAGTAATGTTCCCAAAGGTAGCCCATTTCGGTCAAGAAATTCGAGTGCTAGTTGTTGTTGAGCAATATCAGTGGAGCGAATGGGTACACAATATGGCAGTATGCGTACTGTCACGCATATCAGTAGGAACACTAGGATAACTTTGCAAGTTCTGTGATTCAGCTGATGCCACAGTTTCTCTTTAATATAGATTAGCGATCGCAAAACCAGTTTCATCTGCACATTCGCCCTCTAACGTGTATTGCATTTAATTTATCCTGCTGATTACTTACGATACCCAAATTTTATCCCTTCCTTTGCAAAGGGTAGCATCAGACGGGTAAGGTATTTTTTGTAAGTATTTATCCGGACGTAATATTAACTTTATGAATTGAAAAAGAGAGTGGGGAATAGGCAGTTAGGGGAAGCAAAATTTAATTGTTTTCTAGTGTAGGAAAGTACATAGTAGCTACTTAGTACTAATTGTGTTAATGTTGTAAATATTAAACAATAAAGGAGAAAATGCAGTGAGCGACTGGGAATTTAACTAAACTTGCCGTGTAGCAATTACATCATAGCTTTGTTTGTACTTAGCAGTGTGCTGACTCCATCTGTTTATGCACAACCTACTCGTACTTCCACTATAAAAAGTAATCTTAAAAAGAATTCTACTGCCTCAGAATCAAGATTGTTATGAAGCTAGTAAATTTTATTCACCCTGTTCGGGGATGCCAAGCTATCAATGCTTTAGGAGATAACTAATGGCATCCAAAGATGATTTGCAAAATGCTTTGAAAGCAAAATTTAGTATCAATAAGAATATCAGTCAGCCACTGACTAAGGAAGAGTGTGAAAGACTGCTCGCTCTTCTCGATAGAGAACCGAGTGCTGCAAAACTCGTTGGCTCTTATGCTGACAAGAACTCTACTCTAGGACGTAATAATTCTCAGTACGCCAGGGCACGCAATCAAGCAGAACGTAAATATGAGGCTTTACAAGCAGAATACGTTCAATTAGAAAAATCTATTGCATCTATAGAGGAAGCCAAGACAAATCTTGAGAACAGAAAGAAGCTTTTAGAGGAAGAACAGAGAAAGCTTCAATCTGAAATTGAAGACTTATCTTCTACAAATAGTTCTCTATCTTCTAAAGTACAGATTTTAACCACTCAAAATGACGAAATAATACTAGCTAACACACAGTTGAAGAAAGAAAACAAAGATTTGAAAAACATAGTCGATCAAATCAGACTTAGGTTGGCAAGAGATACAAAAATGCTTCTTCAATATGAAGACAGCGAAATCCGAAAAGCTTTAATCAGGCTATTTAGATGGACATTAGGATAAGGTACCAAGCCAATGGCACGCCCAAAAAAACAAACAAGGGATTTCAATGGAATGAGTTACGGTGAGGTACAATGCGCCAACTCAAAGAATCGAAAGAAACTCAAAAAGGAACACCAGAAGTGGTTAAAAGATAATAACTACAAAAATGTTGGATGGAATAATGTCATTAACCTTTACCAGAAAATTGAGGAATTTTTAGATAAGTCCCAATTTGAAGATATGACTCTAGAAGAACTGTTCTTAGAGGCAGATCGTATTGGTAACAAGTATCTCACTCCCAATGAGATAGAAGAGTTTAACCAGCAGTTTTCTAAAGAAGTTGCTGAAATTGGATCTCTAATAGAGCAGCAATTTCCCGATACCGAGATTGAGGTTATTGACTATAGCAAGAAAACAACTAAGAAATCTTGGCAAAAACGCAATCAAAAGACATATCGAACAGCTAAACTTTAGTGAGGGATACTGTGGATCTAGAGGGCAAGGAGCTTAAAGAATTATTTCAGCTAGCAGATGAGATTGGCAAAAAGCGGTATCACCGACTGACTCGCCAGGATTTTGAGGATTACAAGAAATTTGATAATTGGCGATACATTAATGGTGACAGCGAGTGTGGAACTACCAAGGAAAGTCAGGATTGGGCAAAAGAACATTCAGATTGGCATTGTCCAATTTGTGAGCATAAATTCTCTGAATGTGGTGGTAGGACAATCGACCATAAACTACCGCGATCGCAGTATCCTTGGTTATCAATGGACTTTAGAAATTTTTGGGTGATTTGCAGAGCTTGCAACCAAGAGAAAGGGGAGAAGCATTGGTTCGAGTACGAGCATTATATGTTTGTTCATCATCCCGAACTATTGCCTGCTATACAAGCTGCACGTCCCAACCAACTGCTAAAGTCTTTGAAGGAATAATTAATGTTAGATGCCACAATTGCAGCCATGTTATGCTGAAAAATAATGTAGAGAATTTTTTGCGATCGCAAAGGATACCTCATGGCTGTTGTCACCCCAAAACGGTTTACCATCGACGAGTATCATCGGTTAATTGAACTCGGTTTTTTGACAGAAGATGACCGTATAGAATTAATTCGAGGAGAGTTGATTCAAATGACAGCCAAGGGGACATCTCATACATTTTCTACAACCAGACTTTGCCGTCAATTGGATCGATTGTTGGGTGATAGAGCCGTTGTGCGATGTCAAGAACCAATAACTCTACCGAACAATAGCGAACCCGAACCAGATGCAGTTATTGCACGCGGAAACGAAACTGACTATTTGGCACATCATCCCTACCCCCAAGAAATTGTGCTCGTAATAGAAGTTTCTGATTCCACGTTGACTTACGACCAAACAACAAAGCTATCGTTGTATGCAGAAAGTGGAATTGGTAATTATTGGATTGTGAATTTGAATGCTCGTCAGTTAGAGTGTTACAGCCAACCCTATCAAAATGCTCAAAGCGAATTTAGCTATATTAGCAAGCAAATTTTTCTCCCCAATCAATCTTTGACCATTCCTGAGTTTAACGATGCATCTTTAGACTTAAACCGAATTTTCCCCTAACGTGTAAATTATATCATGTTCAGTTAATAACTTATAAAATAATTTGTTCGTAGTTGCGCTGTCTTCGCATGCATCCCAACGACAAACCTAGTGTAAGTGTTCATCCGAACATAGTATTACTTAATACTGCCCTTCTAAAAGCAATTCTGAACCACAAGCTTGGCAAAACAAGATATTGTCAGGATTTTGCAGTTTTGGACATTGTGGATTAATGCACAGACACATGGTGTTATGTCATTTGCAACACGGTTTTGCCTGAATCCGCGTCACGAAGCGTGCGCGGAGTGACTCAATTAAGTGTTCAACTTGGTAAAATGCCAATTGCGATCGAACACATAGTTCAAGTGGCACAAAAAAATGAACAATTTCCACTCCAAAGTAGCCCTCATCACAGGAGCATCGCGAGGAATTGGCGCAAGCGTTGCCCAGATGTTAGCGGCTGAAGGTGCTGATATAGTTATCAACTATCGCAGCAAAAGTTCACGAGCAGAGGAAATTGCTAATGCGGTACGTGGATATGGTCGTGATGCTTTGGTTGTTCAAGCTGATATGACGGATGAAAGCCAGATGCAGGCGATGATCGAACGGATTCAGGAGCAGTTTGGTCGCCTTGACCTCCTCATTCTTAATGCTAGCGGGGGCTTAGAAAAGGATAAGACAGCAGATTATGCCATGCACCTGAATCTAACTGCTCAACTTCTTGCTGTTAACTTATCCTTACCTCTGATGCCTGTTGGCGGGCGAATTGTTTTCATCACTAGCCACCTCGCTCACTTCTACGGACAAAAACCTGTTTATACAGGTTATGAGCCAGTTGCCCAAAGCAAAAAAGCTGGAGAAGACGCTTTACGTGCCCAGATTCCACAGTTGGCAACTAAGGGCATTAAGTTAGTGGTAGTCAGTGGGGACTTAATTGACGGGACGATTACACCCAAACTCATGCAGCGCCAAAGCCCCGGTCTAATTGACTCTCGCCGAAAACAAGCGGGTTCTCTTCCCACTGTTGAGGAGTTTGCTCGTGCGATTGTTAATGCCAGTGCTGACCCTGAACTAGAAAGTGGGGCAACTATTTTTGTTGGTAGCACGGATTGGTAAGCAAGTTCGGCGCGGTGCAGTGCAATACTAAGCCCTTGCCTGAAAAATTTGCCGCACAGTTAGATTTAATTCAGGAAAAGTCGGTGAGATAATGCGATCGTCTCCGCGAAATTGGGTCACTCGCTGATATTCACCTTCAATCAATTCATAAATGGAGAGAGTGGGTTGCTTTGGATTGCCAATGAACAGTTTGCCACCCAAAGCAGGGTAGTCCGCAATCCAGTACTCAGGAATACCCATTTCTTCATAATCCGCAAACTTTTTCAAGTAATCATCAATCACCCGCTTTGAATCTTTATTACCAAACCGCAAAGTTTTGTTTGACATTGCCTTAGCAGGACCTGCGGCTGGGGGAATTATTTCTTTATTAATGCTGGTCACGGGTTTACTGCTTTCCCATCCAGGCAGTTTGTTTCAATTGCCAAACCAGTTTTTCTCAAGTTCCATTTTGGTAGGAACCCTAGCGCGGGTTATCCTTGGATCTACTTTACAGTCACCCTTAGTAGATGTACATCCACTGGTTGTAGTTGGCTGGCTAGGATTGGTTATCACTGCCCTAAATTTGATGCCTGCAGGTCAACTGGATGGAGGTCGCATTGTTCAAGCGATTTACGGACGCAAAACAGCAGGAAGGGCAACTATTGCGACATTAATTCTGCTGGCGTTAGTCTCTCTTGGTACTCCACTAGCTATGTACTGGGCAATTGTTATTCTGTTCCTACAACGAGATTTAGAACGTCCTAGCTTAAATGAAATCAGTGAACCAGATGACGCACGTGCTGCTTTGGGTCTTTTGGCTTTGTTCTTGATGATTGCAACTCTATTACCCTTAACTCCAGGGTTAGCCGGACGTTTAGGAATCGGCGGATAAAGTTAAAGTATGAAGTATAAAGGAGCAAGGATAAAGTATTAGTTTTTTCATACTTTATCCTTCATCCTTTATCCTTGACTATGGTCTCCACCCTGCTAGCAGATTGGGATAGGCAACAGGTTGGGGAAAGATTTTTTTAAAAGCTAACTGGCGCTGTTGTAGCTTTTCGTCAGTCATATTCCAGAGAGTTTCATAGAAAAAGAAGGAGACTCCGGCAAAATTGCGTTCTCGGACTTTCTGCACTTGAGTTTCTATTTGTTTCACGGGCACGTATTTCCCTTTTAAGCCAGTAATAATACCTATACTAACAGGAATATGGCTTTTTGCCGCTTTTACTTCTGGATATTCTAATTCGCTAATAAAGACGCTCAAATCATTCCGATAGACTTGTATAACAAGTTCCTCGATAAGTCCCATCCTTTCCCACCGTTGCCAATCTGCTAGGAAGAATTCGTAGGAGAAGCGTTGGGGATTAGGCGCGACTGAAACAAGACAATTGTTCTTAGTTGCTTTAATAGCTTTAAAGACTTGCTTCATATAGTCAGTAATTTTGTTGGCTCTCCACTGTACCCATTCTGGGTCTTTTGAATTCGCTGGCGGAGCTTTCCCATTATGTTCTTTTTTGTACAATGCAGCCGTGTAGGCATCATATCCGAGTTCTGAGGGTAAGCCAAAATGGTCATCGAATTGAATGCCGTCAATATCGTAATTTTTAACTAATTCAACAATTAAATCTTGTATAAATTGTTGTACTTGCGGGTGAAAGGGATTTAGCCAAACCCGGTCATGAATGCCTTCCTTCCAAATCTTACTACCATCTTGGCGAGTCGTAAGCCACTGGGGGCGATTTTTGGCTAGTTGTGAATCTGCTGGTGCCATAAAGCCAAATTCAAACCAGGGAATGACTGTTAAACCTTTTCGATGACCGACATTAACAACTTCCTTGAGCATATCCCGACCTTGCAATCCGGGGGTTGGGTCGAGCGATCGCCCGATAACTCTTTGTGCTACTTTACTAGGATAAAGTGTATAACCCCAATTCCAGACTGTAGGATACACTATGTTGAAGTTGAGGTTTTTAAGAGTTTGCAAAGCGCCTTGAAGCCGATTGCGCTCAAACAGGACATCACTATCTATATTAGTTAACCACACTCCCCGTAACTCAAATGTCTGCGAACGAGGAGTATTTTGAGCGTACAAGGGGAAAGACAGCATGAGTGTAGCTACAATGCTCAAAGCAGCCAGGAGTAAAAACAATACCTGGTTTTTACGAGTTTGCCCATGTTGGAATGGGAGTACATTAGACAAGTTAATAAAAAAATTTTTCATCGCTTGATACAAGTTAAGTAGGTCGTCACAAATAAAGTTAACCAGTCATTTGTCATTCGTCATTTTTGATTTGTCAAGTGTAAGAGTTTCAGCTTTTTTTATATTTCTTTACATAGTTGCTTTTCAATGAGCTTGCTGAATCATTACAAATGTTGAAATTTAAAAAAATTTTAAATTTTACGAAATAGTGTCTTTCTTATGTGTATTTAAGCTGGTTACAACATAAAGTTGTATCAGTCAATATCAAAATAAACAACTGTACTTATTGCAACAAAATAAAGTAATATTGTGGTTTCTTTAAATTCAAGTCGTTGTTAAATACAAATAATTCAGTGTTTGCCCACATACATACAAGTGATTTTGCTGGTATTATTTGGCTTTGTTAAAACCCAATTTGGAAAATTTGATGATAAGCTTAACTAATTCACAAGATAGTAAGATGAACATTGCAGTGCCAATACAGAGGCTTGTGAGAGCAATCAAAGTCTCTCAAGGGGAGTTTTCACTGCTTTTAGCGTGCTGTCAGTCAACTTTGAAGCAGCGACAAATACTAGATTTAGTAAAAGAATTTTGTCCGGCAGAAATCAAAGAAATTGAACTTCCACCTTCATCTGAAACTCTTTATACAACCGTTACTAGTCTACTTGGTTCTGCTCAACCTCAAGCTTTAATAGTCAAGGGTTTAGAATCAGTGGTTGCAATTAATCAGCTAATTGTCTCTACAAATATTATGCGAGATGAATTGCAAAAACAGTTTCAGTTTCCCCTAGTGATATGGGTTAATGATGAAATATTGGAAAAACTTATTTGGCTAGCACCAGATCTAAAAAACTGGGCAGCTTGTACCATTAGATTTGATTTCCCGGAAACTTGAGGAAAATGCAGAATCCATAACTGGGAAACCAGAGGAACAAAGAGCAAGGAACTCAGCGTCCATAACCTATGTCTGGTTGAGAAGAAAGATACTGGTGGCATCCCAAAGAGCGCTACTCTGGGATGACACACATTTTCATTCATAGCGGCTAGTTATTAGCTTTTCGCCTTTTCACTAATAACTATCTACTAGTATACAGGCGTTGCATACAACGTCTTTACGATGACTATTGCTGAAATATCACCATGAGACACACCCCTAAAAATTATAGTACCACTAAACAAGCAAAGATTTTGACTGCCTTGGTATTAACTAGCATCTTGTCTGTTGGAAATGCCGGTGTGCCAGAAGGTGCAACTGCCACTCCTACAAAGATTTTGTCAGCAAAGGTAAATAAATCCTTAAAACAAAATACTAAAATTAATCGCTTGCCGACTTCAGTAGCTTCTGCAATTAAACGAGATTTGGCAAGTAAAAAGCAAATCCCCATTAAAAATTTGGAAATCATTGACTACAGCCAGCGTACTTGGGGCAATGGATGCTTGGATTTGCCCAACCCTAAGGAACTTTGCACTCAAGCTCAAGTTCCAGGCTGGCGAGTTGTTGTGTCTAATGGCAGTCAAAATTGGACATATCACACCAATAGCACTGGGCGTTACCTTCGCTTGGCAAAGCAAATTCAAAACAATTTGCCACAATCTGTTAAAAAAGCTGTGCTACAAACTGCATCTGGACGCTTAGAATTGCCAGTTGACCAATTGTCTGTCATTGAAGTCCAAAAGAGAGATTGGAGCAATGGCTGTTTGAACCTACCAAAGCCGGGTGAAGGTTGTACTCAAGCCATAGTCCCAGGTTGGCGGATAGTTGTAGGTGCAGCAGAACAAAGGCTAGTTTATCACACCAATACAAACGGTTCGGCTATCAGGCTCAATCAGAGGGCAAGTGACATCAAGGATGGAAGTTTGCCTCAAAGAGTAAGTAATGTTGTCTTGGAAGCTGCTTCGGATTTCACAGGATTGGCTATTTCTCAACTACGTATTGTGAACAGTCAACAGATTACGACAGATGGTTGTTTGAATCTCCCTCAACCGGGCGAGACTTGTACGGAGGCTGCTACAAGAGCGTGGAAAGTTACTGTAGTGGGTGGTAGACAAACTTTAGTGTTCCATGCCCATCCTAATGGTAGAGAAGTGAGGCTAAATGACACTGCAAGTACCATTCCCGCTTTACCACAGTCTGTTGCTGTTGCTGTGTTGGAAAAAGCAAGTCGAGAGTCTGGGTTACCTGGAAGTTCCTTAAATATTATTGGGTATAAACCAGCACGATGGGCTTATGGTTGTGAGGGTCAAACTTATCCCTATCCTTGCGATCCAGTACCAGTTTCTGGTTGGGAAGTGACTGTGGGCACTGGGCAAGATCGTTGGGTATTTCTGACTGATGAACGTGGTTCTCGAGTTCAGCTTTCTCAAGATTACGGTGAAACACCTAATGTTAGCCTACCTAGAGATATCACTGAGAGCATTTTAGTACGAGCTTCCAGGCGTTCAGAATTACCAATTTCAAGATTGCGGATAGTTGATGTAGATAAAGAACAGTGGCCTGATAGTTGTTTGGGTATACCAGATCCACTGGCTTTATGTGCAGCCGTTGTTGTACCGGGCTGGAGAGTTACTGTGAGTGATGGACAACAAGTTTTGATTTATCGCGCTGCAGAATCCGGCACTGTCATTTTTGATGAAAGGGCTAGCACAATCGCCAATAATAATGGATTTAAGCCTATTCCCATTCCAAAAAGCGAGCTACCACGACCTTTGGACAGGAATGTCGTTTTCCGGCAAATTGCTAGCGGTGGTATCGCTGGTAGAACCTATGAAACAGTTCTACTAGATGACGGACATTTAATTCGTGTTCGGCTTGGTGATGCTAATGACTCCGAACGTAGTGTCCATCGCATTCCCTTAGAACAGGTGAGGAGATTTCAGAAGTTGTTAAGGCAAGAAAGCGATATGTTCAATAATATGAGCTATCCAGCAACCAGAGGCGGCGCTGATTACATCACCTATACTCTCACTAGCCCTAAGGGTACTGTGCAATATAACGATATTTCTCAAAATAGCTTGCCTGAGGATTTACGGCTATTGGTCAATACCTGGGTTCAGATTAACAGGGTTTACTGAAGGTAGAGACAGCTAGAGACGCGCTGTTTGAAGCGTCTGTACAATTTCTTTGTGTGCTGATAGGGTGTTGTTTGGTGGGCGGTGCCCACCCTACTGATAGGGTGCTGTTGTGGTGGGCGGTGTCCACCCTACTGATAGGGTGCTGTTGTGGTGGGCGGTGTCCACCCTACTATAAAATCTACGGTTAATCCATCAATTAAGTGTAATAAATTTATTGAGTTGTATATTATATTGTAAATAGTTAGTAATAGTTGTAAGAAATGAGCAACCAAGCTGGACACCTTCATTACAGTTGGGTACAAAATCAAGCTGCTGCAAGCCCAGATTGGAAACTGCAACAGGCACAACAAAAAGACGCAATGTTTTATTATTTTGCTTATGGTTCTTGTATGTGCCCTGTTGATCTAAAGCGATCGCTCGGTGAAAAGACACATCCCTATGTCATTGGTACTGGTACACTCAAAGGATACCGATTGGGATTTTATCGGATGTCACCGACTCGCAAATGTGGTGTTTTGGATGTGGTGAAAGATTCCAAAACCAGCGTTACAGGTGTACTCTATCAACTGCCTTGGAGATTGAGCGATCTCTTAGATAAACGGGAGGATGTTCCTCATGGCGGCTATCGTCATGAATATGTTGATATTTTCTGTCAGGGAAAAGTGTATAAGAATGTCCGTACTTATGTTGTGGTGAATAAGCTTTCAGAGGAAGTAGCGCCTAATGACTGGTATTTTAACGTTGTTCTCAGAGGTGCTGTCACTTGCGGATTGCCAGAAGAGTATTGCTGGAATCTGTTTCACCACATGCATCAGTTGCAACAGCGATATCAAGAGAAACCTAGATTGGACTTAGCATAATAATTACTATGAATTCTGCTGCTTTTCTGTGCTATGACCGTATATACCAAGTCCGTATAAGACTTCAGCTAAACTATTTGTTTCGATTGGTTTGAGTAAATAAAAGTCAATGCCAAAGTCATAAGCACGGGGTAAATCGCGATTACCGTATGCAGTCAAAGCTATGACGGGTAACTGCATTAAATATGGTTGTTTTTTAATCCATTTGAGCAAATCCAAACCTGACATCCCAGGAAGTCTTAAATCAAGCACAATTAAAACAGGGAGGGGATAGTCTGCTCGTTCTTGATATGGCTCTGCTCCTTGCAAATAGCGCATTGCTTCTTCTGCAGTTTTTACAACTTGCAGAGCAAATTCTTCTTGGTTAAGTTGACCAAAGGCTCTTTGAAGGAGAAATTGGTCTGTTAGTTCATCCTCTACGACTAAAACAGTCTTTCTTTGTAATGCTATCCCTGCCATTTGCGCCTCACTTTAACAGTCTCTTAAGAGAGATTAGAATTTACGCATTGTCAAACAGTTAATTGTCTCAACTTAGTCCAAGCTTTGAGCTTAGCTGTTTTAAGATGCATTACTTTGTTTCAATTAGACCCTTCATGTTTAGAATACGTATAAAAAGTAAGTAACTGGTAAGAATTATGTAAAGTTTTATGAAAAAAACTCATTCAGGTTGCAGTTTCGTTAATTTACATCATCCTCTGTTTGTACAGTGCGGAAGTTCTGCGGAAGTTATGGAGATTTTCGTGTTATCTTCCTAATCGGCTCTAGCATAGGGTTGTCGATTGAGAGTGCCCCAATAAGTTCCAATTGTCTGTATCATGTCAAATAAAACATTAAAGTCAATGGGTTTAGTTAAATAGGAATTGGCTCCGAGAGCATATGCACGCTCTATGTCTACTTGTTCTTCTGAAGAAGTTAACACAACAACTGGCAAGTGTTTTATCGTCGATTCCCTCAGCCAAGTAAGAACTTCAAATCCAGAGAGTCGAGGGAGTTTTAGGTCTAGCAACATTACGACTGGAATGGGATTGCGATCGCGATCTTTATAAGGTTCCTCTCCACTTAAATAAAGTACTGCTTGTTCTCCATCGTTAACCACTTGTAAAGATATCGGTAATTTTGTTTTACGCACAGCTCGTTCTACTCTAAAAACGTCTGCTGGTTCGTCCTCTACAAGTAAAATCGTGGCATGATATGCACTGTTCACTGGTTTACCGCCTTTAACTCAACCCAAAAATGACTACCTTGCTGGGGTGCTGATTCAACTCCAGCCCATCCCCCCATACGTTCTGCGCCCATACGCACGATGGCTAATCCAATTCCCGTACCGGGGTAAAGCTCCCAACTGTGTAGCCGCTCAAAAACTCCAAAAATCCTCTCTCTATACTGTGGCTCAATTCCAATGCCGTTGTCTTCAACCCATAAGCGCACCCGCTCACCTTTGTTCTCACCCCAAATACGTATTTGAGGTTTGACATCATCAGCCACAAATTTAGCAGCATTTGATATAAGATTAACAACTATTTGAAGCAGGATACCACGGTGAGCCATGATAGGAGGTAATGGTTTTTCAATTTTGACTTCAGCTTCGCGATCGCGCAACTCTTCTTCTAACTGCACTTGAGCTTCTTCCACAACCTGTTCCAAACTGAGGGGCACGATTTTAAGTTCTTCACGACTGAGGCGGCTGTAGCTGAGTAAATCTTGAATTAAAGCACTCATCCGTTCAGCCCCAGTAAAAATATTTTGAATATAGCTTTTTCCTACTTCATTTATTTGCTCCCCACAATCTTCTAGCAGAGCTAAAGTATACCCCTGTATCCCTCTTAAAGGTGCTTTGAGATCGTGGGCAACAGTGTAGGAGAAAGCTTCTAACTCTTCATTAGCTTTTTGCAGTTGAGTTGTTCGTTCCTTCACTCGGGACTCCAAAGTCTCATTCAGTTCGCGGATTTGCTGCTCAGCTTGCTTTCGTTCGGTAATATCTGTTGCAATCCCGCAGACAGCATAGGGTATATCGCCTTCTAAAAGTGGGAACTTTACTGACAAGTAGGTGTGCAATCCATCATCGTGGGGCACAACTTCTTCTCGCTCAATTGGTAGTTTAAGCTTAAGAACCTCGCGATCGTTCTTTCGTACTACCTCAGCAACTTCCCTAGGAAAGAGGTCGTAGTCCGTCTTTCCTCGAAGTTGCTCCCGTTTCACATGAAACAATCGTTCAAAAGTGCGGTTAACAGTGATAAACTTCCCCTCCCTGTCTTTAAGAAAGATCACTGCCGATGCCTCATCCAAAATTGCTTGCAGGCGAGATTCACTTTCTTTGAGGGCTGCCTCTGTACGCTGACGTTCAACAATTTCCTGATTCAGCCGCTCATTGGTTTCTCGAAGTGCGGCAGTACGCTGCAAAACCTTAAGTTCTAACTCATCGTTTGCTCTTTGCAGTGCTTCGTCAGCTGCTTGACGTTGGAGGTCTAAGGTATGCAATAACCGGGCATTCCACCAAATCAAAGTGACAAAGGTGACAATCATGAGCGATGCGTATATGGAAGTTCCAAATGCTGGCAGGAAAAGATTTATACGCTCACTTGCAATCCTCAACCACCCCAATCCCAATGGAATTACAATTGCCGCAGGTATAAGACGACGGGCAATCACTCCCCCAGCACTCTTAGCCGTCACCACCCGCATCAAGCCTTGTTGGGGGTGAACAAATAGAATGCCCAAGTTCAACACAACGAAGGTGGCAGCTGTATGCACTGCCATCTGTGTATGAGTGAAATTAAGAATTGGTTGAACTTGGTAAAGGTATGCAACGAGTACCTGACCTGAAAAGAGGTTATTAAACAAAGCAACGCCTTGCGCCACAGCCCACTGCCGTGCATATGCCTTCCTATCTCTTGCTCCTGTTAGCCAGAGAGCAACACCCGCCAATACAAAGCTTAGGGCAGTCACTGGTGACATCCGACCCGGATTTGAGGTGTTTACTTGAGGGCCATCAGTAAACAGCAACTGGTCAATACCCAGGTTCCATCCAAATAAATACTGACTTAACGTAGTTGCACCGAGACTAATTACAACTAAGGCAAACAGGCGACCCATGAAACCTAGCCTGCTAAATGTCTGTTTTGATATCAACAACAACGATACACCTGATAGGATAAATCCCAAAGCAGTATTCGCCTTCATGGTAACCAGACTGGGTAGAAAACTTTTAAGGATGGCTATGTCAAAAAACCAACCTGCTAATACCAAGCATCCAACGCTAACTACTAGGATACCTGCAACCCTAACAATAGGTTGATTAGGGGCAGTAAAGACTGAAGTGAGTTGACCAATCACCAGATCTCCTCGCCCCGGAAGCCCCTGTTTTCTAAACATGGGGAGGAAGGGGCAGTCTCCTTTAGTCCCAGTCCAAATATATTAAAATGCGTAGGAATAGCCACCCTTTTGATGAATTGGTGAACAAAACCTATAACTAATACCTGTAATACGACCTGTCTTCGTAGCAATATCAAAACTCCCTGTTTTACGGCACAACACTCGACCAACGTACTCGCCAACCTTCTTCCCAATAGTGACAACGGCTTTAACAATATCCCCAGTTTTGAAGCCAAAATGAATCTGTTTTCGCTCTCGATGTCGAGTTGGAAATCCATAGCGCTCGGTACCACACATTTGGCGAGTTCCCCAACCAGTTGCTTTAATTTTTAACGGCTGTTGAGTTAATAAATGTACATTTTCTATATCTCCAACGCAAATTGCATCAATATAGTGGAGTTTGGGCAAGCCAAGTCTTATCCGATTATATTTAGTTTGTCCCCCACTACTAGTGGTTATAGGTAATATATTCTTGAGAGTGTGGAATAATGCCCAACGAGTTGCGTTAACAGCAGATGCATCCCGCAATGGTTGCTTGAGTTGCTTTTTAATTTTTTCTAAACGATTCGGATCTTTTTTTAGAAATTCATTAATAGATTTAGTTCCTTTTTTCTGATTGCATTTTTCGCAACTTAGAGTTAAAGGGGTTTGCTCTCAACTAGAGAACCCTGACGTTCTCTGCCTGCTCTGTGCTTATCCATTAGCGTCTCTAATCTTACCTGCTTCTCGTCATTACAACAGTTTTGAGTAACACAAGTTGGTAAGTTCAGTTGCAACAAACCTGACTCTAGCTGCCTTTGGGAGAGCGGATCTTTCTCTGTGCTGTAATTCACAATTTCACCAGTTATCCCCCAATCCCAGAACTCTTTCCCAATCTAAACTCCCGCAATTGCAATATATTATCATCTATCCTGAGTATAAGAATTTTAAATGTAAGTAGATCGGTAAGAAAAAACGTGACTGGTAAGGGTCGTCCTTTGTCATTGGTCATTAGTAAGGGTTTCAGATGCCTTTACATTTTGTAATGTATTTCTGTTTATTAAATCTAATTTCAGAACGGGTAGCTAAACAGTCAAGTTTAGGTATAATATATACAGTAAATCAATACACTTACCGTATTTTTAGTAGAAAAGCTTTACAATCTCACAATTAGTAATCAAAATGACGGTTGATTTGATTCAGAGCTTTAGGGTTGGAAACATCAAACGATTCAGCTATTAAGATATCTGAAAAAACTGGGCTGACAAGTTTGGTTGTAATTTTTTATGTACTATCCTAGTTTAAATTGCGTATATTCGCTGTAATTTTTAAGTAAATTGTTGGAGAAATTAAGGATATGGCTCATGCTTGCTGTGGTCCCGGTTACGCTTCCCCAGAAGCAGCAATACAAGCAGAACCGGAAAAAGTACTTTATACAATCGCACTGTATACAGGTACGGGTATTCAAGAACCAGATTACCTGGCAACTGTAGACGTCGATCCGAACTCCCCAACATATTCTCAAGTCATTCATCGCTTACCAATGCCCTATGTTGGAGATGAACTGCACCACTTTGGCTGGAATGCTTGTAGTTCATGCCACGGTGACGCAAGTAAATCCAGGCGATTTCTAGTGATTCCAGGTATACGTTCCAGCAGGATTTACATTGTTGATACAGCAGATGCCAAAGCGCCTAAACTTCATAAAGTCATAGAACCTGAAGAAATTAGGGAAAAAACTAATTTGACGGCTCCCCATACCGTACACTGTCTAGCAGATAGCCACGTCATGATTTCCATGCTGGGCGATCGCGAAGGCAATGGTCCTGGTGGCTTTTTATTACTAGATGAAAACTTTGACATTGCTGGTCGTTGGGAAAGCAATGCAGATGGTATGCAATTTAATTATGACTTTTGGTATCAACCCCGTCATAACGTCATGGTAAGCAGTGAGTGGGGTGCGCCCAAAACGTTTTATCCCGGCTTTGACCTTAACGATGTGACGGCTGGAAATTACGGTAAGCAACTGCATTTCTGGGATTGGGGGAAACACGAAATTATTCAAAGTGTTGACTTGGGAGAAGAAGGATTAATCCCCTTAGAAGTCCGTTTTCACCATAATCCCGAAAGCACTCATGGGTTTGTAGGTGCAGCACTCAGCAGCAACGTTTGGCATTGGCAAAAGTCCAACGGTCATTGGGATGTGGAAAAAGTGATTGATGTCCCTTCAGTCGAAGTAGAAGGTTGGCCCTTCCCTTTACCATCGTTGATAACTGATATCTTAATTTCAATGGACGATCGCTACGTCTACTTCTCCAACTGGCTACATGGTGATATTCGCCAATATGATATCAGCGATCCCTCTCATCCCAAACTGACAGGTCAAGTTTGGTGTGGTGGCTTGATAGGGAAGAGTAGTGAAGTTCGAGGCAAAAAGCTAGCAGCAGGACCGCAGATGCTACAGCTGAGTCTTGATGGCAAGAGGTTGTATGTTACAAACTCCCTGTTTAGCACTTGGGACAATCAGTTTTACCCTGACTTATCCAAAGCAGGATCGTACCTAAAATTGCTCCAAAGCTTATAGTGTAAGCCTTTTAATTTCATCCTTTATCCTTCATACTGAGCGCCTTGTTGTACTAGAGCCTTTGTTGCAGAAATAGATGCATTGGCGATCGCTTGCGTCGGACATATAGACAATCCACCAAGGCACAAGGAGAGCGATCGCCATTTCAATCCACTACAACTGGTACTCCTGTTCGAGAAAAGCGAGCATTCTTTGCTGTTTGGGCGTGAGATGCGATGGATCCGGCACTCTTGCCAATGCTTCTAAGTGGGTGGAAATAAATTTTGCGTGCTGTGTAAAGTTTGATTAAAAGAAGAAAGAGAGCGATCGCTCTCTACAAATTAGTATATATGTACTAAACCTGGAGGGCATAAGCCAAGTAAACCAAAATGAACCTAAACAGCCACAAGAAGCAACTGTGATTGATGTAGAGGAACCTGAAGATTTTGATGGAGAGATTGAACTATGACCGGACAAGCAAGTTAAAAACTGGCGATCCACAGAGACCACCAGTTTCTAGTCCAAAATATAGATGCCCTTCTACACGAGGGGCATTTTTTCATTTCACAGGTGTGGGTTCGCACATTTAGTCTGCGACAAGGAGAGCCGGAAACCTTATTGTTCCGTTAAAAATTTTTCAATTAGTCCGCAAACCGACACTTTGGATGGTTTCTATTTTTTATCACCTATATTTAGGACTGTGGCAACTTAATCTCAAGCTCGCTATCAGGAATCGTGGTAATATCGATGGCAATTTTATCCAGATTGCTCTTTCCCCAAGCAATTGTTTGGTTATATTGTTCTTGTTGTTGGTTAAAATCCAAAAGCTCAAAATCTACTACTGTCGGCTTACAATAATAAATTTTGTTTGCCAAATGACTGACTAAAGACGCATGGCGAATCACCTCAAGCTGTGGAGCGTATTCTACAACAAGCGGTGACCCTGGTAGTTTTTCTGATACCTCTGATGGCAATACACCTCCATGAGCAATTACAAGTTGTACGTTTAAATCGGCACAGGCTGCAGCAATAATTTGAAAGATATCAAGCCGTCGATTTTGAATAGTACCTAAAGAAGCGTAAATTAAGGGTCTACCATCCAACCTGTCAAAAGGAAATTCTGCCTTGACAACACTGCGTCCTCGCAACGGCCCAGTATAATGGAAAGATTTTGGTAACTGGGAACGTGGAAAGTCAAATTCGGGGATTTGTTGTGAGATTTGGGCAAGTTGAGACACCATTTCATCAAAATTCTTTTTCAAAGGTAATCCCCAATGCTTTTGTTGCCTGTGTAGCACCTGGTAAATTGGGTAACAAAGCAAGTCAAGAGTAGCATAACCCAATCGATTGCGTTGCCGACCCCACCAGGAAGGTTTATAGTTCCAAGAAGTTAACAGTGGAGGAATATCTGGCTCTCGGTTTATGGCTAATGCACAGCATACACTAACAAATGGTAAACTTTTATACTCACCAACAATTGCACCAGCCATTTCTGATTGATCGACAATTAGAGCGTTAATACCTTCTCGTTCAATAGCAACTGGTACATCCCTAAATATAATTTCAGCTTCTTTTTTATAAGTGTTGATAGTATACAAAAGATTGGGCAAGCTACTACTGTTGCTTAAATTTGTCATCAAGGTTTCCCAACTACCTAAAGGGTACTCAGCTTCTCCTATAGGGTAAAAATCAAACCCCCCGGCTTCTACTCGCGATCGCCAATCAGGTATTAATAGAAAAACAACCCTATGATTCCGTTGCTGTAATTCATGTCCTAAAGCTGCCATTGGATTGAAGTGACCAATAGCAGGTGGGGATACGATACCAAACGTTATTCCCATAAAATGATTACAAGATGAATAGTATAATTTTATAACTTAAAATGAACTATGAGCACGAGCACTTGTTGTAAATAATCGATTGGTGGAAACAAATTTGATACATTGGCTAGCATACACAGATTTATGACGTTTCATCAAGAAAAACTACGTTATACCGCTTTTAGATTCCATGACAGATTTCCACTGGCGTTAAGACTAACTTGAGTGGAAATCTTTTAAAAACTTTACAAATGTACGGGCTGTATGCCACAAAATCAATCAAGACTCTTGATATTTCTGTAGCAAAAACCTCACAACCTCAGAAGGTTTCTCCAGCCCCTCCACATCCATAATAGACTCTATAATTTTCATCTCCTCATCACTGGGACTAAAAACAATTCGTCCTACTTGAGAATCTTCCTTCTTCTCGCGCTTCTTCTTCAAATCCCGAATTGTTGAAAAAGGAATCCCAGTATAAAACTCTAAAGCTCTCAGGGACAGTTCTTTAAATTGCTTATTCGGTGGTAACTCCGCATTAATAATTTGTAACAGCCAATCATCACCGTGTTCCTTTCTCAACCCCTCCAACATCTCAATGGTCTTTTGATTGTCTTCCCTGGTTCGTCTCAAAGAAGGCTTCTTGTTGGAACCACAGCTTAGCGCCATCGCTTTTTTCAAATCCCCAAGTTGAATGCGTGCGAGCAAATTCTTACCCGCCATCATAGCTGCTTCTATACGATGGTGACCGTCCCAGGGCAGCAGATTTTTACCATCCCAAATCAGCCCCACCGGCGAAGCTTCCCATTCCCAAAGGTCGTTTTTCATTTGCTCGGTATAATAGCTGACTGTGGATTTGTCCGTTTCTACCCGGCTTTGGGTTCCAAAATCAAGGCTGATTAAGTTGGGGTCGAGCCAATACTGCCCCGGTCCTTGCCAAACAAACTCCCCTTGTGTGGATCGCACAGCCTCGACTTCAGAATCCGAAGTCAAATTCTTGTCTTCGTTTGTAGGGACAGGATAAGATTCCTGGGGCATTGGCAAGGACGATATAGTCCGGTTCGATTGTATCGATTCTGGCAAAGAAGTGGGGGAATAAGTCGCGATCGTCAAGCGCTCCAATTCGTTCTCCTGTAAGAACAAAGGGTCTGCTTGGAAGCGTGGCACTGACGACTCTGGCTCTAAGCCCTCCAAACTCTTCTCCACTGCTCCTGTCTCTGGCAACTGGAAGGTTAGAGTATCTGAGGTTGAGGATATTTCTGTAGCAGTCATCAATTTCACAGGCTCCGATGATGTCAAACTCTCCAAACAGGGTTGCCGCACACATGAAGCCGAGTCCACACCCACTACAAAAGTCGTAGAGGGTAAGCCCTGTCCCTGCTGTTGTTGGAGATTTAGGTTTGGTGCTTCTTTCTGCCATATAATTTCCTTGCTTGTATTGAAAGAGTGCCTTACCGTGCCTTGTCTCTCAAGCTGTTCGAGTGCCGAGTTAATTTCAGCAAGTGAAAAAGCAAAGCTTAAGTCCTCATAGATTTCATTAGCAGATGCCCAAATGTTCCCATCCGGTAGTTGCTCGTAAACTTGTTTGCAAAGTTCTTGTTCTGAAGCCAATGAAAATAAAATCTCGCGAACCTCACCCTGAATATCACTCCATAATTTAGAGGCAAAAGAGCCGCTCTTTTTCCAATACCCCTCATCCGAAACAGCCATGCCCTTCCTTTCAAAATCCCGTAAGGCTTTTAGGAGGCGATCGCGCTCCAGTTCAGTCTCACCACCTTCTTCAAGTTCTTCTATGATGGTAGATATAGAGTTCCAAAGAGGGCTGAGCCTTCGCCAAACTTTTTCTAAAAGGCTTTTGTTGGATTCTTGAGTACAATCTAACGACTCATTGTCTTGCTGTAAAACTCCTTCCACTTTCTGCCAGGAATAAGAATTATCAGCGGTATTTAGTTGCTTGCGTGCTTTTTGCTGTTGCTCAAGGTCAATTAAGGCAGCGTCAATCTCGCTTTTTGTGAAGCCATTAAAAAACTCATAAATAGAATGAATTGTTTGATAAACACCGCCAAGAGGCAGTTCATCAAGTAAAAACTCTTTCAGTAGCAACTGGTTTATTGTTGAGGTGGTTGAAGGTCGATTGACAATCTCAAGGTTCCAAGGGTTCTCCCAAAATTCTTGAAAGCCAGTTTTACCACCAAGGGTCAGGATTTTACCAAAGTTTTTCCCCTCACCTTGTCCGTTCCCCACTACACGTTCGACTCGCCTGTTTCCTTTTTTAACGTAAACCCTATCTCCAGGCTTAAACTGAGATAAGCTTGCAACCATATCATCTTCCCCTTTTTGAGTTGTGCTTGTATTTCTCCGTGCGGATCGCACAGCAAAAAGTCCATTGGCTTTAGCCTTTCCACCATCGCCCCAAGAAGTTTGGTATAAATTCTCCTTGAGTCTTTGAACGTTTTCTCCTTTTTTGCCAGTACCAAGCGATCGCTTAGACTCAACAATATCATTCTTGTCTGGTATTTCTGTTGAAGATTGGTTCAAAATCTCAAACCTGGTTTCTTTTAAGGTCTGGTATGCATTATTACTTATAGTAAAGTAGTAATTATTACTCTAAGGACTGGTAACTTTACCTTCTGCACCCATCCAGTGGTTGAGGTTGGTTTGAGAAGTTTCCAGTACGTTTTGACAAATAGGTAGGCGATCGCGGTTGTCGTTGTAGTTGGGGATGACAAGGCGAGCTAAGTTAAGTTGGACTTTGCCCGTATCTTGACAGCAAAAGCAGTTCCAATTGGGGAACCATATTTCCTTTTCTTGGTCTTCTTCTGGGCGTATTGACCAAGATTCCAATACACAATCAATTGTGTAGAGCAAACTCTACATCATATGTAGTGGTTGCCACACGGCGATCGCGTTTGGAATGTTGCATTATAGTAATTGAGTCTGGCATGGTTAAGAACATATTGGTGAAAGCAGCCCCATGATTCAGATTCATATTTATACCGAGAATAACTATATTAAGCCGACCGCTTTGGCACAATGTCAAAGCGGTTTATTGTTCAAAGTTCACATGTTTGCCATACTTTCACCGGCAGTTGCAAAAGCCGCATTTTTGCTCTGTCCTCACCTCGATTTTGTAATCAAAGCGATTTGGATTTACTTGTTGTGCCCTGCTCTATTGCCTTATCCTTTCATTGGATTTTTGTTATAGGTTCATCATAGGCTTAAGCAAAAGGGTTTTAAATACATAAACCTCGCAGATTATTGCCCGATCCTCTCAAGCAGTCAGATGGGACTCAAAAGAATCCTCTATAAAGGTCGCAGCAAAACGAACGGAGCGATCGAGAAACTGCTATGGCAATTGAGCTTTTGAAACGCGAGACGGCGAAGAATGCTTGTCAAGAACTGGTGGAACTAGTGACTCGCCATATTGAGACGCAAGTTCGCGAGTTGGTAGTAGTTGCTCGCCTGCAGGCAAACGCCCATCCAAAATGGCCGCCCGAAGCTGTCGATAAATTTGCCCGGTTAAATCGTGACGTTCAGCCAGTGTTAGATGAAACTGCATACCGTTTCCCACTGAAATTGGACTACTCAATGTTCTGGTTTCTACTTCTATATAGTATTGAGAACTCAGTTGCAGTTCAATGAAGTCAGCGAGCGCGACTATTAGTTGGCTATGAAATGAAGACCAAAAAACCGACTGTTCCAGATAAGAGTCCATTCCCGGAAATGGTGAGGACATGATTAAACTTCTATCCCACAAAGGTTTTTCATAGTATATCTTGTGTCCTTTATAATCACCCGTGACCAGTGACCAAATCATTTTAATCATGATACAGATACATCCTGTAGAGACGCTTCAAACAGCGCGTCTCTACTTTTGATTTGTATTATCCTTTTCGTAAGATGGTATTAGGTAGGGCTAGCGTCCACCAACATTAAATTATGAAAAAAATGCGATCGCTTCGCTGCAGCATAGCGGCAGATCGCCTTTCACAAATACCTCTTAATAAGGTAATTTAAGAAACATTGCATGGCTCTGGAATCTCATCCTCTTGTGAATAGTAACTGCATATCTCTAGCTTTACCAGAACTAGTCACAAATGGAACTTCCATCCCACTCATTTACCATCATTAGAGGCAACCCGTGATCGATTCGAGACAAATTGGGCTTAAACACTCCCTTATATGCAGCTTCATCCTACTCTTTGCCACTCCCGTTCATGGTCAAATCATCCCAGATAACACCTTAGGAGCAGAAAATTCTCGCCTCACACCCAACGTGCAGATTCAAGGTGCAGCCGCAGACCGGATTGAAGGCGGTGCTCAAAGAGGAGGCAACCTGTTTCACAGTTTTAGTCAGTTTAGTGTCAATGAAGGGCAAAGAGCCTATTTTGTCAATCCTATTGGGGTGGAAAATATTTTCACACGGGTCACGGGTGGACAAGTCTCAAATATTCTAGGAACTTTGGGAGTTGAAGGTGGCGCAAATCTGTTCTTGCTCAACCCCAATGGTATTCTGTTTGGTCCGAATGCTCGCTTGGATGTGAGTGGTTCATTTGTAGGTACGACAGCAAACGCTTTTCGCTTTGGAGAACAGGGCATTTTCAGTGCCACCAATCCCTCTGCACCACCATTACTTACCGTTAATCCTTCAGCGTTTTTATTTAATCAACTCAACCCTCAAGCCATTACCAATCAGTCTCAAGCAAGTGCAGGTGTCAATCCTGCGGGTACGAATGTGACAGGTTTAAGAGTTGAAGATGGGCAAAGTATACTACTGGTGGGTGGAAATATCAACTTTGATGGTGGTGCCCTCAGAGCTTATGGTGGGAATATTGAGTTGGCAGCCTTAGCAGCACCAGGGGATGTAGGGCTGAATGTTGCAGGTAATAATCTCAGTTTAACGCTGCCCAATGGTGTAGAACTCGCAGATATCTCCTTGACCAATGGGGCGGAAGTGAACGTCCGAGGAGCTGATGCTGGTAGTATCAGAATTCATGCTCGCAATCTCAATTTAGCAGGAGAAAGTAAAATTCGAGCCGGCATAGATACGGGCTTGGGTACGCCAAATAGCAAAGCACTCGATATTGACATTAATGCCACGGGGACAATAACTTTAACCAATGCCAGCTTTATTGCCAATGTTCCCCAAGCAACATCTCTTGGGAATGGTGGCAACATTAATATCACGGCGGGTTCGCTGACATTACTTGATGGCAGTTATCTCAATACCAATAACTTTGGGCAGGGGGATGGTGGTAACGTTAATCTGAACATTCGCGATCGCCTGACTATAGCAGGAGTAGACCGAGACGGACTTGGCAGTGCAATTCTCAGCGACGTACAATCGCAAGCTGACGGTAAGGGCGGTAGTATTAACATTACTGCAGGGTCATTTTCCCTGTCGGATGGTGCTTTTCTCAGTGCTAGCACTTCTGGAAAAGGAGATGCAGGTAGTATCTCAATACAAGCTAGGGATGCTGTCTCACTTTCATATAGCAATATCTTCAGCAATGTGGAAGCAGGAGGAGTCGGCAATGGTGGCAATATTAATATCGGTGCAGGTGTACTAACCTTAAAAGACGGTTCTCAACTGCAAACCTTATTACGTGATGCAGATAGCGAAAATAAACTTCCTGGAGGTCGTGGCAATGCGGGCAATGTGAATGTTGATGTTCTTGGGGAAGTGAATATCTCTGGGCAAAAGAATGATTTGAATAGTAGCATTCGCAGTGTTGTAGGGACTGGGGCGGAAGGAAATGGAGGCAATATTAATATTAAATCAGGTTCGTTGTCTTTAACTGATGATGCGCTTCTCACTGCCAGCACTTTTGGCAAAGGAGATGCAGGTAGTATCTCAATACAAGCTAGGGATGCTGTCTCACTTTCATATAGTAATATTTACAGCAATGTGGAAGCAGGGGGAATTGGCAATGGTGGTAGTATTAATATTCTTGCAAGTTCACTTTCGGTAAAAGATGGTTCTCAACTGCAAACCTTATTACGTGGTGCAGATAGCAAAAATAATCTTCCTGGGGGTCGTGGCAATGCGGGCAATGTGAATGTTGATGTTCTTGGGGAAGTAAATATCTCTGGGGAGAAGAATGGTTTTAATAGTAGCATTCGCAGTGTTGTAGGGACTGGGGCAGAAGGGAATGGAGGCAATATTAATCTCAAATCAGGTTCGTTGTCTTTAACTGATGGTGCTCTTCTCACTGCCAGCACTTTTGGCAAAGGAGATGCAGGTAATATCTTTATTAACACTCGCGATCGCGTTAGTTTTGATGGAAGAGGAAGCAGCCAAAATCCTACTGGTGCTTACACTACATTTGAATCATTTGAAGTGGGTAAGGCAGGTAATATTGAGCTACGAACAGGCTCCTTATTTTTAAGTAACGGTGCTCAACTTGGGGCAAGCACCTTTGGAAAAGGCGATGGTGGTAATATCACTGTTGACGCCCTTGAAACTGTCAAAATTGAAGGGACTGGTAACAACGGGCGTTCTAGCGGTGTGTTTAGCACAGTAGAATTAAACAGTGTAGGTGATGCTGGTAATATTGAGCTAAGAACAGGTTCCTTATTTTTAGGTAACAGAGGGTTCATTAATGGCAGTACCTTTGGACAAGGAAATGCCGGGAATATATTTGTGAATGTCAATGGAGAACTTAAGCTCAACGAAGGTTATATTGTCACAAGTGTCGGTCCTGGGGGTACGGGCAATGCAGGGAATATCGACATCCAAGCATTTGCGCTATCGCTAGTCAATGGCTCGGAAATTGATTCAGCGCTTTTACGTTCAATACAGAATCAACCTGCAGCAAGAGGAAGAAGCGGAAATATTCGCATAAATACAACTGATTCAGTGACTATCTCAGGCATAAGCTCTAGAGGATTTTCCAGCGCTATATTCACTGCCAGTGATAAAGGAACATCTGGTGCGGCAGGGGATATTACCATCAATACAGGTACATTTCGCGTCAGTGATGGGGCAATTGTGTCTGCAGCCACTTCTAACTCAGACAATGGCGGCGACATTATTATTAATGCCAAGACTTTTGAAGCCCTAAGTGGTGGACAAGTGGCGACAAACAGCCGTGGCAGTGGTACCGCCGGAACCATTACTCTCAATGTCCAAGATAGTCTGCTTTTGTCTGGTAGTGACCCAAACTTTAGCTCTCGCGTTACCAGTGTCCAACAAAGATTGCAACAACCAGGAGAAAGCGACCAGTTAGATGATGTCATTTTCAATCAAGGTGCGGCGAGTGGGTTGTTTGCCAATACTGCCATAGGTGCAACAGGCAACGGCGGCAGCATTTTTGTCGATCCACCTGTGGTCACCATTCGAGATGGAGCGAAGATATCAGTCAACAGCGACGGCACGGGGAATGCAGGCAACATCACATTGCTTGCAGGAACTCTCTCTCTGGACAATGGAGCATCCATTTCTGCTCAAACTGCAAGCAGCCAAGGTGGTAATATTAATTTGCAGTTAGGAAGACTCTTGTTGCTGCGCCGCAACAGTCAAATTTCTACAAGTGCGGGTACTGCTTCTGCAGGTGGTGATGGTGGTAATCTCACGATAAATTCACCCTTCATTGTCTCTGTCCCTGGAGAAAATAACGATATTAGTGCTAATGCATACAGTGGCAAAGGCGGCAGTATTCGGATTAATACACAAGGGATTTTTGGTATTACAACAAGTCGGCAGTCAACTTCTAACAGCGACATCACCGCCAGTTCTCAACTGGGTGTCCAGGGACAAATTGCCATCGACCAACCAGAAGTACAACGCAACCAAGAAGCGATAGAATTACCAGAACAAGTCTTAGATGCTAGCAACCAGATTGACCAAACTTGTGCCAAAGGTAATGTGGCTCGTTCCATAGGTGAATTTTATGTGACAGGACGCGGGAGTTTACCGCCCAATCCCCTCGAACCATTAGCAGGGACAGTAGATTTGACTGCCTTGGCGACTTTGGATGGGGAAGTATCTGCTGAGGTAGGGACAGGGGAGACGGGGGGGACAAGGGAGACTAGGGAGACTAGGGACACAGGAAGTGATGAAATTGTGGAAGCCCAAGGTTGGGTGAAAACTGCTGATGGTCAGATTGCTCTTGTTGCCGTAGCACCGGAAGTGACGCCATCTGCTGTTACTACTTCTGCAATGTGTTCCATATCTCAATCAAAACAACTAGGGACTTCCAGGTAAAAAAATACCCAACTTTCTCTTGTGGTGCGGGCTTCTAGCCCGCCACTTGTATAGAACGGGCGAGGAATCGGTTATGTGTTTCAGCATTTTAACTTATTAGATTTTATGACTGTTCGTCAGAATGTCATGCTGTCTAGAACTACAGAATAATTTCACACATCAAGAAGCTATCAGCAAAAGTACAGAAATTCTAAAGGCTGTGGGTATGGGACAGCATATAAACGCTTATATCAGGGATTTGTCTGGCGGGCAAAAACAACGGGTAGCGATCGTGCTACGGGGTCTTAACCATCCCCAGTAGGTAATGGGGTATTTTTTAAAGCGCTTCCCATTCATCTTTACTGACTTGAGCTTGCTTTAATATTTTTGACAGCAAAATTTTGCTAATATCTCCTTCATGGGGATTAGGAATAATTAATCTCAGTTCATCCTTAATCATAAATTGAGGCAACTTACCTGAATATGGTCCCTCAAAACCAAGTTGTTTCAAGTAATAAATTAAATCGCGTCGATTAATCGCTCCAAAGGTTGGCATTATGCCACATCCTTATTAAAAGCAAGAGAAATTCCATCTAGCACGGGCATTGTATGCCCTAACTGCAATCCTAATACAATCCACTCTTCCAAAGAATCTTTCAATTCTTCTTGACAGGCTTCAAGTGTAGGAGCATTGGCGTATAATCCTTGCAGTTCAGGCACTTCTCCATAAAAAGTGCCATCGTCTAACGTTTCATAATTAGCACGCTTCAAGGCTGCTTCAATATACTCTGTCAGCATTTTTTATCCGAGATGATTTTTGCTTTACTACCTCATTGTAAGAAAAGTTTTGTGTTTAGTTAGAAAAAATTTCCCCCTCTCGCTTGAGTTTACTTACAGTTACTCAGCAGTGCTGATAACTCTGCAAGCATTGATTTTAACCTCTCCTGTTTGTCAGGATTCTCCCAAACCTTGAACTTTTTGACTTTATTTACCGAGTCATCATGACCGACTAGGATCGCATCTTGGTTATCGAACTCATCTAACCCCAAGGGTTGCCAAAAAGCCTGCAAAACTGCTTCTGGTATGGGTGTATAAAAAAATATCCCAAAATTTTTTGTAGTCTCTTGTGGTGCGGGCGTCCCCGCCCGCCACTAATATTGGACGGGTGAGGACGCCCGTCCCACATTCCGGGATAATTTATTTCTTGGACATCCCTAAAGTAATTCGGTAACCTTAATGAATTAATTAATAATTAATTCGTAATTTATGAATTTTTAATTACGAATTACGAATTACGAATTTTCTTTTGTGGAGTTTCTGTTTTAAAATTTTTGGTAGCCACAAAAGATAATTATATACTTGTTGTACTTGGCTATACAGCGAAAAAAGCTGTACTTCACTCAATAAAGTATATGGTTGGATTGCTTTCAGAATTGCTGCAAATTTATCTATTGCTACAGGTTGAATTATACCACTCACAGGATAGGATTGTAAGTGTGGAGGTAAATGCCAGTTAATTGTAGTGTCTGGCTGATGTATCACAGGCTCAACATTTCCTCGCCATGCAACTCCCATAATTTGCATAGTTTGATAAACCATTGTTTGCCAACCTTTAGCTTTCAAATAATCCAATCCTTGACATACATCGGGGGAACTCAAATCATGAAATAAAATTAGAGCGTCTGGTTCTGCGAATTGTTCGCAAATCATTGCATCATTAAGTGGTGCTGGAGCTTCATGATGACCTTTTCGATCCAGTCGTAGAGCGGGTTTCAGCCTTCATCTTAGTAGTTCATTTGTTCGCGCCCCAAGGGCTGGCAGTGCCCACCCTACAAAATAATAAACTTCCAATAACTACTAACCACTATCTAACTTTGCGACAATCGCCGCACAGCTGCACCTGCTAACATCTCATGTGCTTCTTGAAGGAAACGAGGAATTTTAGGAGCATGAGGGCTTCGGCTGAGGCACTGCCGCAGGTCTAGCGTATGTATTTTGTCTGCTTTACTACCAGGAAACCAGTGACCGCCATTATCAAGCAGGTTGTAACGCATTTTGGCATATTCCAGCATATCGTAAGCTATAGCCAAATTCCTCAACCATAAAATCACGGGAATATTTACCTGACCTGGCGTCTTGTCATAGGTTGGTAAATTAACGTGCCAGGTTTTGACCCAATCCTCACCTAAAATGGAGATTGCTTCTTCCTCTAACCTTGCCAAAATAGGTGGTAATATTTCCGAAGCATTGTCTAGTAAATCTAATGTTTTTAAATGTTCGTCAAAATCTTGTGGTTTTGCTGCACCTACACTCAGGGTATGGACTTGGGAATGGCTCAAACAAAACAAATTATTAAAGACTATTGGGCTTAAAGGGTCACACAACCTGACTAATTTTTGTGATGGTTCATACAACAGCCCTCCTTTATTAGATGGGCTAATGATAAATACACCCATATCTAGGCGGTTTGCTGCTTCAATGGCAGACCAATTTATTTGATTAATATAATACCAATGAAGGTTAACATAATCAAATTGATTGGTACTAATTGCTTGAATAATAATATCTGTTGGCCCATGTGTGGAAAAACCGATGAATCTAACTTTTCCATGTGCCTGAAGTTTGTGTACGAAATCCAAGCAACCACCAGGACGAATACTGTCATTTAATAATTCAGCATTGTTAATACCGTGTATTGCCAGTAAATCAACATAGTCTAGGCGAAGGTTTTGGAGCGATTTTTCAAAGTCACGTTGAAATTCTTTGACGTCAGCTTGAGGGCTAATTTTGGTTTGAACAATCAACTCATCTCTCTTCAAAGTTGGTAAAATTCTTCCCAACTGCATTTCAGAACTACCGTAACCACGAGCAGTTTCAAGATGGTTGATTCCCAATTCTACTGCCCGTCGAATAGTTGCTTCTAAATTTTCCTGTTTATCGCGAGGTATTTGCCACTGTGGGACATCCTGCCATTTATATTGATACCTCATGCCACCGCAGGAAAAAACAGGCATTTTTAACTCTGTGCGTCCAAACCGTCTGTACAGCATCAGTAGATTTTGGATATTGGATGTTGGATGTTTAGTAGTTGAAGGGTGTGTTAGGACGTGGTATTTGTCCACAACACACTTCTCTATGAACTATTGTGAAGTAAATTGATGAATGTGTGGCGTATAGCCTTCCAACAAATGGTGTATAGTTCGGAAGAACCATCAGTCAAACCTAATTGAGTATTTATACTATCTTGACTTGTGTGCAAAAAAGCAGTATCTAGGACAAGCTTATGAAGCTATAGTGGTTCAATTTAGCAATGTACCCGGAAAACTTGTCTGGGATTGCGTAAAATGAAACGTTCTCTGTGAAGTCTTGGTTAGTTTTACAAAAATTCTGCGGAGGTATCAATGCCACAACACATCAGCACTCAGTCAACAACAAACTCTGTCAATCCATATTACAAGGGTGCTGCTGATGCTTATACTCTCAATCTCATAGGCTTTTTCATCATTTCCTTACCAGTTGTTCTGTTACTGGGAATGACAACTTATAAAAGGTACCGTACCGTTGTCCTGCGTCGGCGGATAGCATTTCTCGAAAAAATGTGGTTGATTGATACTAAAAATAATACATATAGACAAGAGTAAATATTAAGTAAATCAGTAAACGCGATCTGCCGCTATGCTGTAGCGAAGCTATCGCTGTTAATGGTGCTTCTATGTAAAATTGTGCCTGTTATAAAGTTCTTGTGGGACGGACGCCCGCCCCACAGGAATGACGACGAAATTATTACAGTTGCCGTATTATCGGTTGACCGTCTTTGACTTCACCAATCAACACTAAATCTGCACAATTGACAAAGATACCATTTTCCAGGACACCGGGAATGTTATTGAGTGTTTTTTCCAAGTTCACAGGGTCGCTAATAGTCTCAAATCTGACGTCTACAACCATGTTGCCTTGGTCGGTAATCACTGGGCCTGCTTTTTTGACACCCATGCGGAGTTCGGGTTTGCCACCCAATTTCTCAATCGCCCGCATTACAGGGGTAACTGCCATTGGTATGACTTCCACCGGTACGGCAAAAACAGAACCCAATCGATCCACGACTTTACCAGCATCCACAACCACGATAAACTTGTTTGCCAGGTAGTCTACAACTTTTTCACGAGTATGTGCTGCACCGCCACCTTTGATCAAATTCTTTTGAGGATCGACCTCATCCGCGCCATCAATGGCAATGTCAATATGGTCAATCGCATCTAAGGTGGTGAGGGGAATACCATACTGTTTGGCTAGCACCTCTGCTTGAAATGAGGTGGGGACGCCAACGATATCTTTGATTTCGCCGGATTTCAAGCGATCGCCCAAAAACTGAATTGCGTATGCTGTTGTTGACCCTGTACCCAATCCAACAATAGAACCAGATTCTACCAAAGCGGCAGCTGCTTTGCCAACTTCTTGCTTCATTATCTTGACGGGGTCTGCTGCTGCGGTCATTCCCAAAGCTCCTCAAAAACTAATCTATAGTTCATAGTAGAGTACCGGATGCGAAAATCTTGATGGAACCGTGCAACAAGACCCGGTATATATTCGTCATGGAGTAAGTTTTCAAACGCAGTAGTCGCTTAAAGTAGGTCAGAATTATGCGTCGGCTTCTCAGTACTCTTTCACTAGTAGCACTACTACAATTTTTGCCCAACACAGCTTACGCCCAGGAACAAGGCAGTACCGAACAACCACTTGACTCAACTGCGCGAGTCGTTGCTGCCAAATTGATGACCAACTACCCGGATGGAAATTTTTATCCAGAACGGTTTATCAGTCGGGCAGAATTAGCCTCGATTATGGTAAAAGCATTTCGCTTGGATAAACGAGAGGCAGCTACCAAAGAAAATATCAAAGTTGCTGACGTACCCCCTTCCAATCCTGCGTTTAATGATATTCAAATAGTCTTAAAAAGTGATATTATGAGGGGTTACCGGGGAAATTTATTTTTTCCCAATCAAAGAGTCACTAAAGCAGAAGCATTGGCAATTTTTGCACAAGCTTACGGTGTCTTCCAATTTCCTGACGAAACAGTCAACGAAATTCTTGCCCAATACTCAGATGCAGCTTCGATTCCAGCTTGGGCACGGAGAGCAATTGCCACAGTAGTTAGTGAGGGATTTGTCAATAGCGATGAGGGCAAACTTTCCCCATTACAGCCCATGACTCGTGGAGACATGGCTTTTGTACTGAGTCAATATCTACAAAGACAACAGCCACAACCGGAAACACCAGTCGTTCCACGTATAAAGGATGAAGAATGAAGTATAAAGTATAAAGTAAACTCAATCAATAAACTGAGTCGGCAGTGCGTTAATGGGGCGAAACACGACGCTAGGTGCAAGGCACACGCAACGTGTTCGCGCCGGTGCTTGTGTCAAGTATTTCAGCTTTGTTTGCCCCTCATAACAGCTACATTATATTTAAGCCAAGTTTAAATTCTGTGAAAAGTCCATGCTATTTGATGCCTTTAAAAGCCGTAAATGGTCTAAAATCGAGGAGATAGAGAGTAACTATTCCTGGCGTGTAGCTTGGGGAGCAATTGATATAAATGAAGAAGATATAGCTTGGCGAGAAGATAAAATTGCGATAATTCTACCGCGTACAGCATCTGGATTTGTGACAGAGAAACTAGCAATCAGTTCTTTACAACAATTTGTGGTTGTTGGTGATGTGTGGTTAACTAACCAAACACAACTACTGCAAAGTTTAGGAATTGAACCAAATAGTTATGGGGGAACTTCTGTACAACTAGTTGCTCATCTCTGGGAAAGATGGGGTTTTGAATGTCTCAAACAACTTGTGGGAATGTTTGCTCTCGTGGTTTGGGATAGAGAAAAACAGGAGTTGTGGCTGGTACGCGATCGCATTGGTGCTCGTACTCTCTACTACACTACCACTGGTTCTACTCGTTGGATTGCGTCTAATTTAAGAACTTTAGCACCCTATCATTCATCAGATTTAGATTTGATAGCGTTGCGTGATTATTTATGTTGCGCCTTTGTACCTGGAGAACGGACACTTTGGCAACAAGTGCGGGAACTGCGACCTGGGACTGTTTTACAATTACCAGACCACAAAGTTCAAGCTTATTGGCATCTTCAAGAGCAGATTACAGCAATAGATCGACCTCTAGCATGGCATGGTGAACGTTTGCGAGAGCTGCTAGACCAAGTTGTGAAAGAATATTTACCACCACAAACCGAACCCGTAGGAGTTTTTCTGTCTGGTGGTTTAGACTCCAGCTGTATCACCGCAATAGCCGCAAAATTCCACAATTCCCCAGTCCACACCTTCTCAATTCATTTTGGTGATGAATGTCCTAATGAGTTAGAATTTTCCAGTGTGGTGGCTTCTCATTGTCAGACGCAACACCACATTTTAGAAATTACTTTTAAGGATATGTGGGAACGCCTACCGGAAACAATGGCGTATTTAGATGACCCCATTGGCGATCCTTTGACTGTTCCCAACTTGTTAGTGGGACGACTTGCAAAAGAAAGTGTGGAAGTCGTATTAAATGGCGAGGGTGGAGACCCCTGTTTTGGTGGACCCAAAAATCAACCAATGCTCATTAATAGTTTATATAGCTCCGTTACCAGTCAAAATTCATTACAAGCTTATTTAATTTCCTTTCAAAAGTGTGCATCTGATTTGCCACAACTTTTAAAACCAGAAGTTTGGTCAACAGTTCAGACAACACCTTGGGTTTTTGAAGATGATTTATATTCTTCAGCCAGCTATTTGAATCGTTTGATGACAATGAACATCAAATTTAAAGGTGCTGACCAAATTCTCACGAAAGTTAGTAACTTGACTCAAGCCGCACTTTTGCAAGGTCGTTCTCCACTTTTTGACCAACGAGTTGTAGAGTTAAGCATGGAAATCCCTCCAGAGTTCAAGCTTTCTGGAGTAGAAGAAAAAGCCGTGTTAAAACAAGCTGTATCAGATATTTTACCAGAGAGAATTATTTCTCGTCCCAAAAGTGGGATGATGGTTCCAGTACAGTTAGGATTTCGTAAATATTGGCAGAGAGAAGCCAAAGATTTATTACTTAGCCGTCATGCAGCTACTAGTCCTTATTTAGATCGGTCAACAATCCGCAACTGGTTAAATTATCAAGGAGACACTTGGAGCCGTTATGGAGTGAAGTTATGGTTGCTTGTGAGTTTAGAAATTTGGTTACAGGTGAATAAAAAATAGGCGTCTAACCAAAACTCTCATCTCCAGAAAAACTAAGATGACTGCTTGGTTCTAATATTATTGAGACGCGAGTGCTAAAAGCTAAGTTTTGATTTGCAGCCATAGTTTGATTCAGATACTGAATCAATTTTTGTGGTGGGAAAGATTCTAAATCAACAGAATTACCCTCCATTAACCATTTTAGTTCTTCACTATGAAGACTTAGCTGAATTTCTGAAGGTAAATTTTTAGCTTGTAATTCTAATTCTTCTAGTCTTGTTATCCAGATTTTACGGCTATTGAATACTTGACATGGCAATATACCAGCATCAACGATCGTCACATCGCTATCTCTAAACCAACGCTCATCTGTACGCAATTGATGAACTAAACTAACTCCTTTAGGACTACAATTATGCAATGCATAAACTTTTAGATCGGGATTCCGACGCAGCATCTGCATAGTAATTTCAAAGATATTTTGGGGATAGCCAGTAATGCCGAGAATAGCACAGTTCCTTTCAAAATGAAAATTATTGGCGATGAGAAATTCTGCAATCTTATCATTATCACATACGACCAACCTATCAAAACTATATGCAGTAATATCAGGACTTGGGGTTAGAAATTTTGTAGTTTCTTGAAAAGTATTAGAAAGTAGTTTTTCAATTTTTCCATTAATCATTTGCCACTTATTTAGCGAACGTCTAACAGTTTCTTTTTCAGTCAATCCAGGGTTATATATTCTCTGATTCACTTCTGTGACTACACGATTGTCTTTGATTATATCGGCTATATATATAGCAACAATCGAGATATACCGCCCTAAAAATATGGCAAGTATCACCAACCACAAATATGAGGAGTTGTCAGGATAATAAAATAGCTGACTGAAGACAACTCCTATGAAGATCGCAAACGTATCTTTAATTAGCACGGTTATTGGATTTAAATTTTCCTGAAGTCTTTTACACCTAACTTCATTAGAAGATGATGAATTAGATAAAAACTTAATATTCCAAGTACCAGCCAATAAAGACGCAATCAAAAACAAGAAGAATTTGAAATTCAATGGAAGAAATCCGCTTATCATATTGGCTAAAATTAGCCTAATAAGAATATTTAAGATAGCAAAAATTAAAAACAATAGGGAACTAATAAACAAACAGTAAATAAAGCTAATATTTTTAATTTTGAATTTCCGGAACTGGGTGATTTGTGGTTTGGTATCTGATATAAGTTGTCTGGCGACAAAATATTGAAATTGACCGACAGTAAAATATAGAGTGTTGTTAGCAGAAATACGAGCGATCGCATTAGCAAAAAATTGGTCTGTTAACTTAGAGCCTCCATATCTACTGGGTTCAAAGACAAATTCATGACCGCATTTTTTACACTTTCCATAATTTTGATTCCAGTCTCTTCGGTTGTTATCAGTTCTGCAGTTAATACATTTCATAGCAGTTATTTACTCCTTATTTTGAACATTTAGGTTTCTAATAGTTAAATACCTGATTTGCTAATAAAACGCTGTAATCTTCCCTCTGGCGAATCACGCGATGTGTACCATTTTCTAATAACACCTCTGCAGGTTTAGGACGATGTAAAAAATGTGAAGACATAGCATAACCATAAGCACCGACATCTAAAATGGCAATGATGTCACCAATTTCTAATGCTGGTAATTGATAATTTTTACCTAGATAATCTCGTGAATATGTAGTATTTCCACAAATATCAGTTGTATATTTTTTGGATGTATCAATACCATTCCAAGTCACAATTTTGCGATAACTACCGTGTACTGAGGGGACTGAAAGATTAGCAACGGTGGTATCCACTCCTACAATCTGTTTATCTGCTTGCCATTTTACCGAAACCACTTTAGCCAACAAAGTTGCACAACCTGCGATCGCAGCTCGTCCTGGTTCGATGACTAACTCAATATCTCTTCCCAAACGACTGATTCTATTACTTAACTCTGCTGCAAATACTTCCCAGTCAAAAGCTGCTTTACCATGATGATAGGGATAGCCAAAGCCACCACCAAAATCCAAATACTGCCAATCTGGTAACTGTTGTGCTGTTGCTAGCACAGTATCAATCACCTCAGTAAAGGCTTCTGTCGCATTAGTCCCTGTACCTCGGTAAAAATGCAAACCGCTCAATGGCAATTTTGCTGCACGAGTCACAGCGATCGCATTTTTGAATTCCTCCGGACGCACACCAATACGGCTATCTCTTGTAATTTCGGGTAAGTTGAGACGTAGACCCAGACGGGGTGAAGATACTTGATAAGTGAGGGAACGATAAACTTCGCAGCACAGTTGCAATTGAGATATGCTATCTAAATTGAGGGTTTTTACTCCCCAATTCAAAACTTGTTCCATTTCTGCACAATTCAAATTACTTCCACTGTAAACAATTTGTTCTGGTGCAAAACCCGCCTGCAATCCTAGATAAATATCTCCTGGTGTATTGGCGTGTAGCCCCCAACCAAAATTACGAAAAATTTGCAGTAGGGAAATATTTCCATTCGTGACACTTGCAAATCTAAATTGGGTATGAGGATAAGCAAAAGCCTGGGTAATACGCTTAATCGTTTGATGTAAAATATCAGCTTGGTAAATGTAGAGTGGAGAACCGTAAGCCTTCAGTAATTCTCCAGCAAGTTCTTCAGAAAAAGGAAGATAAACTTCCTCGCTCTTGACTCCGAAATCATCACTTGTTTCTAGTTTTGCCATTTTTTCTGCAATCTCCATAACTGTTTTGGTAGCCAAAATGGATGGTCAAAAGATTGTTTTCCCGATTCTTCACCGAAAACATATATTCGCCAAAATTGCCAAATAATTAACAACCATAAAATCTCTCCAATCCGACGCCCTTGAATTCCCGCGCCCAATTGACCTGCTGCAATTTGTGCTGCTAGATAGGGAGAAAAGCGATTTTCAACACGAAGTTTACCTGGATTTAACCACTGACCGATCTCGTACCAAAACTCATTGAAACACCAGGAGGTTAAGGGAACTCCCATACCGCGCTTTTGTCGCCAAACGATTTCTGGGGGTAACAAATTTTCACAGGCTCGTTTGAGGATGTATTTCTCACAGGCTCCTTGCAAACAGAGTTCTCCAGAAACTTGGAACGTCCACTCAGTGAGTGGTAGATCGCAGAAAAGCGATCGTACATACAACCCATGAGCAAACCCTAAAGCCGTCGCTCGCGGTTGGATATTTTGTGCTCCTTTTAACATCAAGCTAGCACGGCGCAGCCGATGGAGGACGCCTTGGCAATACTCTGGATCGAGGGCTTCTGCAATCCAGTCTTGGGGGTCTAATTTTTGTACCTGCTCGGAAATATCTGGCTGGTAAATCGCTTCGTAACCCCACAAACGGTGAAATGTTCGGAGATATTGTTGTATAAATGTTTCTTGTCCTGAAGGATTTTCAGTTTGGTAAACTCCGGCTGCTATTAATGGCTTATTCGTCCAACCTGCAAATAACTGGTCGCCACCCTCGCCGTTAAAAATGACCTGAGTATCCTGACTGGCTCTTTCTCCTAAAAGATACAAAGGAACCGTTACCCCATCACCAAAAGGCAAATCTAGAGCTTGTACGGTAGAAATCATCGCTTTTTTGATTTGACGCGGGCTAGCATCAACTTTTACCAAAGGAATTTGCAGATGTTGAGCGACAATTTCTGCATAGGGGGATTCGGGAATACCCGCACCTCCAAAATCCAAGGTATAGGCAATAACTTTTGCTCCAGCCCGTACCAGTAATGCAGCGACCACAGAGGAATCCAATCCCCCGGAGAGAAAAACTCCCACAGGTTCATCTGTGAAGTCGGTAATTTGATGCTCAATGGCTTGTTGCAAAAGAGTTTGCAATTGTTGGACAGCCGTTGTTTCATCTTTTAGTTGTTCCTTAGCTTCGCACCATTTCCACAAGCGTTGATAACTCGGTGTTGATAGCTGTTGTGACTCAGATTGACTTTGCCAGACTAACTCTGTTCCCACTGGAACGGCAAATATTTGACTAACGGGTGTTAAAGGATTGGGGGTATAAGAAAAACAATTATAACCGTATAAACTAGGAATGCTGATTTCTGGATTGTCCAGAACTTTCAGCAAGAGTTGCAGATGGGATGCAAACCAAATCACTTGTGCTTGTTGCATCCAGTACAGAGGGACTCGCCCAAAAGGTTCCCGTCCTAAAATGAGGCGATCGCCTCCGTGTAATTTTACCCAAGCATCTGTTAAAAAAGAGCCATTAGCTCTCCGTGATGCTGATATAGCAGCAAGAAAATCAACAGGCAAGCTGGGCTTTTGTGAAAAACTAGTATAAGCAACATTCCAAATAGGATAGTGACTTTCATCTGGGGAATCGAAATCGCGTAGTTGGTAGGAATTTGTTAGCGATGTTTTCACAACATTGAGCCGCGCTTCTAATTCCGGGCGAAAACCATAACCCCAATATCCCAGAAATTGCTCTTTGGGACTTCTCTTTTCACCCTGGGGAATTTTCTCCATGCTATTTCACTTCAAATTCAGTTTCGCTAAGTTGACGCCCTTGAAGAAACATACGCACCTTCCATTGACCTGGAGTAGATGCAGAACCTATTATGTAACGGCAGTGAGTATCCCAGATGGTTTTGTCGATTTCACGAGTTTCATAGCGATTTTCCTTGACAATTTGACCGCTAGGGTCTATCCAATTGCACGATAATTTTAGTTTTTCACCCAGAGGTGCATCTTTTAACGTGACGCGATAAAACACTTCTGATTGATTTTGGCGGGAGATATTTCTGAAATCGCCGCCATCATCTTGTGTAAGGGTGATGCGGTTTCTTTGGGTAGAAACACGATCTAGAACAGAGTTATGTTGTTGGATAGAAAACACAGTACTGGCAATGACTACCACTACCGTAGCAAACACTCCGATCGCAATTGTACGATTGCGCTTTTGCTGCACTTCTAACGCTTGACGCTGCCGGATTTGCACAAGGGCTTCATCAAGCAGTTCCGGCGCTAAACCTAATTCCTGTAAAATTTGCTGAACTTGTTCGGGTGCAATTTCTGCTTCCCGACGTGCTTGGAGTCTTCCTACTTCAGCGACGATCTGCTTTAATTGTTCAGTGGTAAGTTGCTGAGCCATAATATTGACCTATTTTGGGTAAGTCGTTTAAGTAACCGTGAGAAATCCGGAGTAGAGCATTCCTGAGTGTTTTCTTGCGTTGGAACAACTATACTGAAGTCATGGGCGATCGTTGTAGACACCTAGCTGTTATTCAATTTAATAAACCAATAATTACCTTTCTTGTTACAAAAATTAATATTTAAGATTTGAGCCAAAACTTCTGCTTTAGTTCTACATGGAGCTTTGCGAAGTGGATTTGGATAGATGATTAAACACGTTATTGGATTAACTGGTGGTATAGCTACAGGCAAAACCACTGTGGCTAATCATTTGGCTG
The DNA here is from genome assembly GCF_054684315.1 of Scytonema sp. NUACC21. NCBI lineage: Bacteria > Bacillati > Cyanobacteriota > Cyanophyceae > Nostocales > Scytonemataceae > Scytonema > Scytonema sp. NUACC21. Next base: position 70,034 of record NZ_BAAFZH010000078.1, on the reverse strand, counting down.
ATGCCCACAATGTACCTATCTTAGACGCAGATATTTATGCTAGAGATGCAGTATTTATATGTTCGCCAATTCTTCAGGCGATCGCTCAAAGTTACGGAGAACAAATTTTACTTGCAGATGGGAGCCTCAACCGCCAGCAACTGGGAGAGATAATTTTTAACAATCAAGAAGAACGGAACTGGGTAGAGAGTTCGATCCATCCTTACGTGCGCGATCGCTTTCTGCAAGATATAAGTATATCAACTGTACAAATATTAATCTTAGTTGTGCCTTTACTATTTGAAGCAACAATGACAGATTTAGTGACAGAAATTTGGGTTGTTATTTGTTTTGAAGAACAGCAATTAGAAAGATTGATGCAACGGAACAATTTAACCTTAGAGCAAGCACAAGCTAGGATTCACAGCCAAATGCCAATTGCAGAGAAAGCAGCTAAGGCATATGCAAGGCTAACGCCTTAGTCGCTTATGAAGATTTGAGTGTTAAGAACATGGTAAAGAACCACTGTCTTGTTAAGTCTATTAATGATGTAGCTTGGACACTATTTCGTGGTTGGTTAGAATACTTTGCAGCAAAGTTTGGTACCACAGTCGTTGCAGTCAATCCGAGAATGACATTTCAAAAGTGCTCGGATTGCGGTGCAATTGTGAAAAAATCTTTGTCAACTCGTACCTATAAATGCAGTTGTGGCTGTGAGTTGCAAAGAGACACCAATGCAGCAATAAATATTTTGAATCTTGCACGACAAGCGTGAGTGTTGGGCAATCCCGAAGTCTCCAGCCGCTAGAGCATCATAAAATGCCACTGAAAATGCTACAGCTGCTTTATCCCCTACCGTCCGATCCATGCCAATTACGTAATTGACGTATTGGCTAATGGCTTTTGCTTGCACTTCACTGTAGCAAGCATTGAGAAGTACGCACTCAACTCCCTTTGTGGCAAATAGCTTGAACATACTTGCCAATGCATCTGCTTTGACAAGGACTTGCTGCCCAGTTTCATCTTCCAAGACTATGCCATCTTCTCCCGCACCATGCCCACTGAAGTGAACAATCTGGGGTTGGTAATCTAAGATAGCTCGGTAGAAATCACGCCGACGTACTGCCCACTTCTGCTCTAGCTTGAACTGCTCTCGTTTATTTACGCGTCGCAATCCTTCATCAATTTCCCGTACCTCTTGATCAAGTTGTAAACGAGAGGTACTTGTCGAATTGGCTGCCAGAACCAAAATAGTTTTGACATAATTGTTGTTAATCATGCAAGCTAATGTTACAAGTTTTAGGACTTATAAGTTGATATAGTAAAAATAATATAAAATCGTCAGAGAATTACGGTGAATTTAATAGCAAATAAAATCACTTCTCCTCTAGTAAGTATCGAAATGGCTGTATCTGTTTCAACCCTTCCTCTCGCCAATCGTTAGCGTTTCCATCTTCTAGACTAAATAATCTTTCGCGACACAGAATTTGAAGCAAGAGTGGTAAGCATTGGCTTTGTTGGAAAATCCACTCTACATCTTCCTTAGGAAAAGGAATCGGCGCACTTGCGATCAATTCTCGTGCTTCAGCCTCAGTTAGTTCTTCCAGAGTTGCGGTATAACCGAAAATATTGAAAAAGGGTGAACTATGCCCCGTGCTATGAGCTAGTTCAATTGGTGATTCATGAGTTGCCAAGATAAATGCCAAATTACCCCGTGTTTGGTTAGTTGCTAATGAGCGCAGACTCTCCCAAAATTCGTCATCCAATTCCGCACAACGTTGCAAACCAACACCAATTTCATCTAGTAAAATGACTGTGGGATTATACAAATTATCGCTGACCTGTTCCATAAATATCTCCAGATCACAAGGTGTGGGTACTTGTATGCCTAGGCATTTTAGAATGTACTTGATTAGTATTTCTTGACTTTGCATTCGTGCATCTTGAAAGTCCACGAATACCCACCGATAATTCTCTGGATGTGTTAGCCAGTCATTCTTTTGACCAGCACGCAAATGTTTTGGTGGGGTAGTAGTGATGTTTTTTAGGTAATGTAGTAGAGAAGTTTTGCCAATGCGACGTTTGCCAACAATGGCAGCATTTTGCAGGGGGCGACGTTTGAGTAAGTCAAAAAGGCGTTTAAGTTCTCTTTGTCTACCAAAAAAATAACGAGGATGGGTAATGGGAGAACCAGTGATAAAGGAAGAGGTTTCTTCAAAAGACATATTAGCGTTAGCTTTATCTTTAGTACACAGAACAGGTTTAAGATGTTCTGGAATCCCATGTAGTTGAATTTCTACACAGCCAAACTCGTATGCTTCTTCAATGGAACGATTTGCTGCTAAGGCTTTGTAAAAACCTGTAGTGAAAGTGATCGCGGCTCGATCCCCAATTTTGTCATTCATTCCAATCACAAACGGTATATGTTGAGCGATCACATTGGCTTGAACTGCAGAATAACAGGTATTCAGGACAACACAATTGATTTGCTGTGCGAACAACTTAAACATTGCTGCTAGAGCATCAGGTGCCACAGACTGAACCTCACCCACCTCATTCTCAAAGCACAGTTCACCATTATTCGTGCCATGCCCACAGAAATGTACTATGTGTGGTTTTACACCAAATATTGCTTGAGTAATATCCCTTGCACGGACGGACTCTAGTTGTTCTAGTTGGTACATTCCGTGTTCTATAGCTATTCGCAAACACTCTTTGATCGCTCGTGACTCTTGCCCCAAGCGCAAACGAGCAGTATTACTCGGATCGGCTGTTAAAAACAGAATTCTTATAGGAACATTACTGCTCATGCAAAAGAAAATGCAAGTCACATTGTTTAGCAGTATATCTCACTTTCCTTAAGGAATGAGGCTCAAAAGGAGTGATACTTTTTCGTCCGTGCTCACCTGGAAAGTAAGTTTAATGAATTCGGGTGCTGAGATTTTATCTAATCTATAGTTGAGTAGTTATCAAAGTTCTTCCTTATTATTAGAGCAGACCTTGTGCAGCGCCTACTTGCATCAGCACCCAAGTTTTTGCTGCATCTACTTTATTTTTCGTGGTTGTAAGCGGGGTCACTAACCTTGGGTATTTTACCAACATTCGGTTATAAGTTGGTAAAATACTCCGTGTTGAAGACGCCACTCCACGAGAAATTAAGACTCTTCGCCATGTATTCCACCTAAATGCCCTTTGGTGGAATTGAAAAATTGGGTCCAAACAATTGAAAACGTCTAAAAAAGAGTATTTTCCTCATATAGTTCTCATTGCATCATGATGCACCTAGAATATCCTTCAAAGTAGTGATAGATGGAGAAAAGAAGTAACCACCTCCGGTAGGGATGACCCAATCAGTTTCAAACTCAATTCTTGCTTCTTTAGTTTGTCCATTCACCTTCCGCCTAATTGTGCAACGTCGTTTACGATTCTGTCCTAGATTATTGTTTTGTCCAACTATTAAATCGTTACCTCCTGGATTTTCTTCAGGTGCCTTTTCCGCATTCATCCAATTCTTGGAGAGAAACTCAAACTGATCCGTAATGGAGGTCTGGTAGCTCAAGAAAAAGAGACCTCGATTACCTTGGAGCGGATCGACATCTGGGTTGTTAGGATCGTCAAGTACTTTGCCAAACGGAATGCCGCGACGCAAAATTCGCCGCTTTAGGGTATCTGTGTCGGAGCCTTGTTCAGTGGTAATATCCCGAGGGTTAACTTTCCGAATGTGAGATGCATGTGGGCATCTAAGCCCTTCTCGGTCTTCCGGTGCGAGTTCATAACCATCATCAGGTTGTCCTGGAATGAGAGAAATCCGCCGACTCTTCTGGTCAAAATTAAAATGGTTGTTAGCAAAACCATCTTTTGACAGTTCGTTGTTGTCTTGATTAGGAGTCCGCATAATTGGGGCACCGCTTTTCCAACGCCCTACTAGTAAAGCGGCTAGGCGCTCACCATCTAAATCGCTGAATCCATCTTCAGTGGCAAGTTCTTTGGCCTTACTATGCATAAATTTCCAAAAGCTGCCAACGTCCTGGCGCAGCCGTCGAAATACCAAGAATGAGCCGTTCTTTGCCCAGGTTGGCTCTATTGGACAAATACCATCTGTTGGCTCTGATGTTGAACAAATACCATCTGTTGGCTTTTGATCGCTTTGAGCCGCATAGCCGAACACAAATTGTCCGGGCCATACCAGAGGTTGACCTGGCTTGCTAAAGAGTTGCGATAACTCGTCTTGTGGATCAATATAGCGAGGCGTTAAAAAATTGTGCGGTGGTTCAGGCAGTCGTCCACGAATACCTGGTTGTGAAATACCGTCTTTAAATCCAAAGTGTTCATGGCCACTCAACTCACCAGGCAAATTCTCTCCTAACTCTTCATAGATGATTTTTAAACCACTCGTGATGGTAGGCTTATCTACTGAAGTCGCAGTTTGTTTCAGACTCTTTTTAATTTGCTCAACTGTGACTTCGAGTTGCGTGGGTAAATCGCTAGCAACAATTAAGAATATATCTGGAATTGTGTCTGGAGTACCACCAATTTTCCAATTCTTAGGAGAACCTTCTAAATTATCGGTATCATCTGGATCTCCAATAGTCGTTGCGCGTCCAGGTAAACCAACTTTGAATCCTTTATCTGCAAACCGATCAATCTCCGTTGGGTCTGCAAGGAGCTTCTTGAGTCCTTGAGATGAAAATGCAATGTTTATCCAACAAACCGCCAGTCTTCCAGAGCGATAGCTACCTCTGTTAATCATCAAGTTCCGGAGTTCTTTAAACTTAAGGACTTCCGCTGCCGTGGCAATCTCTGGCGTAATGGACGCGATCCAGGCTTTAGCCAACTGGATATTCTCTGGCTCGTTTAGAATTTTCAAACCCAGGAACATTTGATAATTTTTCATGAAGCCTGGAAATATGTTCCCCTGGATCTCTCCCATTTCGAGAATAGGTTCATCAATTAATTCAGACATAATTACTATTTCTGTTTTTAGTTAACACACAGGCACTTGATACTGAAAAAGTACCTGAAACAGCATTCAGTAAACCAGATTTCTCGGTCTGGTTTACTGAATTTTGTATGGGAAGTTGCTAATCAAGTCCAGAAGAACGAGTGAAAGCTTTCGGTAGTGATCGCACTGGAGTTTCTGCCTCCATCGTGAAGCTTTGTGCTGATGTCTCTGGAAAGACATCTTCGCAAGGAGCAGTTAATTGTACAGGTCGCAGCAAACGATTTTGCCTGCAGCACTTTGTTTCACAGTCAAAAGCTGGGTTATTTATCTGTCCAGGACGTGTCGCCCGCCCAACAAACTTTATCTTGATGCGCTCAGCAATTTGCCCACCAAACACGATTTCTTCACCACCAATTTGAATATCACTGACTGTAAGCTGTTCGCCATCTGGGCCAAGTTCGCCAGTAGGCACTTCGTAAACGGCTCGCACTATCATGTTGGAGCCATCGTTAAATGGCTCCTTAAAGATACCTCGCAAGGCAGTCAAGTAATTCCCTGCTGGCACACGGCTACCACCAGGTCCAGGTTTTGTAAAGCCAGCGTTGTCAAAACTATGGAAGTAGATACCGACAGGGTTTCTCAACGTTATGGCATAACCCGCTCGTGCTAGCTTATTGACCTCGTCTCCTATCGTTGGATCGCTAGAACGTTCAACTCCGCCGAAACCACCACAGCAGATTAAACGCAGCGCCTCGGTGATTTCTTTACCGCCTTTTTTACGCCGGATAGTCGCGTCTGCTCCAATAAAGATCTCGGCGGCCAAAGTATTGTTACGTTGCTGCAAGTGAACAATACCCTCTGTTGTGTTCCACTTGTTCCAGAAGTTATACTCTCCTTTCTTTGGTCCATCTGCAAAGAAAAGGTCTTCCAATTTCACATCTTGATTATTGAGAATAGAGCGATACAGGTCTAGAAGCACTTGTTGGTCACCCTTGAATTCAAAGCCGTTATTGCCATCACCACCTACCTTCCCACCGAACATTGACTGCCAGTACTCCGGCCCTTCACAAGTAAAAATTACACGCAGAATTTTGTTTGTTTTCGGATCGCGGGTAACTTGCCACTCACAGTATTCATCTTGTTGTCGAGAATCTACTAGTTGTCCGTCGATATTATCCTTACTCAATTTATCAGCCTCTTCAAAAGCTTTCTCTCTACCGAATTGCCGCGTAAGCGTTTTTGGAAAAGCGTCCCAAACAATTTCTAAATCTACTGGGTCATCCGAAGGAACTTTCGTCTCATTGTAGTATTGCGACTTACCGGAACCAACATAAGGTGTCTCAATTCGGTCTTTAATGGCACGATCAAACGTGTCAGAGATGTATTTATTCCAAGCTTCTCTGTGTCCAGGGATGGCATCGAAATCAGTTAAATTTGCAGGCGGATCAAAATGATTTAGTAAAGGCATAATTCTGTCCTCATGTTTTTCCATGAAACGCATTGTTTGATTTCAAAAATATCCTTGTCTATCAAGTTTCTCAGGCTGTCCCCCAACCATGAATACTAGCAAGGCTAATATATTTACGTCTTTTCATCTGTTAACTCACATAAGCCGTATTGTATACGAACAAAATTTTATACTAAGAAAGATATTGTGGCTAAAAAAGAGCTAAAAAAATTGTAATTTTTTGGGAAAATTTTAGTTAAAATCATAAATTAAACCTTTAAATAACCAAATATTTGTTCAAATTATGTCAATAATTAATCTACAAAAATAGAAAAAAATTATTAAATTAATTACAATTCAAATATAGAGCGCATTGTATAAAAATTTACAAGAGGACATTGAATTTGTAGCCCCTGTTAAGACTTTTCTTGGCATGACTCACATGAGTTCATGTAGTAATAAAAGTCATTTTTACATAACTAATTATCAAAATTACCAACAGAAAGGAAAAAAGGAAAATATCTCTCTTTAGATAGATAACAAAAAAACATATTTTAAAATAGACAAATTGATAAATAGGTGTGAGTCATGGTAACTTATGCAGTTTTTCAGCCAATCTGCAATAAAAGTTTGAAAAATCACCTTAATGTCGCCCTAAAAACATTCTCCCCACTTCCCTGACCACCACACGCTCCTACAGATAAGGTAGAACATACCTGATAATTATCACTGATAATATCCTTGACACTACCGACATATAAGCCATACCCGCGCTAAGTGGGTGATGCCCAACCCGGCCCTAGTTAAGCTCATCGCGAAAATTAATCTTTTCGATACTGACAACCAACCCCCGCTGCAACTTAAGGGGCTTAATTTTTTTGTGGGGGATGCCCTCAACCAATGTATCTTTGGGTTTTGGCAGCTTAAATTGTTTGGGGATGGGGCTGCGGGTGATTGGCGGATGTTCCAAGCTGGTGACATAAGAAAAGAACGCCTTCAAAATATTAAGGTGCTTAACTTTCGTAGTATCCGCTTCTTGCAGGGAATCCAACCATTCCCGGATATGACGAATCTGGATGGAGCTGATCGCGTCCACGCAGGTAAAACTCAGGAACTTGTGAATGGTATTTTGGTAAGAAGCTCTTGTTTTACCATGATGAACGTCCAACCACTCAGTTACCAGTTCCGCCAGTGTCTTCATATTATGCCTACAGTGTGTGATGAGTTGGAATCTACTTTCCTAGATCTCGTAATCGGTACTAATTTACCCATAAAGTCTCCATAGGTATATTCTTGGTGAAAAACTTTTTTGGTAACGTTTTCTGGATTTTTCATTGAAAACTAGTTTTCTTCGCCGCCAACTCCATAATACTTCTCCAACCATTGCAACAAGCCTTCCTCAATTGGGGTCAAGTAAGTTTGCCGTCCCAAAGATTCCAGCACTGTATAGGCACAGCGATCGAGTATTCCACAAGATCGCAAACGCCTTATCCGTTTAAGAATTTGTGGCAGTTGGCGATGAACTTCTGGAGAGTCAACTCTGTTGAGGTTTTCAGGTTTCATGTTTAAAGTAGTATCATGAACATCCACCTCTACAGTAAAGTCATTGAGGGCAACAGCGATCGCCCAACAGCCATTGTACTTACGTTCACTTCCCTCCAACCTAGTTAAAATAAACACATCACCTATTTGGCAGAAATCAGAAGCAAGAGACAAAGGCTTTTCCTTCAATCGTTCCACAATCCCCTTGACAATACGTCCACTTGGTACTTTACCACCAGCTTCTTCTACTCCTCGTAACCATACAGCGGCTTGAACTTCTGGTTCAAAATTTGCTTTAGCTAATTCGCGCAGCTGACGCTCGTTGGTCGGCATGGGAATTTGCCGACCAATGGTCGGCAAAAATTTTTGGATGTTGTCACAAACAACAGCCGCCGCAATCTTCAGGTAAGCAGCGTCACGACTATAGTGAAAGCGATCGCGGCAGTATTCCTCAAAAGTCCTGTGAGTACTGCGGTATAACCGTCGGTCTCTCAGTTCCTTCAAAGCACAGCCCGCCTCATAGAACGCTCGTTCTATTTTTAACTCCAACCTATGGCGTAAGGCTTTTTCCTCCTCAGTTAATTCCTCTAGCACCTCAACCGCAACAACTACAGTATCAGCAGCCAATTCAGACAGGGGTGAATTTTCTTCCGAGTGCATGGGTTTGGCTCCACCAACTCAAGCTAAGCGAGGATGACAGTGTGATTTGTGACCTTACATCAAGCTATTCGGACGTTACCCGGATTTGTCCAAAAAATACGTGCATTTCCCCATTTGCATCAAATAAGGTAAATCGCCGATCCATACTGACGAAATTGGCAACCATCACGCAAGCATGAATGAAATATCCACTCATCCATTCCCCAGTTGCTGTCAAAACCTCAACGGGTTGGAGCTTGCGGTTATTTAAGTTCCTACCCGCAGCCGTTGTATTTCCTTTTTGCTCTGTTTGTGCAGTCACTTCTTCTGAAACCTCAAAAGCGATCGTTTTTGAATCTTAAGGACAGGTACAACTGTCCTTTTTGGTTTCTACAGAGCGAAGGTAAAGAGCGTGAGCGTACCCCGCAGACATCGCACTTCTGGTTATAAATGTGACCCCCATATGTAGTATTTGGCTAAAGTAAGAGACCGACCGTTATGAACAAGCAAGTTGCTAAGCATAGAACCTAGCATTTAAAGATTTCACTTTCAAGGGGTCAAAATTGCTTATACGCCGGACTTACAAATGAACTATACGCCGGACTCACATACAAAACTATACGCCGGACTCACATACAAAGGGAGAGTTTTACATATTGATTATAAGTATATAATAATACTTTTATTAGAATGATAACAGCAAAACATTTATTTTAGAAGTTAAGCTCATTTAAATACTAAAAACAATTTTTACAACACATCACTGATAAAACTATACGCCGGACTCACATACAAAACGAAGTAGTATACGCCGGACTCACATACAAAACTATACGCCGGACTCACATACAAAACGTTCAAAATCATACGCCGGACTCACATATATATGTTGAGATTTGTTACAAAAAGTATTTGCCTATCTTAAACACAACAATGCAGTGTTTGGTAACATTTATCGAAATGGCAGTATATAGCAGGGGTATGTGTGGACAAAAAAGGTACTGTTTTCCCAGTTGATGGAGAGCTGCTGATGATATTGCCAAGAGCAGCAGCAACAATTAGAAACCCTGATGTACAACTGCCTATTTTTCAAGTGGATGCAGATGGCTATTTCCTGGAAACGCGAGTTCAAGCCGATCCTGAAGACAAAAGCGAAGTTGCTCTTACCCGTCGTGTTCGACTCGAAGACCTTACATCCGAGCAGTGGGAAGAAATCAAGGCGCAGTATGCCAATCTTGATATAAAAGCGTGTACAGACGAAGGAATAAGCAAAGGACTTGAAAAGATTCAAGACCGTCGCATTCAGCGCTTGTTTATGGCGTTGCTTACATTTTTAAATCCAAGGCAAATTGCCATTGTCTTATTCCTGTACAAGAAAGCGCGAGAGCAAGGTAACGGTCCTCTAGTTTATTTTCGGGCTAATGAGTTGTTGGACAGTTTGGGTTATACCCGTACTCAAAAAGGTACTATCACAGCCCGGTCAAGATCGCAGCTAAACCAAGACTTGGTTGCTCTCCATAGAACGGAGTTAGTATTTGCTCAATCTCTAAAAAAAGGCAATACAAGGGGAGCGAAGGTTATTGTCAAAAGTATTATCCGTATTCGAGATTATGAAATTGACAATTTACCGCGAGACTTTGATTTAGCCAAAGCTGCCGATTATACCTATGAATTAGCAGATGCTTATACAGTAGCACTTGAATTTTTTGATGGACCAGAGCGCACGGGAGACTGTGTCCTTTTCTCCAATAGCATTGATATTAAGCAAAAGCAGGGGTGTAATGCCAAGTATGACTACAAGACAAAGTTATTGATTTATCTTGCTAATCGTATGAGATGGGATACATTAACTGATGGACGATATTTGATAATTTCTAGGCAATATCTATTTAAAAATTTAAATTTGTTAAGTGGTAACATATCAAGAAATAACCAAATTTTGTGGCGAACTATAGAGGAACTACAAGCTGAGGGGTTTATTTTAGATGCCCAAGAGCTACCTGGAAAACGGAAAATGATTAATATACAATTTCAAATCAATCCTGAAAAACTACGCTGCAACTGAAAACGACGCTCTCAAGAGAGACCTACGCATTACAGTAATCGACAGTAATTGCATCGACACAAGTCGGGAATTACTGTTGAGCTAATAAATGGTGTAGAAAGTTTATGCGAATGCGCTTAGAAATCCAATCAAAAGATTCTCAACCAGTGCTAAAAAATGTGGTTAAGAGCTAGTGTTGTCTGGAAGATTTGAAGGACTTGCAAAGCGCTGCGTTTCCAAGAGAGTCACAGCACGAGTGGAACGGGTAGGTATCTTTGGATATGCCTCAGTCATGGCGATCGGCAGTGCTAAGACTGTGGCAAAGTAGCGACTAAAGTTCAGCATAGGATCGAGTGCTGGAGTCCTCCAAGTAACATACAGCCGACGATGAATACCAATGACTAGACCAACTTGGCTGGTTACTACAGCAATACTTTCAATATAATCACCATTGGTAGAGCTACTTCCAAAGCTTTGAAATCGTCTGATGCTTTGCAATTGCTCCCCATTACTGACAGTAGCGAATAATTTTGGTTCAAGGGCAATTCTCACCCTTAGCCCTTCTTGAGTACATACAACCCAAATGGGCGGCACAAAGGTGTCAGAAGACATATTGCATCCCAATTAATTGTGTTCTGTTAATTGACTGTAGGCAATGCTCCCCCAGTAGGAGTTAACTGGGGAATATCAAAGTGGACAGGACTGTATAGGTAAGATTTGAGCAATTCCACGAATCTTCTCTTTAAGAATAAAGCCCTAATTTGTGAAGGGCAATACTTTACCCTAAAAAATAGGGCTAAATTTTAGGAGAAATTTTTAGGGTATTTAATCAATAGCATCCAAAAACTCCTGAGTTAACCCGTGCTTTTTAAGAATTGCCTCGGCGGTTTTGAGGGCATCAATCTCAGCGAGTCGCTTTTGGTACTTTTCGGGGCAGTTTTCAAAGTCAGATCCCCAGGATTCCACAGTCTTCTCGCTCACGTCAAGCACATAGGCTAAGAGCTTGTTCCAATTGGCTCTATAGCCCCATTCACCTTTTTGTTTCTTAGCGTACTTCTCGCAAAACTTTTCAGGATTCAAGGCTTTGGGATTAGCAAACAATAGATCTAGCATTGCAATCTTACTCAAGTCTGCCTCCTTTTCCTCTCTCCTAGTTTTAGCGTACAGAGTAGATTATCCTAATTTTTAGGGTATTATACCCGTACAATAGCCCTAGTGTAAATTGAGAAGGAAGTAAAAATGAGTAATTTATACGTATAAGTCAGAGTTTAGAGATTGTCATTGGGAGCACCACCCCTAACGGGGTATGAGTAATGAAATCCGGCAATCGCTACACGCCGGAAAGACACTGTAAGGATTTACATAATGAACGCCCAAGATTTCTTGACTCTGCTATTGGATGCGATCGCTCTTTCATTCATCGTCATCGTCGCATTCGACTTCATCATATTTATATCCATTGCCATACAGCACCAAAAACCTGCAACCCAAAGCTTAGGTCAGTTCTCAATCTTAGAGATACCGCCAAGTAACGAGCTACTGACAGAACCACTTTGTCCAATTGAAATGGAAGCAATACCCGATCCGTGGATGCTGTCAAGTGTAGAGTATTGTCAAAACGAACCAGAACCAACTACGGTTCAGCCTCAACTCCTACTACCTTCTTCAACCGTTGAAGCAGAACAATTGACCATAGAAGCTGAAAACAAGCAACAGCCTAACGTCATAGAGATGGCTCATCACAAAAGCGCTATCCCCCCTATCCCAGAAACTACCGCACTTGTTGATAAATTGCTTCAGGGAATAAACATTGAGAAGTTACAACTCCGTCCGGCGCGTAAAATAGCCAAGGCATTAAACATAGCTCAGAAAGTGCAGGGCAAAAATGTACCCTTATCCCGGTCTTCATGAGTAGCTGTAATATCCAGAAACACTAACTCATCAGCACCAGCATCGTTGTAAACCTTTGCCATTTCTACCGGATCGCCTGCATCCTTCAAATTAACAAAGTTCACTCCTTTGACAACACGTCCTGCCTTCACATCTAAGCAAGGTAAGATTCTCTTAGAGAGCATCAGTACTATTTCGCTCCTGTTGCGATCGTCCGGAACTTAAATTCTAAGGCGAGATTATTACAAAATGAAAATTTTCTTAGATAGATTGAATGTCGGCAATTACTGAGTTGCATAAAACACTACGTTGAAGCAAGGGTAGATATAAGTAGAAAATAGAATAAAGGCAGTGACCGGTTATCAGGCTTCAGTCACTGTTCGCAGGTCACTAAAAAAAAGGTTGATAGCTGGAATTATGGCGATTATCTCCTCGAAAAAACAGCCTCAAGACCCAAACGGGAACTCAAAAAAGCGTCATGAGTTAGACCCATTACCCCCTGAAGCGAATCTTTTGCAACCCGAAGCAGCTATTGACGAAGGCAAGCAGGAAGAAAGTATACGACCCCAGAAATTTGCAGACTATATTGGGCAAAAGGATTTAAAAGAGGTATTGGAAATCGCTATCAAGGCAGCTAAATCCAGAGGAGAGGTACTCGACCACCTGCTACTGTACGGTCCTCCAGGGTTGGGCAAAACAACAATGGCTATGATTTTAGCCTCTGAGATGGGAGTTAACTGCAAAATTACCAGCGCCCCCGCCCTGGAACGTCCCAGAGATATTGTTGGTTTATTAGTCAATCTCAAACCAGGAGATATTTTATTTATCGATGAAATTCATCGACTGTCAAGAATGACAGAAGAAATTTTATACCCAGCAATGGAAGATTATCGCCTGGACATTACTGTTGGTAAAGGTTCCAGTGCCCGGACACGGAGTATACCCCTATCAAAGTTTACCCTGGTGGGAGCAACAACTCGTGCCGGAGCCCTCACTTCACCACTGCGCGATCGCTTTGGCTTAATTCAAAAACTCAGGTTTTACGAAGTCGATGAACTGAGCAAGATTGTACTGCGAAGTGCTCAACTACTCCAAACACCTGTCACCGAAGATGGGGCTGCAGAAGTTGCCCGCCGTTCTCGGGGAACTCCTCGCATTGCCAACAGGTTACTCAAGCGAGTACGGGATTACGCACAAGTCAAATTTTCCGGAGACGTAACCGAACAAGTTGCAGCAGAAGCGTTAGAACTGTTTCAAGTAGACCCCTGCGGCTTGGATTGGACAGACCGCAGGATGTTGACTGTAATCATAGAACAATTCAATGGTGGTCCAGTGGGATTGGAAACCATCGCCGCAGCAACCGGAGAAGATACCCAAACCATTGAAGAAGTTTATGAACCCTATTTGATGCAGATTGGTTATTTGCAACGCACTTCCCGTGGAAGATTGGCAACAGCCTCAGCATACAAGCATCTGGGTTATAAACCCCCCAACCAACAGTTGTCTCTTTTGCCCTAATTTCGTTTGAATCATTAGATAATTATTTTTTGGAGCCGAGCGCAAAGACGCAAAAGTTTTCTTAGCAACGGCAGTCGCTACCATGCTGGGAAGGCTCACAATGGGCTGCCTTGCTTTTGCGCTTTGGGTAAGGTTATTGTCTATCATCTACCGGCAAACCCAAAATTATTTCTCATAAATTACCATGCTAAGACTTATTGGGATTCTTCTAAGTGTACTGCTGATATTTGGGTGGGTTGAACCTACTCAAGCCGCAACTAAACCCTTGGATCTGACTCCAGAACAGTTACAACAAAGAGATGAGTTAGCCAATAAAGCTTTTGCTGCTACAAACAAAGGTGATTTTGCAACAGCAGAGTCATACTGGACGCAGATTCTAGAGCAATATCCCGATAATGCAGCTGTTTGGAGTAACCGGGGAAATTCCAGAGTCAGCCAACATAAGTTACAGGAGGCGCTGGCTGATTATAACAAGGCTGTAGAACTTGCGCCAAATGTTACCGACCCCTACTTAAATCGCGGTACGGCTTTAGAAGGTTTGGGAAGATGGAACGAGGCAATTGCCGATTACAATCACGTTCTGGAACTAGACCCTAAAGACGCAATGGCATACAACAATCGGGGCAATGCTCTGGCAGGTTTGGGAAAATGGGAGGAAGCGATCGCAGACTACAAAAAATCTAATGAAATTGCCCCCAGTTTTGCCTTTGCCCGTGCCAATTATGCCCTTGCTTTGTATCAAATTGGCAAAGTAGACGAAGCACTGCGGGAACTGAGAAACATTGCCCGTAAATATCCCAAGTTTGCTGATGTGCGTGCTGCCCTCACTGCTGCCTACTGGGTAACCGGACAAAAAGGCGAAGCCGAAAGTAACTGGGTATCAGCATACGGGCTAGACCCCCGTTACAAAGATATCAACTGGGTAGCAAATATCCGCCGTTGGCCTCCGAGTTTGGTAGCAGCATTGGAAAGGTTTTTGACACTGAAGTGAGAAGAACCGTTACATAAAACCTACTCAAACCTACTGAGATATCAGCAAAGCTATACAAAGTGGGTTTGATGTTTACTTCCTGCAAGATCGGCGAACCGTCGGCGGCACTCTGTCCACAGGCTAACCCCCCACCACCTGCAGCACCTCCCCTGAATAAGGGTAAAAATTACGTGCAACTTTCTTTACAGACTGATAATATAATGTTGTTACGAGACTACATCATCATTTAGCTCATTACATTGCTAGATGTTGTATAAGTTTAAACAAAAAGAAATGCGCTGGGTACGGTATCGTATTATTGGTTCACTACCAGTAGCATAAATCAACTCAATGGGGTGCTCACTAGAGTAAGCTAAACGTTCAAGAAGAAGTCTATCATGACTCAAAATGTGCCAGATCTTAAGCAGCAAACCTCAAAAGAAACTACAGACTTTGAAAGTGCCAGCATTGGTAGAGAAACAGAACCCATAGCCATTATCGGTATAGGCTGCCGCTTTCCAGGCAATGCCAATAGCCCAGAAGCCTTCTGGAAACTGCTGCTTTCGGGCGTGGATGCTATTACCGAGGTGCCTGAGTCACGTTGGAAGGTGAATAATTTTTACGACCCGGATATAACAAAACCGGGCAAAATACGAACTCGGTGGGGCGGCTTTGTAGAAAAAATAGACGAATTTGATGCCCAATTTTTCGGAATTTCTCCGCGAGAGGCATCTCGCATGGACCCCCAGCAACGACTGATGCTGGAGGTAGCATGGGAAGCGCTGGAGGACGCAGGGCAGATGAGCGATGGTCTTGCTGACTCAAAGACAGGGGTGTTTATTGGAATATCAGGCAGTGATTACCAAAACATCCAAGGCAGCGATCGCGAGTCCATTAACGCTTACACAAATTTGGGCGGCGTTAACTGTGTCGCAGCCAACCGCATTTCCTACGTATTTGACCTCAAAGGCCCAAGTATGACTGTTGACACAGCCTGCTCTTCATCGCTGGTTGCAGTTCATCTTGCGTGTCAAAGTATCTGGAATGGAGAATCTACGCTGGCAATAGCAGGAGGTGTGAATGCGATACTCAGACCAGAAGCAACCATAGGATTTTCTAAGGCATCAATGCTCTCTCCCGATGGGCGTTGCTTTAGCTTTGATGCACGAGCCAATGGTTATGTCCGCGCTGAGGGAGCCGGTATTGTTGTCTTGAAGCCTTTATCTCAAGCGCAAGCAGATAGAGACCCAATTTATGCTGTGATTAGGGGCAGCGCAGTCAACCAGGATGGTCAAACCAATGGCATCACGGTTCCTAGCGGACAGTCTCAAGAAGCAGCACTTCAGGAAGCCTGCCAGAAGGCAGGGATATCGCCACAGCAGATACAGTATATTGAGGCTCATGGCACCGGCACACCTGTAGGCGATCCGATAGAAGCGATCGCGCTAGGAAACGTACTAGGCAAAAATCGTCCTCCGGGAGACTATTGCATTGTTGGTTCAGTTAAAACCAACATTGGACATTTGGAAACAGCATCAGGAATTGCTGGACTCATCAAAGTCGCGCTGGCTCTCAAACACCGCCAGATTCCGCCAAATCTGCATTTTCAGACACCGAATCCCAAAATTCCTTTTGAGGAATTGGGGTTGCGCGTGCCTACTACCCCAGAGCCTTGGCGAAACGAAAATGGATCGTGCATCGCCGGCGTGAATTCCTTTGGGTTTGGGGGAACGAATGCCCATGTGCTTTTGTCGGGATTAGCAACGGATGCTGTAACGGATATACCCCATTCAGAGCGCGGTTCTGTTTCAGTGCTATTACCCCTATCAGCAAAGAGCCCGGAGGCACTTTTTGCTGTTGCGCGAGCAACCCATGAGTTTTCCACCACTCTTGAAGAGGGCGCTGATGTTTCATTGACAGACATCTGCTACACTGCCAGTCTGCGCCGAGTTCATCACGACCATCGGTTGGCGCTGGTGGCTGATACCAAAGAAAATTTGGTAGAAAATCTGGAAGCGTTTCTGGCGGGAGAAAACCGTCCAGGTCTGTCTTCTGGTCACCTAGTTCCAGACTTTGAACCCAAGCTGGCTTTCGTTTTTTCTGGCATGGGACCGCAATGGTGGGCGATGGGGCGTCAGTTGTTGGAGTCAGAACCCATATTCCGAGAAGTCATCGAACAGTGTGACGAATTGCTGCGGCAATATGCTGATTGGTCATTATTGTCAGAACTGAGAGCATCAGAAGAGACGAGCCGCATCAACTCTACCCAAATCGCTCAGTGTTCCATCTTTGCCGTGCAAATCGCTCTAGCTGCCTTGTGGCGTTCCTGGGGTATTACGCCCCAAGCGATCGTAGGTCACAGCGTCGGCGAAGTGGCAGCCGCCCACGTTGCTGGAGTTTTGAGTCTAGAAGATGCCGTGCGGGTCATTTTCCACCGCAGCCGTGTTCAGGCATCGGCAGCTGGCAAAGGGAAAATGCTAGCCGTCGGGCTGTCTCAAGAGGAAGCCGAGCGCGTATTAGCAGGATTAAAATACGAAAGTTGCGTTTCTATTGCAGCTGTTAATAGCCCCAGTGCCATCACCCTGGCTGGGGATAGCGCCGCCTTGTCAGAAATTGCCACATCTTTAGAACAAAAACAAATTTTCTGCCGCTTCCTACAAGTTGAGGTGCCTTATCACAGCCCCTTCATGGAGCCATTAAAGGCAGAGTTAGCACAATCCTTGCAAAAAATCAAGCCTCAAAAGGCTACAATTCCTCTGTTCTCTACCGTTACGAGCAAGCAAGTAGAAGGTTCAGAGTTGGATGGCACCTACTGGGGTCTGAACATGAGGGAGCCAGTGCTTTTTGCAGCGGTAATCTCTTCCCTTATTCAAGCTGGTTATAACACCTTTGTAGAAATCAGCGCTCATCCAGTTCTCGCTAATTCAATCTCCGAATGTCTGGCTTTAGCTGAGATATCTGGAACAGTGCTTCAAACCCTGCGGCGCTTTGAACCGGAACGCGCTACGATGCTCTCGTCATTTGGCAAGCTTTACACCCTAGGATACCCAATTGACTGGCATCAGTTCTATCCGCAGCAAGGGCGTTTCGTGCGGTTGCCTTCTTATCCCTGGCAACGAGAGCGTTATTGGCACGAGTCTGAAGAATCTATGGGAGTGCGGATTGGAACAATTCCCCAGCGCTCAATGTTGGGGCAACAAGTCCACCCCCTTTTAGGAAGCCGTCTGAAATCAAGTCAAGCGATTTGGGATGCAGAGATTGACAAGCATCGCCTCAGTTATCTTGATGACCATCGCGTCCAAGGGGCTGTGGTTTATCCGGGAGCAGCTTATGTGGAAATGGCTTTGGCAGCAGCATCGGAAATTTTCAAAGATGGCGCTTATATCATAGAGGAAATTGAATTTCAAAAAGTTCTCTTCTTACCAGAAAGTAGTGCGTCAATAGTTCAGTTAAGTCTGGAGCCAAGCCAAACATCCTTTGAGATTAACAGCAATGTCAAAGGTGCCCAGTCGGATTGGGTTCGACACGCAACGGGTAAGCTAACTCGCGTTCAAAATGGCTTTGTCTCTAAGCAGGTTGTGCTGGATGAAATTCGCCGCCGTTGTCCCAACGAAATTTCTAAGAGCGATCTATACCGGCAATTCCAGGAAATAGGACTCGAATATGGTCCAAGTTTTCAAGGAATCGAGCAGCTTTGGAGCGGCGAAGGCGAAGCGTTGGCTCAAATCACCGTCAGTAATGCTTTACAGACAGAAGTCGGGGAATACCAGTTGCATCCGGCTATCCTTGATGCTTGTTTTCAGGCGTCGCTCGCCACTGTCTCTGTTAAAGTGACTTACCTGCCAGTACAGATAGACCAAGTGAGAGTTTACGGTCGTCCAAAGTTGCAAATGTGGAGCTACGCCCACCTGATGGAGGAAACAGCCACCAACCGTCTCAAAGGAAATATTCAACTGTTCGATGATGCCGGAAACGTACTGGTAGAAATTCTCGGACTTGTCTGCCAGTCCCTGGAGAGCAAGCAGGAAAGTTCAAAGAAAGCAGATTACCTCTACGAATACCGATGGGAGATGAAGGATCGTCCCGGTCAAGAATTAGTTCGTCCCGCTCTTGATTATCTACCCTCCCCGGTGCAAATCGCCCAAAACCTCCAATCCGAAGCCACGAGATTGAGCGTGCAATTAGGACGTCCGCATTACTACGAGCAGTTAAAGCCACAATTTGACGCTTTATGTGCTGCTTACATTCTTAAAGCTTTCAAGCAACTCGGGTGGGAGCCGAAATTGCTGACTCGTATAAGCGCGGAAACTCTTGCAGAGCAATTAGGTGTGGTGTCCCAGCATCGGCGTCTTTTAGGTCGGTTGTTGGAAATCCTGCAAGAAGAAGGCGTGCTGCGTCGGCTAGACGATCAATGGGAAGTTTGCCGTATACCGTCCGTGGAAAAGCCTATTGAGACGTGGAAAGCACTTTTAGCCGAATCTAGCGCTTATCAAGCGGAACTAACATTGTTGGGGCGGTGCGCTCAGAAATTGGCTTTGGTGTTGCGAGGAGAAGTCGAGCCACTGCAACTCGTTTTTCCGGAAGGTTCTCTGACAACATCTGAGCATCTGTACCAAGATTCGCCTAGTTATCGAATTTATAACCTGCTGGTTCAAAAAGCGATCGCGCTTGCACTCTCGCAGCTTCCAGAAGGACGAACAGTGCGGATCTTAGAAATTGGCGCAGGTACAGGTTCGATGACATCATACGTGCTGCCAAAGCTGACGCGACGGCAGACGGAATATGTATTTACTGACATTTCCCAACAGTTCACAATTTCTGCTGAGCAAAAGTTTGGTGATTATCCTTTTGTTAAATACCAAATTTTGGATATTGAGGCGGATATAGTCGCGCAAGGATTCCAGCCGCATTCTTTTGATTTGATTCTGGCTTCGGACGCACTACATGCGACCCGTGACTTGCGACAAACTCTGGAGAATGTCAAACTGCTTTTGGCATCACAGGGAATGTTGGTTTTGTTGGAATTGACAAACGATTTGCGATTGTCAGACCTGACATTCGGATTGCTGAAGGGCTGGTGGTTATTTACTGATGTAGAACTGCGGTGTAAACAGTCGTGGATTTACTTAGCTCAGTGGCGAGATTTACTAAAAGATGTCGGGTTTACAGAAGTTGCTAGCATTGCAGATACACCAGAAATAGATAAGTCTTTGCACACCGTAATTCTGTCGAAAGGTCCAAAGCTTGAGCAAGAAGTTCAGCCCGAATTAGCAGTTCCTCTAAAGCCTGAAAATCCGGGAAGTTGGTTAATTTTTGCTGACAGTTCTGGAGTTGGGCAACAGCTAGCAGAACAACTTAAACAACGCCAAGAAATCCCGATTCTGATAAAGCCTGCAACTGTTTTCCAGCACCTTGATGCTGGTAATTTCCAAATTCGTCCGGAAAATGCAGAAGATATGCAGCAACTCCTGGAAGCTGTTGGTGCCAGTCAGCCAGCCTGTCGCGGCGTGGTTTATCTCTGGAGTCTAGACACACCACCAAGTGAGGAAATAACAGCAGCCACCCTAGAATCAACTCAGATACACAGCTGTCTGGGCGTGCTGCATTTGGTTCAGGCGTTGGCTAAAGTCAATTGGCGGCATTCCCCGCGTCTATTTTTGGTAACGAGTTCCACCCAAACAGTAGGAGGATTGAAATCCGTTTCAGTTGCACAATCTCCTTTGTGGGGTTTGGGTCGAGTCATCAACAACGAACATCCCAATCTTCGCTGTACTCGGGTGGATTTGAGTCCAGCCAGTACTCCAGAGGAGATTCAGTCTCTCTTGTCAGAGTTAATGGCTGACGACAAGGAAGATGAAATCGCCTTGCGGGGTAAGGAGCGCTATGTAAATCGGTTAATGCGGGTATCGCCAGCAGATTTCATCCAAAAACCAAAATCCCTTGTCCAAAATGAAGAACCCTTTCGTTTGGAAATCTCTGCACCTGGAGTGCTGGAAAACTTGGAACTGCGGTCTTACACGCGCCAAGAACCCGCCCCTGGTTCGGTTGAGATTCAAGTCTGCGCCACAGGTTTGAACTTTAAGGATGTTGCCAAGGCAATAAATTTATTAAGTGATGCTAGCTTAGAGGGGACTTTCTCCGAGCGCTCGCTTGGTATAGAATGTGCCGGAATTATTACCGCCATTGGCTCTGGCGTTGAAGGGTTTAAGATCGGTGATGAAGTTATTGCTTGTGCCGCTCACAGCTTTAGTACGCATACAACAACAGATGCCCGTGCTGTAGTGCATAAGCCCGCGCATCTCAGTTTTGAGGAAGCCGCCACAATCCCTGTTACTTTTCTGACTGCTTACTACGCCTTGCACTACTTGGGGCAGATCCGTGAGGGCGAGCGGGTTCTCATCCACGCGGCGGCTGGCGGTGTGGGTCTTGCTGCCATCCAAATTGCACAAAGAGTGGGTGCAGAGATTTTCGCGACGGCAGGTAGTCCAGAAAAACGGGAATTTTTGCGATGGCTTGGCGTACAGCATGTAATGGATTCTCGCTCCACTGCCTTTGCTACGGAGGTGATGGAAATCACTGGCGGTAAAGGTGTAGATATTGTCCTCAACTCTTTAGCAGGAGAGGCTATCCCTAAGAGCCTATCTGTGTTGGGAGCTTATGGACGTTTTATAGAAATCGGCAAGCGTGATATCGAGCAGAACAACAAACTGGGTCTGCGACCTTTTCACAATAATTTGTCCTTCTTTGCGGTAGATTTGGACAAGCTGTTAAACGATCGCCCCGATAAAGCTGGCTCCTTAATGGGCGAAGTCATGCAATATTTTGAGGCGAAAACCTTTCACCCGCTTCCCCACAGGGTTTTCCCAATATCTCGGGTGGTAAGTGCCTTCCGCTACATGGCACAAGCGAAGCACATCGGCAAGATTGTCGTGTCGTTGCAAGAATCAGATGTAACGGTAGCTCCCTCATCTCAAGAAACAGTCACTTTTCGCGCTGACGGAACCTACCTTATTACCGGTGGACTAAGTGGGTTTGGTTTAGCAGTGGCTCAGTGGTTGGTGGAAGGTGGTGCGCGGCACTTAGTGCTGATGGGTCGCAGTGGTGCTTCCTCTCCAGCAGCAGAGCAAGCCGTAAAAATTTTAGAGTCAGCAGGCGCGATCGTGGTAGTTGCCAAAGCAGACGTGAGTCAAGCCACTCAAGTGGCTGATGTTCTGACCGACATTGAGCAGTCTATGCCGCCGTTGCGAGGCATTATTCACGCTGCAACGATTTACGAGGATACTCTGATGCTGCAACTTTCTGGCGAACGCTTTTTTAAAGTGATGGCTCCCAAGGTCATCGGAGCCTGGAACTTACACACTCAGACATTAAATACACCGCTGGATTTCTTTGTGAATTTCTCCTCCATTGCTTCATTGGTGGGGAGTCCAGGGCAGGGAAATTATGCAGCTGCTAATGCTTTTCTTGATGCACTGGCGCACTACCGCCGTGCGATGGGACTGCCAGCTTTGACTATCAATTGGGGAGCCATTGCCGATGTTGGTTTTCTTGCTCGCCAAGGTGAAGTAGGGGAACTTTTGCAGAGGCATGGATTTAAATTGCTGCCATCGCAGCAAGCACTCAGAGTGCTGGGAGAATTACTCCGAGTTGAGGCAGTCCAGACAATAATGGCACTGATGAACTGGCGGCAGTGGTGCCAGGTTCAGGCGGCTGGTACACTACCGCGATTTTCTTATTTAGTCGGGGAAGAAGCCGTTTCTGAAGAAACAGGGGATCGCAACAGCGAAAGAGAAACGCTTGGCAACACTGTTCTGGCAGCAAAACCGACAGAGCGCCAGCAGATTTTGGAATCTCACTTGCAAAAACAAGTTGCACGGGTATTAGGAACTTCTCCCGCCAAGCTAGACAGATCGAAACCGCTAACCAATCTGGGACTTGACTCCTTAATGGGAGTGGAACTGAGTAACCGAATCGAGAGCGTTTTGGGTGTGAGTGTACCCACAATAAAACTCATGCAGGGTCCCACCATTTCCCAACTAGCAGCGGAGCTTGTTGAGCAACTGATGGGCACTTCCTTCACTACCGCAACAACTTCACAGACACAATTACCCCCCTCAGTGAGGGCAGTTCCAACCGATTGGCTCGTTTTCCCCAAACCAAATCCAGATGCCTGCTTACGTCTGTTCTGCTTCTCGTACCTTGGGGGCAGTTCCTCAGACTTTCTTCCTTGGTCAGATGACTTACCATCAAATGTAGAAGTTTGTGCCGTTAAGCTTCCCGGAAATAAAGACTTTTTGAGTGAACAGTCATTCGACGAGCTAACCTCTATTGTAAAAATCTTGGCACAAGTTCTGGTTCCTTATCTAGACAAACCATTCGCTTTCTATGGTCACAGTCTAGGGGCATTGGTCAGCTTTGAACTTGCCCGTCAGTTGCGCCGCGAAAATGGTAAAGTTCCTGCTCACTTGTTCGTTGGTGCTTCACAAGCTCCTCAGATACCCTACTTACATCCTTCTGTTGAGAAGCTCCCTGAATTCGAGTCAGTCAAAGGAGTATCTATCAAAGATTTACCCAAACTGTATGGCGACAATACAGAACTGTTGGAATTGTTACCACTGATTTTAAAGGAAGTAACTTTGTTGGCTGAAAGATACAGCTACACAGAGGAAGAGCCACTTGATTGTCCCATTTCTGTGTTTGGAGGGATGCAAGACAAGGTGATAACTGAAGATCTCCTTTCGGCTTGGCGCGAACAAACTCGCAGCAAGTTTAAGCTGCAAATGTTAAGCGGCGATCATTTATTCTTGCACAGCGATCAACAGCTGCTTTTGCAAGCAATATCTGAGGAGTTATCATCACTGAGAGAGTTTGTCAAGTAGTTGACCGAGAAAGAACTCAGGAGTCAGAAGCCAGAATTCATTCTGAATTCTGTGCGACTGGTGGATGAGTATGGGGTTCAAGCCCCCGCCAAATCTTTGATTTGACGGTCTTCAGTCAGTGGTGGGTTCAAACCCCGACTGACTGATTCTGACTCCTGAATTCTGAATTCTGAATTCTGTGCGACTGGTGGATGAGTATGGGGTTCAAGCCCCCGCCAAATCTTTGATTTGACGGTCTTCAGTCATCGTCTTATTGCAAAAATCAAAGCCCAAAAAGCTTATTGTTTCGTAGGTAGGGCTAAAGCCCACCAGCCCTCCCACAAAGAAGGTGCAAGATGTCAGCTATCAGATTTTACTGAACTCAGCCTGCTGAATTGAAGCACGGAAGAACTCCAAGTAATGGTCTGTTTCAAACCACCAGCCCGCACTCATATAAGAGGGAATTGTAAATCCTCCAAATGTGTGTTCTTCCTGATATTCTCCTCCAAAGGGAATGTAAGCAAAAGTACTATCTTCTATTTTATTTCCCCAACGTAGTAAGGAAAGTCTTTGTAGTTTACCATCAGAATCTACTGTCAGTATTAGCACGATTGGCTCTTTGTTAATCTTGAAACCAGCTTGGATAGTTTTTTCATCAATTGCTTTCCAACTTACGCCACGTTGAGGTAATAAAACAGAAGATAACAGGACAAGTTCTCCATTTTTAAGCTTAAATTTGGCAACCAACTTTTCAGTTTTAAAAAAAGAAGTTAAAAATGGATTTTCTTGCTTTATAAGTTAGTAAAAACTCAAAATTTTTGTAGTTATAAAATTAACAATTTATTATAAGTTTTTTAAAATTTAGTTAAGATCTCTTTTTTGAGTTTTAAAATAATAAATTAATAAATGAATAGAGAGAAAATAATATGTCACTCAAACTTTTACCTGATTTTGAAGAATTGCTTGAAGGGCTGGGTTTTTCTGGTATTGCAACTATAGCTCTTCTCTCTGTCGTCCTTCCAGGTGTTTCAGGGGTTGCTAAGCCAATTGCGAAGGCAACCATTAAAGGTGGTATGATTCTGTATGAAAAAAATAAAGGAGCTATCGCTAAAGTTGGCAAAACTTGGAGAAATCTCATTGATGAGGCAAAAGCAGAACTAGCTGAGGAACAGGGAAGAATAGTTCGCTCTGCTGTACGTTCTTCAAAATAATATCATGTTCGACTCATTACTTACGAAACACAAATACTACCCCACCCTGAAGTTCACTCAACGCCTGGAACCCCCCCGCAGTTACTATCTCAAGCGCCGAGACGCGATCGCGCAAAGCACACGCTCCGCGTTGCCATAAGCTATGCCCGCAAGGTCTGTACGCGAACAACGCTCTTGACCCCCCTGTGGGTATCTCCTTACCCAGACGCTCCGAATGTGCGCCAGTTGCCAGGGCGCGGGAAACCCGCCTGCAGCACTGGTCTCACCGCAACGCATTGTTCACCGCACGCGACTTCTCTGGGTTTGACAGCACTCTCCCCTGACCAAGGGGATGGTTAGGGAGGCTGACATCTTGCACCTTCTCAATCAAGGGGTGGTGGGCTTTAGCCCTACCTACTTAATAATAAGCTTTTCAGCTCGACGAGTCACCGACGCTGGAAGTCTTCTTAAGCTAACTTTTTTACCCGTAATCGCTTCGGCTTCTTGAAAAGCTTGTTGAAGTTTGGCATTATCTAGAAAATGTAAAGATAAATTGTTGAATAAATAACATAAATCAATGGCAAGAAAACAATTTACAGGGATCAAAACAGAAGTTTATGAGCATCCATTTGACCGGAAAGCGCTGGTGTCGTTAGAAAAAACCCCAGTACTACCCCTGTTGCTTAAAAAAGTCAATGAGTATGGTATTGACAAGTTACTGTGGATGCAAATTATTGGCAGTGATTTCAAAATCACTACGCGTAATTTTCCCCACGTCAATGATGCTTTCGTTGAAGCTTGTACAATTTTGGATATTGCTCCACTCCCAGAGTTGTATTTATTTCGTGGAACGGGATACATTCAAGCATATGCAGTTGGAGTGGAAAAGCCAGTAGTCGGTATCAATCTCGAAGGGATGGAATGGCTTTCTTTTGAGGAGTTACTCTTTCTGTTTGGTCACCAAGTCGCTCTGATAAAAGGAAAATATTTAGCATATCAGCAATTGGCTTACTTTATGCCCGTTGTGAAAAACTTGATTACCAGTACAACACTTGGTATGGGCGGACTGGCGGCAAATGGTTTAGAAATTGCTTTATACAATTGGATAGTTATGTCAAAATTTACTGCCGATCGCGCTGGTTTATTAGCTTGTCAGAATGTGAATGTTGCTATTACTGCTTTGATGAAATTAGGAGGTTTACCAGATGAATATTTAAATGAAGATACCATCAACGATTTTGTCACACAAGCTCGTTCTTTTACGATAAACAATCTTAATGGTTTAGGTCAATTGACTAAGACGTTTAGCTTTATGGAATATCGATTTCCTTGGACAGTGATGAGAGCGTCCGAACTTTTGAAATGGGTTGATTCAGGTGACTATGAAAATTTGATTCAGGCAAAAGAGTTAAATACGCAGCAAGTTGAGACTCAGGAAGACAATGAGGATTGGGATTTTCTAGCTGGTTGGAGCAAGCCCTAAGTAAATACCTGACTTATTACACGACTTAGCACGTAATTTGTTAGAGGATTACCGCGCCAAAATGAAATTTATTGGAGAAAAATAGCGATTGACAGTCATTTTTAGATTCATAAAAAACTATTATACAAATCGCAGGTGTAGACGCTCCATGTCGCGTCCATACAAAATTTATATGCATCTTGATTGAAGTGAAATGTTATTATTTGTATCCACATAGAATGAGAAATTTTAATAATCTTAAAATAAGTAAGTCGGTGTGAATAAACAGAAATACGTTACAAAATGTAAATATAGCTGAAACCCTTACGAATGACCAATGACAAATGACTAAGGACGACCCTTAACAGTTACGTTTTTTCTTACCGACTTACTTACCAGCATTGCTATTTTGACATTTTCCTAAAAGGTTAGCCCACTAAGTACGGAAGACTCTTCCTACGTAGGTATTGTTTGCGTAAACAAACAGCCAAAATTTGCCTATGAGGTACGATTTGGTATCAGTTTTCAATGCGATAACGTATTAACTGCTTAATCGCTGTTACTGGTAATCCCAACGCTTGAGCGCTCGCGGCATCAACTTCAGCAAATTCAGTCACGGGGAACTCAAATTCCATCTGCTTTAATACGGAATTTGCAGTATAAACTTTGACTTCAGTTAGCTTTTCTTTCCGTTGAATTACTGCTTCAATAGACATGACAGCTACTGAAGCAGAAAACTGAATTTGATGTTTCGAGTTGGCGTGAATTTGGGCAGTTGTGTCGTAGGTGTAGCTTAAGACTTGATGTGTTAGCAAACTCGTACTAACCCAAAAAAACAGTCCAACTAAAGGTATTGGCAGCCAAAACTCTAGTCCTAAGTTAATTAGAAATTGCAGCCAACGAGGTCTATCCATAATACAGAAAAAGATTGATTATGAATTTATCATTTATCATAAGAAAAAAAGAAGAAAATATAGCGACAAAATGAATGAGAATCTTGCTTGTAGAGGATGATATTACTCAGTTACAACCACTACAGGGTGCCCTCTCGAAAGTAGGACATCTTGTAGATGGTGCTGAAGATGGTGAAATAGCCCAATGGTTAATGCAAGAGAGAAACTACGACCTGTTAATTTTAGATTGGATGTTGCCCAAAGTCAGTGGTGTGAGTCTGTGTCAACAGTATCGTCAAGCAGGAAAAACTTCTCCTGTACTGATTCTCACTGCTAAGGACGCAATTTTGGATAAAGTGTCTGCTTTGGATGTGGGTGCAGATGACTATTTGGTTAAACCCTTTAGTTTGCTTGAATTACTGGCACGAGTGCGAGCATTGGGACGCAGAGCACCACTATGGCAAGGTGAGACTCTTGAGTTAGCCGATCTGCAACTTCATCTCAGTACTCTAACCCTCAAGCGTCAGGAATTTACAGTCCAGTTATCGGTTCGGGAGTTTCAATTGCTGGAATATTTTCTACGACATCCCCGACAAGTACTCACTCACGATCAAATTGAACAGGCACTTTGGGAATGGAATACGAAGCCAGATAGTAAAGCAATAGCGATGTTAGTGCATCGACTGCGGCAGCGCTTGCAGGTGGTAACAGCGGAAGATTGGTTACAAACCGTGTATGGTATGGGATATCGATTAGTTGCCCCAGAATAATGCGATCGCTCACTCCTCATATGTTCAACCGCAGTCGGCGTAACCTAGCTCGCTGGTTTACGCTCTCAATGGGTAGTATTCTGGCGATTTTTGCAGCAATACTTTATTTTTTAGAAGCCAAAGAGCAATTGCGAGCGTTTGACCAAGAACTTTACAATACAGCTCAGTTCATGGTGGCAGGTGTTGAAGATGGACTTTACCAAGAACAGCAACGCATTAGTCTCGAAGATGTCCCCATCTTAGGTGGTGAAGCTTTACCCTTTGAAAATAGAATTATCTATGCTCGTTGGTATACTCCCAAAAAGCAATTACTGGAGTTCTTTGGTATCACTCCATTAGAGCAGTTAAATAATAAACTAGGTTTTCAAACAATAGAGTTAGTTGATGCCGCACAGGAGCCATCCCAAAGGGGCGATCGCGTCTCTAACAGTATTCGTCATAATAAATTGCTGCGTCAATTAACAGTTCCTGTTTTTCAAGATAAACAATTAATTGGCTATCTGGAAATAGCAGCTTCTCTATCACCTGTTGAAAATACTTTAGAGTCTCTGAGATGGTTTTTAATAGTAGGTGTACCCATTACTTTAAGCTTAATTGGTTTGACGGGTTGGTCTCTTGGTGGGATGGCTATGCAGCCAATTCGCCAATCCTATGAGCAATTACAGCGCTTCACTGCCGATGCCTCCCATGAGTTAAGGACACCACTTCAGGCAATTCGGAATCATGCTCAGTTTGGTTTGCTCGAACCAATTGACCCCAATCAACAGCAAAGTTCTCTAGAAAATATTGACCAGATTGCTGAATCAATGGGAATGTTAATTAGTGATTTATTATTCTTAGCTCGAAATGAAGGACAGTTAAAGCCAGAGGCACTTAACCCTGTTAATTTAGTTAGCTGGCTTGAACCATTAGTAGGAGAATACATCCACTCAACAAAGGCAAAAAACTTACAATTCATAAGCGAATTTCCTGAAAAATTGGTAATTTTGAGAATAAATGCAGATTTAATGCGGCAAGCAGTAAAAAATCTTCTCAGTAATGCCTGCCGCTACACACCGTCTGGAGGTAGAGTTTGCTTGCGAGTTTTTCTTGTGTCTCGTTGGGTGGTAATTGAAGTCCAAGATAGTGGTATTGGGATTCCAGAGGCAGATTTACCCTATATCTTTGAGCGGTTTTATCGAGTAGATAGTGTACGCTCGCGCCATTCAGGGGGTTTCGGGTTAGGATTAGCGATCGCACAACAAATTGTCCGGATACATGGGGGACACATTGTAGCAATCAGTCGTTTGGGAGAAGGTTCTACATTTCAAATCAAACTACCTTTTCAAACCCCTCATGCTTAAACCCTCACCATAATGACCAAAGAATACCGGGAAAGCAAAGATTTAATTGGTAGCTAAGGAATTCTTGAGTTTGGCATCGTGTTGTTACTTTCTTGTTACTTTTATCCGGCAATCTAGAAATAAGCGTGAGTGACACATCAAATTGGAGGTCATGACAAATGAATTACAATCCTACGCCCAGCATCATCCTTACTGCTTTGTTTGCGTTGCTCATTCCTTTTGAGGTGAGAGCTCAAAAAGCACCAAACCAAATAGACAATTCGCCAAACGCTCGTGTTACTACTATCTCCGGTCGCGTGACTAAGCTTTTAAATGACGAGTTTATTATCAATGATGGTAAGGGACAAATCATCATTGAGGCAGAACCTCAGTTAGGACAACCCATTAACCTCTCTGTAGGAGAACAAGTTACCGTCGTTGGCAACTATGATGATAATGAGTTCAAAGCTCTGAGTATTACTCGTGCCAACGGTGAAACTGTTCAAATTCATGACGATTAAATCTTCTATACTCCAGCGTTGTTCCCATAAACGCTAAGGAATTTTCAAGAAATAAATTATCCATCTTGTGGAACGGGCGAGGACGCCCGTTCTGTACAACTGACTTTTTAGAAGCCCGTACCATAAGAGAAAGTTGGATATTTTTTTATTTGGAAGTCCCTCAATACCACATCTTGTTTTTTAGGGGTCATTGCGATCGGATATCCCGCCATCCGACTACGATGACCCTAAAATAAATAGAATTAGACAAATTTTTTACAGTATAATTACTTATAAAATGTTAAAAAAATTACTACAATTAAGATTGGGTTAAAATTAAAGTGAAAATTTTGTGGTATTTAAAGAACAATAATTAATAAGGTAGATTTATGAAATAGTCTAATTCAAAAAACAGAGATGATTTTCTCTATCCTCACGGTCGTTACTACGGTGAAGTTCAGCCGGAAAATTGAGTGTTCAATGCAAATCTTCAAGAATTTGCAAAAAAACTAAGCGTTATCGCTAGTTTAGAGACTTCTGGAAAACTTCCTCCTAAAGAAGCTTTCAACTAAATTAACGTACTTTGGGAACAATTAAAAAATAGTGAAAAGATGCTTGGCATTGGTAATAATCCCTTAGACGACCAAAATAACGCAATTTAACTTAAAGACCCTCAAAATCATCTGTAATGACTTGAAATTCTTTCGGGGGTAACGACACCACAATATCTTCCGCGTCAACCTGAATTACCCATCTTAGGTTAGATTTATCCCCAGAGAGTACTTCTTTACCACGGATAACACCAATTTTCCCAGCTACATAAGCAGGACGTAAAATTAAAACTTTGTTTCCTACTTTGGGGTCTATAATAGCACCTCCTTTTAAAATTTGAGTATATTTTTATACTAATAATTACCGATGTATTATATAACCTTATCTTAATAAAAATTGGAGGGAATTTTTCAGTTTTTATGTTGCGGACTTTTGGCAATCCTGCACTCCGAATCGGTATTACTCCCGCCAACAGCATCTGTATTCCGGCAGAACCTCATTAAGAATTGACTGGTTGATTTTAATCTATTTTTAACCTAAACTTAATTAAAATTACTAAAAACCGATCTATTTACCGTACTAATTTGAGCGTATCCAACGGAAAATATGCCATGTGTGAAACAGCTTGACTATCTTTGCTCAGTTTTTCTTTGGTGTTACCCAAGCCTGTGTGTGAATGGTTTTTTAGCCTCACGCCAAGATGCCAAGCTTTTTTGCGTCTGGGCACCAGTGCTTTGACATTTTCAACCTATCAATCAGCAAAGCCTTTTCTTTAGTACTAATGTGGACTCAAGGATACGTGCTTTAGTTCTCTTGGAGATGCAGCCAATGAATGAGATGTTTTTTAGTCCTAGTGATTGGCAGAGTATCAGTTTTCGGCTAGTTGTAGCTCTATTAGTTGGTGGTGCAATTGGCATGAACCGTCAACGGACTGGTAGACCTGCTGGGTTAAGAACTTTTATGGTAGTTAGTTTGAGTGCTGCTCTTTTTGTGATGATTCCCTTGCAAGTAGCGTCTGACGGGAGTTTGACTGATAATGTTTTGGCTCGTTCTACGGCTCTCAATGCTATGGCTCGTATTGCTCAGGGAATAGCAACAGGCGTCGGATTTTTAGGAGCTGGAATAATTTTGCGACAACAAAGGCAGGACTTCGGTACGGAAGAAATTAAGGGGCTAACTACCGCAGCAAGTATTTGGCTTGCGGGAGGATTGGGAGCTGCATCTGGTTGTGGTTTATGGCAAATGAGTCTGATAGGCACCCTCTTAGCGCTAATGGTTTTGAGTGTAGTCAAGAAACTCAAAAAGTCGAATTTAATCCGTCAAAGCCCTAAGTCAGAGGAAACAGCAAAGTCAGAGACAACAATAGACGATATTAAGTATTAGTACTTGAGCACATAAAGGCACTACTTGGTGCAATGGAATAGGAGTAAATACTCTCAGCAAAAAACAAGGACATTTCTCGAATAAATAAGACATTTTCTAGATAATGAGATGTAGTTTACAAACGCGGAAATGTCGAAGTATGTACCACCAAGAGTGGCTGCCCAACGATTGGGAGTGTGCTCCAAAACCCTTGAACGCACAGAAAAGGAAGGCAAAATCAAAGCATATCGTACCCAAGGAGTTTCATTGAAACAACATTATTCCCCAATCTATAAAATAGATTATAGGAACGAACGCTTGTTCGCCCTCCTTCTAGCCTACAGCAACTCTTTCGGAGTACGTGCTCTTAGCGTCTTTGCGGTTCATTTTCTCTATATTGATATACAACGGAATCCAATATGACAGGTTGAAGTGTCAATTGTCTCTGCATGACGGGCTGCTGGACGGTAACGAAAGCAATAGTTCGCCGCACAAAGATACGATCCGCCTTTTAAGACTTTTCTGGGAATTCGGATTTCTGAAAAGTCCGGATCGAAACTTTCCTCCAAAGTGCCACCTTTAGGATTTACTGGAATACAGCAGGATTTTGGTTTGGATAACTGAGGTCGCGAGCTGTACCAATCCACTGTCCACTCCCAAACATTACCTGCCATATCATACAAGCCATAATTATTTGCAGGGTAAGAACCAACTGGTTCAGGTCGGGGCGGGTGGGATTTTAAGTTTTGCCACGGAAACTCTCCTAGCCAGATATTAGCTAATAATTTGCTGTTTGAAAACTCGTTACCCCAAACATAAACAGCATCTTCTAAACCACCACGCGCTGCAAACTCCCATTGTGCTTCAGTTGGTAATGCCTTACCAGTCCATGCTGCATATGCCTCAGCATCCTCATAAGCAATATGCACAACTGGATAGTTTTCCCGTCCTTTAATTGAGCTACCCGGTCCTTCTGGATGTCTCCAGTTTGCGCCGGGAACATAACTCCACCAGCTACAGGAGCGTAAATCAACTGGATGAAGTGGCTGCTGAAACACTAGAGAGCCGGGAACTAGTAATTCTGGTAAAGCTCCTGGATAATCCTGAGGATTGGGTGGACGTTCGGCAACAGTAACGTATCCAGTTGCCTTGACAAATCGTTGAAACTGTTTGTTAGTCACAGTGTATTTATCCATCCAGAATCCGGTAACGGTAACACGCTGTGTAGGTGCTTCTTCAGGGTAATGACGATCTGACCCCATTGAAAATGTACCACCTGGAATCCAAACCATATCTTTGTCTGGCGGTTTTCCTGGCGGGCTGGGATTGGGTTTGGCGATCGCTGTCTGGCTGTGTCGGTGTTGTTTCATTAACTGCTTGCAACGTCATTAAGATTCGTAAGGCAACATTTGAAGTTCCCAATTTTCAAATTGGTTGCGTAAAGATGTCAATATCTTTGGATAACTATCTTTGAGATCTGTTGTTTCTCCCGGATCGTTTGACAAATTGAACAAATACTCTTGACCTTCCACACTCACATACTTCCAATTGCCGCTTCGCACAGCTTTTTGCCTTGCTGATGGTGCTGCTCTGTAGCGCCAAAACAGGGTTCGAGGGAACACGTTTCGTCTACCGCGTAGCAGTGGAAGTAAATTCTGACCATCTAGTGGATAGTCTGGATCGGATTTTGTTCTAGTGGCGGCGAGAATTGTTGCAGTTAAATCATAGGTCACGATCGCCTGAGCGCTCACTTGATTGGCTTGAGTTACGCCGGGATAGCGAATGATAGTAGGCACTCGTATGCCACCTTCGTATAAACTGCCTTTTCTTCCTCGGAATGGTCCAAAGTAAGAGTACCGTTCTCCACCATTATCACTTGCAAAAATGACTAAAGTATTGTCTGCTTGCCCGCTTTCTTCTAATGTCTGCAATACTTTGCCTATTCCCTCATCTAGGCTCTTCACCATTGCAGCATAAATTTCTGGCGACCCTCCTGCTGTATAACTATTAGTATTGTAAAAATCACGACTTAATTCTTCATCATCTGGTCCTTCCCACGGCCAATGAGGTGCATTGTAATGAAGGCTGAGATAAAATGGGCGCGATCGCTGACGTTGAATAAATTCAACCGCTCTTTGTGTATATAAGTCTGTAGCATATCCAGGACGGTCTGCGAGTAGTTCGCCTTCATAAAAATCCACTACACCGCTTCCGTCTTTATGGCTGAAATAGTCAATCCCACCGCTTAAATTTCCGAAATATTCATCAAAACCACTTTTGAGAGGACCATAGTTAGGTGGATAACCACAGTGCCATTTACCAACTAAAGCAGTTTCATAACCATTTGCTTTCAGTAATGAGGCAACGGTTGGATGGCTGGGTGGTAATCCAACACTACTACCAGCTTGTGAAATATTACTAAGAGGTTCCCGCAAGCCAATAGGTAGTCTAGCAGGGTACCGCCCC
This sequence comes from Scytonema sp. NUACC21, assembly GCF_054684315.1. Lineage (NCBI taxonomy): Bacteria > Bacillati > Cyanobacteriota > Cyanophyceae > Nostocales > Scytonemataceae > Scytonema > Scytonema sp. NUACC21. Next base: position 35,688 of record NZ_BAAFZH010000078.1, on the reverse strand, counting down.
GTGTAGAAAGCAACTCGTGTGGGAGTACAAACGGTTTGATTCGCATAGGCATTAGTAAAACGTACTCCTTCTCGTGCCAGTCGATCTAGATTTGGGGTTTCATAATCTGACCGCCCGTAAATACTTAAATCGCCCCACCCCATATCATCAACTAAAATGAACAGTACATTCGGACGACGAGATTGGGCTGTCGCTGTTGAAAATAGATTTGCACCCCCTGTTACTAAAAGAGTACTTGCAGCTGTCATACCTAGAAATTTACGGCGATTCATGCTGCCACTCGTCTGCTGTGTCATTAATTAATCTCCTTTATCAAACTACACAAATTGAATGAGGTTTAATACAGCATTTTTTAGGTAAATGAGGTACATCGTAAGAGCAAGACCTTGCGCTCTTACTAGAAATCTAAAGTTAATTTTTCTATTAACTACTATAAATCGATTGAATTACCGGATTAAATATTACAGATAGGAGTATCACATGGGCAGTAAGACAAAGTCAAGCACTTAGAACTATTTGCCAATGTGAGTGATAAGTATTGAGCAATTCTTCACATCACGATTCTCTGATTGCGGCTGGGGCAAAGTTAGTCTTTAAAGATATGTACCAATTGCCGAGTTTATTGAGATTATGGGAGTAAAGAATTGATTAAAGCCAACTTCCTACCAAAATTATTGCCGCCCAGTAACCGGGATGGTTGCAATCGCCTGGGTGTTCCTGAAGCCAGGTTTTTTGATTTGTTTGCAGCGCTATTGCTGCATATGCTTTATCGCGGGAATCTGGTAGGCGCTTTAAGACACCGCTTGCTGTAGTTTGTTGGTTGCGGATACATCTTTATCGGTGCAATGGTAGAGTATGAATAGGTTGAGAAGCGATCTTATCTCGGCACAGTTTGGGTTTAGCTTATTTTCGCCACATAATACAGCGAGCGCTCTGCGCTGTTTTCCCAGGCTATTGTATACTTGAGCGATTTCTGTAAGCATTCTTCCTTGCTAAAGAAACAGCTGTAATACCGGATCGTAACAATGTTAAGCAATATTTCTCCAACAGTGTCGTGGAAAGTTTCCCCATAATAAATAGTTGTGCTGTTGGTTTACCTGTTAACTAAATAATAACTTTGGGGAATCCTAGTGAAATCAAAGCCCTCTTCCTAAACCTATGAGTTCTCTAGCACAACAATTCCCAAAAATTTCTGGCTATACCTTGGTTGAGCAGCTGTATCTAGGTTGTAGGACGGTTGTCTATCGAGGAGTGCAAAGGTCGCAGCAATGTTCGGTGGTGATTAAGACACTGCGGCACGATTATCCTAGCTTCATTAGTCCTTAGTCATTAGTCCTTGGTCATTAGTCCTTGGTCATTAGTCATTAGTCATTAGTCATTAGTATTTTACAAATAACAAATGACAAACAACAAATAACAAATGATAAATGACAAACAACAAACAACAAACAACAAACAACAAATGACAAATGACAAACAACAAACAACAAATGACAAATGACAAATGACAAACAACAAATGACAAATGACAAATGACAAATGACAAACAACAAAATTGATTGAGTGGAGTATTTCCAGAATGTTAAGTGATGTGATAAACAAATTGGGTGATTGGAACCCGCAATTTCTTCGGGAACTCAAAGGACGCTTAAAAGTGTTTCCTGCTGTTTTAGCAGTTGCTACATCCTTACTTGTTCAGTTGGTTGTTTTTTTGTATCAATTACGGGAACTTCCAGGAGATAAATATTTAGTCTACGATAAATACTGCAAACTAGGTTTAACTTACGAAGAGCTAAGAATCAAATTTGAAAAAGAACTAACAGAGCAATATCAACAGCTTCAAGAATTATTCCGACGCTACAGTAGTGTTAGTGAGTACGATGCCGTTAAACTTAAGGAAGTTAAATCGCAAATCTCGCAGGTACAGTATAAACAAAACAACATCCACGAAAGGATAAGCAATCAATTATGTCCTATCGACCAAATTGATATGCAAATGTGGTGGCAAGACCATTGGCAATATATTTTCTTTACAATGAGTGTGATTTTTATCTTCACACTATTAGTCGCAGGAACCTATTTGCTTATCAATAATTTAGCAACAGAAGAACGACATGGCACTCTAAATTTTATTCGCCTCAGTCCCTTACAGGAAAAAAGTTTTTTCATTGGCAAAATGTTAGGTGTGCCGATTTTAATCTATCTGGTTGTTTTGGCAGCAGTGCCCTTTCACTGGTTAGCTGGATTTGCCAGTCGTATTGCCACAAGTCATATCTTGGGCTTCTGGGCTGTCCTGATTGCTTGCTGCATTTTCTTCTACAGCGCTGCACTACTTTTTGGTTTATGCTGTCGCTGGTCTAGTGGATTTCAACCTTGGTTGGGTAGTGGCGCAGTTCTACTATTCTTGTTAATTACAGTAGGTCTGGCTGGATCGTCAGGTAGCTATCTGGTTGAAACTGCTTGGTTGAGAATGTTCAGCCCTTTTGACATAACAGATTATCTCTTTCCCAATAACTTGAGTGAATATAATGGTCAACCGCTGAAGAGATTACAATTTTTCAATTGGCAAGTTGGTAAGAGCGCTTTTGCTGTCGTTACCTTGCACTTATTTAATTACGGCTTGTGGACTTACTGGTTGTGGCAGGCATTAGCTCGTTGTTTTCGCAATCCAAATAACACCATTCTTAGCAAATCTCAAAGTTATTTCGTGATAGGTTGCTGGCAAATCTTTAACTTAGGTTTCTACATCAGAGGTACTGAAACTTTCGGTTCCTATTCGATAAATTTTATTCAAAGCTATGTAGCCTGGATATATCCCTTAACTTTGTTGGTATTTTTGGGTTTGATAGCGATTGTCTCACCTCACCGTCAAACTGTACAAGATTGGGCAAGATATCGACATCAAAATGTCTCTAGCAGCAGTAGTTTTAGAAAAAGCTCTCTGTGGGAAGATTTGATTCGAGGTGAAAAAAGCCCAGCTTTGGTTGCTATTGCCATCAATCTTATCATCACTGCAACCCCTTTCATAGTTTGGATTCTACTTTGGGATTGCGATCAAATTAACCTTTCTGAAAGGATAAAGGGAATTTTGGCTGTAGGGTTGTTCGCAAGTTTGATAATGATTTACGCCACCATTGCCCAACTGTTGCTATTAATGAAAACTTCCAAACGGAGTTTATGGGCTATTGGAACGATCGCTGCTGCAGCTTTCTTACCACCCATGATTTTAGGAATAGTCAACATTTCTACCAGTCAGACCCATATTTTCTGGTTGCTGACAAGTTTTTCTTGGGTAGGCATAGCAGAGGCATCAATTAGCACAATTTCTACAGTTCTCCTAGTTCAGTTCAGCATACTGGTATTGCTAATGTTCAAGTTGAACCGTGAAGTTAAATTAGCAGGAGAGTCTGCCACCCAGGCATTGCTAGCAGGACGTTAGGAATAATCGGCATATCGGTGGGCAATGCCCACCCCCACTCAGAAGATGGAAACCCTTTTATGATGCACAATGTAATAAACCAAATAGGTGATTGGAACCCGCAATTATTTCGAGAACTCAAAGGACGTCTGAAAGTTTTTAATGTTGCGATCGCAGTTGTTATATCTTTGTTATGTCAAGTTATTCTATTCCTCTATCAATTACGGGAACTACCAGGTAGATACTATTCAGCAGAAGGACAATACTGTCTTGTTCGTGCAGAATACATAGAAAAACGGCAACCTCTGAATCGGCAATTAGACAGCCTTTACAGATTAATGGATAATTATCGAAGTGCTAACCCACCTCAAAAAAGCAAAATTGGGGAATTGCAATCGCAAATCAACCAGTTGCAGGACAAAATAAGTGATTTATCGAGCCAGTACTGCCCGACAAATCAAATCGATATGCAAATGTGGTGGCGTGAGCATTGGGAATATATATTCTCTACACTCACTGTCGTTTTTATCTTTACGGTGTTAGTAGCAGGCACCTATTTGCTAATTAGTAACTTAGCAACAGAAGAACGACGCGGCACCCTAAATTTTATTCGCCTCAGCCCTCAATTAGAAACAAGTATTTTGACTGGCAAAATTTTAGGTGTTCCCATCCTCATCTATCTAGCTGTTCTAGCAGCAGTGCCTTTACATTTATTTGCAGGACGTGGCGCAAATATTGCCACCAGCCATATTTTGAGTTTTTGGGCTGTCATGGCTGCTTGCTGTACTTTATTCTTCAGCGCTGCACTCCTCTTTAGTTTATTTTGCCGTTGGTTTAGTGGGTTTCAACCTTGGTTAGCGAGTGGGGCAGTGCTCTTCTTTTTGCTCTTGACAATGCAGACAATATGGTCTGGCCCATATGTAAAAAGCTCAGTTATTTGGTTTCAGTTTTTCAGCCCCTTTGACATGACGGGATATCTTTTTCCAAATTTGTTCCTCTATCGATATCGGTGGGAAGAGCTTGAAAAAGTGCAGTTTTTTTATATCCCGGTAGGAGAAAGCTTTTTTGGTTTGATGAGTTTGCATTTATTAAATTACGGATTGTGGATTTACTGGTTGCGACAAGGGTGGACGCGTTGTTTCCGTAACCCAAATGCAACTCTCTTTAGCAAGGGTCAAAGTTATCTGATAGTCGCTTTCACTCAAGCCCTTCTTTGGGGATTTACTCTACAACATACGCAAAATTATTTCCCCATCAACTATCAAATTGCCTGGAATTTTGGATGGTTTCTCTTCTTTAACTTGGTGCTGTTTTTTGGGTTACTTGCAATTCTCTCACCTCACCGTCAAACTGTACAAGATTGGGCAAGGTATCGACACCAAAATATTGACAGCGAGCAAAGTGTTAAGAAAAACTTCCTACTAGCTGATTTGCTGTTTGGTGAAAAAAGCCCGGTATTGGTGGCAATGCTGATTAACCTTGCGATCTTCACTGCCCCTTTTGTCATTTGGATATTACTGGCACCTGCTTTAAACTTTAACCACACTCATAATCTAGATTGGTTGATTAATGACGTGGGTAGGTTAAGTGCCATTTTGGGGGTGGCTATGTTTATCACGTTGATGATGATTTATAGCACTGTAGTACAAAGGGTGCTATTGATGAAAACAAAACAACGTTTTATCTGGGCAATTGTTATAGTAGCTGCACTCTTTTTCTTACCTCTAATAGCATTAGGAATGCTTGATATTAGACCTGCTCAATCGCCTATTATTTGGTTATTTTCCTCTTTTCCTTGGGCTAGTTTGGAATATGCCTCAGCACCAACAGTTTTTGTAGCTTGGCTGGGAGAGTTAACAGTTTTAACCTTGTTAATTTTGCACTTGAATAAGCAGCTGAGAATTTTAGGCGAATCTGCAACAAAAGCAATGTTGGCGAAAAACTAATTGTAGTAACTACCTCAAACACTTTTAGGTTCGTAGTAGCGCTGTCTGGCCTGCGGCACGCAAGAGCGGCGAACGCATGCATCACAACTACGAACCTTTCAATCCTGATTTAACATCCGCAGGAGACGCGATAGCTTCGCTACAGCATAGCGGCAGAACGCAGTTTTTTATGATAACATTTTATTTTAATCTTGATACATTGTTATGGAACGGGTATCCTTGAGAGTCTAATGGTGGGCAGTGCCCACCCTACAAATTTGATGACTCCCTATTTCAGAGCTTTTTTCACCAATTCTGGAATTTGAGAGGGACGTTCAGCGACTGGAACTTTTGTGTGAGAAAAAGCAGAGACTTTGCTTTTTGCCGTACCAAAATCGGGGTCGCGTCCTATGACGGCGGCGAGAGTGCCAGTCTGACGCCATTGTCTTGCAGGCGGTGCTTGTGTTCCTGCAACGTAGGCAATAACTGGTTTATCAATTGCCTCAGCAATGTATCGGGCTGCTGCTTCTTCACGACCTCCACCTGGTTGCCCAACGAGGACAATCACTTTGGTCGCTTCATCCTCATCTAAAATTTCCAGCCATTGTAAAAAAGATGAACCGACGATCGCATCACTCCCAATGCTGACACTAATCGACTGTCCCAAACCAGCATGGGTGAGTTCCCTGGCAACTTCATAGGTTAAAGTTGTGCTGCGGCTGAGGATTCCTACGCAACCTGGTGTATAAAATTCACTTGGTTGAGTTCCCAAAAGTATTTTCCCCGGTACGATGATGCCGGGACTGTTTGGTCCTACCACTAATGTTTCTGTTGCCTCGGCTTTCCGCAGCAGTTGCACCATATCAAGGGGTGGCACTCCAGGAGAAATAATGATAATCTGGCGGATACCTGCTGCGATCGCTTCCAATGCTGCGTCTAAAACTTGGTATGGGTGTACGCAAATGATTGTAGTATCAATGGTTCGATATTCTTCCACCACCTCATCAACCAAGTCATAGACTGGCAACCCGTATATTTGCTGACCGCCACATCCAGGATTGACCCCTGCTACCAAATTTGTGCCATAGGCTTTCATTTGAGTCACGTGAGTGACTGTAATGTACTCATAAAAACCTTGGATGATGACTTTGCTGTCTGGCGTTACATTCATAAATTATTGGTCAAAACCTTTTATGTATAGTTGCTTTGGCAAAACGGACTGCTTCTGCCACAGCTTCATCTAGACTGGACACTACCACCACAGGCGCATCACCTGGGGTTTTGAGTGTTGCTAAGTACTTTCTAGCTGTCTCAAATTCAGAACCGGCAAGACGCACAACCAAGCGGGGAAAATGGTTATCCCGGCGATGTTTACTGCCATTAGCCCTCACTAATTGTGGCTTGAATGCGCTTGTGCTGTTTTCTACAAAATTGCCAATACTTTCCACAACTTCCTCACTTTGAGGAATACTACCTAGGAAGTTAATTAGTATTACATGAGTACTTTTGTCAACAGCCAAATTGTTCAAGGCTTTTTCCAAGCGACCCTTAAAAGTTGTTGGGGCGGTATCGGTAACAGAAGCATGGCGCACGTTGTAACAAACGCCCGGTTTGCCACCTGAATTCACCACTAAATCTAAAGTTGCCATCATTGAACCAGCGCCATTACCCAAGATTGCTATCTTACCGTGCATTTCTACCACATCCCAGTCACCCAAGTTCCTAACTGTCTCATTCTTGGTACGGCGGTTGGCAATTTTGGTGGCAATTTCAGCAATATCTGGATGTCGTCCTATTGCTCGCTCATTAACGCTAACAGTACCATTCAGAGCCATAATCTGACCGGAAGAACTGACTCCCAAGGGACTGATTTCGATCAAATCCAGGTCTTTTTCTGTAAATAACTGGTACATTTTTTCTACAACGGTGCTAACGGACTGCATTAATGACCCTTGCAAGCCCATTTTTAGCGCCAATCGTCGGGCATAAAATGGAGAAAATTCTTGATCCACAACAACGTGTTTCATCTTTTCTCCTACCACTTCCCAATCCCAATCTATGTCGGCTTCCGTACAACCTAATAGTATGGGTCTGCAGACGGCTGTGTCTAAAACAACGGCTAGATAAAATTCCTGTTCGGCATCGTACTTCGCTTCTGCCAATAACACTTCCGGTAATTCACCCAAAATCGGCAGATTAAAAATATTTTGTGCAGCCGCGATCGCATCAATCGTTGTTTCTACAAATCTCACCCCACCAGCTTTTGCTCGTTCGCCCACATGCACTTGGGATTTTAGCACAATCGGATAGCTGATTTTTAAACGTTTTAAGTCTGTTGGATGGTCGATTCGTTGGGAGGGCAATACAGGAATGCCTATTTCCGAAAACCATTCTTTTACTTGATACTCTAGTAAATCCATATGACATACACCTTATTTGCCACATTTTAAGGGTTGCTGCGGTGCTGTCTGAAACACAAGCGCTGCACCCTAATTAAGGAATCAAACCTAACCTAGCTATAAATACTTATTGACCCTTTCAATTTTATCGAATTCAGTCAATGCGATCGGGAATTACCTAGATAAAGTTTCCCTGCATCCATCGTGTAATAAATCACATGATTCCATCCCTGTAATTTAACCGGAAGTTGCTTGAAGCCTCATAAAGTCACATGGCGACCTTTTACATCGACTGAATCGTATATTATTGCACAATACTTGTGACAACGAGAAATAACCATTAAATAGATAACGATAGAAGGTGCAGCCAAACCGATCTATTGCATTGTAACAGACACATTCAACACAGTGCTAAATACATAAAAATCCTATTATTCCCATTTTTTACACAAAATTGACATAACCGATAGAATTGTAAAATTTAGCAGCAAACTTTTTAATAGGGGTTTGGGGTTTAAAGTCTAAGGGTTAGGGAATCACACAGTTGCCAATATTCTAAGTTTTTACCAACGACTCTTCATTTTCTGAAAAACTTTGTTAGTTTAGAGCAAAAGTTTGGAATACTACGTTTATGACAGTGTTGGTGAGGTTGTGTAAGATGGTTGAAAAGAATTTTTTTCTTGGGTAGAAACGGCTAGTTTGTGTTAAAAGTTGGTTCACTCCTATTTATAAATATGGTTGGTTAAGCTGTGTATCTCTATTCAAAAAATGAAAGCCGTGCATCTAGCACTATCGATAAAAAAAATATAGATGAGCAGGATGGGTCTATGAAAGTAGCAGCCCAGCAAGAAGATTTACAGTTCTTAGCTCAAATTTTACAAGAACAGTTACGTGCAGAAGTTCCATCTGGTGAATTATTTCAGGTGAAGTGCGCTGTGAAAAATGACCAGTTAATGGTATTAGCTCAACACCCAGTGGGTGTAGCAGCCAGTACAGAAACAGTATTCGCAGTCCTTGAGGAAGCACTGCAGTCACTACCAGGTCAGCAAGAACAGCACGTAGAACTTTTCCTGCGAGTCATTGGACAGAAGTTGCCTTACACCAAAAGCTCCATAGTTCTGCGAAAACCTGTAACCTTCGATGCGTTTGAAATTGAAGAACTAGGGTTAGGGGAAGAGGATGGGGGGTATGAAGAGAACGAGATGCAGCGACACGGAGACTCGCTGAATTTTTCCGAGGCACTCGCCACGTCTTATTCCTACTCTTCTGATGAAGATTCCAACTCCTTAGATGAACCGGCAGATGAGGCATACGATCCAATGGCAGATGCACCGGATCTGTCTACCTATACTTCATCCAAGCCAGCAGGCAAAGTCAAAACTGTTTTGGTGGGTGTAGCCTTAGCCGTTGTTACAGCATTAGGTTGCGCTGCTTACCTCCTGACTCGTCCTTGCTCTATGTTCGAGTGTCAAGAACTACAAACAGCAAGGCAGTTACAAGGGTCATTGCGACAACTCAAGTTGAATGCCAATTCTGAAAAAGAATTGCCGAATATGCAAAAGCAACTTGAAACAACCAGTTCATCCCTCAAAGAAGTTCCTTTTTGGTCGCCTTACCATCAAGAAGCAGAAAAACTCTCAGAAAATTTGTCCGGACAGGCAGAAAAACTCAGCCAAGTAGTTAAAGCATTTGAGGCGGGGTCAGTAGCGGTACAAAAAAGTCAAACCCCAGCTAGCAGTATACAGGAATTGGAAAACAGACAAAAGCTATGGCGGGCTGCGATCGCACCACTAGAAGTTATCAATTCCAATAGTGAAATTTACAAATTGGTACAACCCAAACTATTAATTTATCGCAGCCATTTAAAAGCTGTAAAGCACCAATTGCTTGCAGAAGAAAAATGGATGAAAAAATTGAGTGCAGCAAAAGCTGTAGCGATGGAAGCTTCCAAACGAGACGCCACTGCTAAATCCTTACCAGAATTGCAAAAAGTGCAATCTACTTGGCAAGTAGCAGTCAATGCTTTGGCAGCAATTCCGCCAACGAGTTCAGCTTATAGAGAAGCACAAAAGCTGTTAGGAGAGTACAAACCGTACTTAACTGCCGCACGCATTCACGCTACCAAAGAACTATTAGCAGCCAAAACCTATAACCAAGCTGTTAATACAGCGAACCTTGCCAAGCGATACGAACAACAAAATCAATTGCAAGCGGCTGTTTCATATTGGGATCGGGCTGTCAACGCTGCCAAGCAAGTGTCTAGCGATAGTATGTATTACAATCAAGCCCAGGCTCTGGTAGCACCTTACTCAACTGCCCTCAAGCAAGCACAGGAAAAATTGCAAGCCGTCACTCTGGTTCAAAGAACCCGTACTGATTTAAACAAAACCTGTTACAGTACAATTCGAGTTTGCAATTATACCGTAGATAAGCAAGGGATTTCTGTCCAGTTAACGCCAGAGTACCAACGAATCATGCAAACTAGTTTTGCCAATGCCAGCAATCAAAGCAGTACAAATACTGGCACGGAAGAAGCTAGTTACTGGCAAAAGTTACAGCAGGCTTTGGAAATCATCAGTGATAATGCCGGCTTACCCCTGATTATTTATGACGTTCAAGGCAATGCTATTTCCGTTCACAATCCAGTAGGTTGAGGGAAGAGTGAGGGAGGGAGTGAGGGAGGGAGGAAAGGCTGACTCCTACCTCACGAGTTGGGCGGCAGAGTTAAAAAATTGACGACCAATCCCCCGAGTTACTAACAATGTTGTTAGCAGATTGGCGAAAGCGATCGTAAACATAATGAGAATTTGGTAGGAAGCGGCTTCGCGAGGGTTAACACCACTCAACAACTGCCCGGACATCATTCCAGGTAGGGTCACCAAACCTATAATCATCATCTGATTGAGTGTGGGCATGAACCCAGCGCGGACAGCTTCCTTTCGATATTGGGCAATTGCTTGCTGTGGAGTTGCGCCCAAGCTTAAATGGGTTTCTATTTCTAATTGACTCGAATCAATGGCGCTGACGAAACGTTCTCCGGCGATCGCAGCAGCATTCATAGCATTACCCAACACTATCCCTGCTAAAGGAATAATGTATTGGGGTTCAAACCATTTGTCCGGTTGAATTATCAAAGCATTAGTATACAGTATTGTCAAGGTTGTACTGATAAAAATTGACCCCCACACTAAAGGCAACATCTGCGGTATTTTTTGATCAATGCGATTTCGTGCCACAATCGCCGAAATTGTCAGAATTACTGCTAAAATCCCCAAAACAGCCCAAGGATTGTCAAGTGCAAAGATGAACTCTGTAACATATCCCAGTACTGCAAGTTGTAGGATGGTTCTTCCAGTAGCAAGAGCTAAATTTAGCTCTAGTCCGATTTTTTCCCATGCAGACAACCCTATAGCTACCCCCATGAAGGTAACAGCCAAAGCTAAATCAACCAAATCTAGCTTGATTAAATCCTGCATGAGTTTTATACCTCCGTTGTTAGTGGTGAGTGGTTAGTAGTTAGTGGTACCCATAATAAATGTACAGACGCGATGTTTGAAGCGTCTCTACCAAACAGAAAACAAACCTATAACTCAGGAACTTTCACTCCCAGTATTTGTTCTTGATGGGTACATATCATTTTTACCCTAACAAAAGGTAGTTTTCTTGATAAAAACCTCTAAGTAAAAACTCCTGCACCCAGTCTTTGAGACACAAGTCTTATCGCAGTTTTTTGACTGAATTCAATCAGCAAAAATTCCTCGCTGATATCTATCTTCAAATTAAGATTAAAACTCATGATTCAAAGCATTAATTCCGTTCCCGCCTTTGACATTAAGCAACAATACACCAATATTGAGGCAGAGGTAAGTACAGCAGTTCTACAGGTTTTGGCTTCTGGTCGTTACATCGGCGGTCCTATTGTGGAGAGTTTTGAGCAAAGGTTTGCAGCCTATACTGGTGTTAGCGAATGTGTAGCCTGTAATTCTGGTACTGACGCCTTATATTTGGCACTTAGAGCTTTTGATATCGGCGCAGGTGACGAAGTTATTACCACACCCTTTACTTTTATCGCCACTGCGGAAGTTGTTAGTGCTGTAGGTGCAAAACCCGTATTTGTTGATATTGATGCCACCACATTTAACTTAGATGTAGAGCAAATCTTAGCAGCCATTACACCAAAAACCAAAGCAATTATTCCAGTTCATCTCTTTGGTCAACCTGTAGATATGACAAGATTGATGGAGATTGCAAAATCTCACAATTTAGTTGTTATAGAAGATTGTGCCCAGTCTACAGGTGCAAGTTGGGCAGGGCAAAAAGTGGGCAGCATTGGGCACATTGGTTGCTTTAGTTTTTACCCAACAAAAAATTTGGGAGGTTGTGGCGATGGTGGGGCAATAACAACCAATAACCCGGAAATTGCCGCAAAGCTAAGGATAATCAAAGAGCACGGTCAGAGAAATCGCTATCATTACGAGGAAATTGGTGTTAACAGTCGTTTAGATGCTATTCAAGCAGCTATTTTGCAAGTTAAATTACCTTATTTAGATATTTGGAATAATCAACGGCGAAAAGTTGCTACCCGTTATCATCAGTCTCTCAGCCAACTCACCAATATCATTACACCCCAAGAATTAGCTGGAGGCATGGGAGTTTGGAATCAATATACCATTCGTGTATTAGCTAACCAAAGAGACTGGCTTCGCAATCAATTACAACTACGGGGAGTCAACACAATGGTGTATTACCCCCACCCATTGCATTTGCAGCCAGTTTATGAAAGTTTGGGATATCAACTGGGACAATTGCCAGTTGTAGAACAAGCCTGTAACGAAGTTGTATCCTTACCCATGTTCCCAGAATTGTCAGAAGAACAGCAGGAGCAAGTCATTCACGCTTTAAAGGACTGTTTGGGTTAGGAAATGGTTAGTGGTTAGTGGTTTTACTAACTACTAACTACCAACCACTAACTACTAATTTTTAACCGCAATTGCACTTCCCAATGCTTCTACCAATCCACGCACGGCAGCAATCATAGCAACTTCGCTGTTGAGTTGGTTAATAGCAGAACCAACGTACAGTACTCATTGGCAATATTTATTCTACGCACCAGCGTGAAGATTTATACCCACATCCCAAAGAATTTAATCCAGAACGGTTTTTAGAACAACAATTCTCTCCCTACGAATTTTTACCCTTTGGCGGCGGTTCTCGTGTATGTATTGGCGGAGCTTTTGCCCTGTTTGAAATGAAGCTTGTATTAGCAACCATTCTTTCACGTTATCAATTAGAACTAGTCAGTAAACAACCTGAACGTCCCAAGTTTGGAGGTCTCATTTGTTACCCGGCTGGTGGCGTGAAAATGATTATACATAGCCGACATCAGCATCAAGGACAGTCGCAGCCATTGGTTGTAAGTTCAATTTAATACAAGCTCAATAATGAAACAATTACAAAAAAATATTTATGAAATTACCGCCTGGACCAAAAGCTTCCTCTCGATTGCTCCGTCAATTTGAGACCGATCCCCTTAACCTCATGGATACAATAAGCGATCGCTACGGTGATATTTTCACTATTATGGCTGGTTCTACACCTTTAGTAATAGTCAGTAACCCACAGGGAATAAAGCAGATTTTTACGAGTGCCAAAGAAATTACAGCTTCTGGTAAGTTAAACCAAGGCGGCGCGCCACTAGTGGGAAACAATGGGTTACTTATGCTTGATGGCTTGCGCCACAAACATCGTCGTCAGTTGTTGATGCCTCCCTTGCATGGCAATCGGGTACATTCATATGGGCAGCGTATTTGTCAAGTTGCAGAAAAAGTCATGAACGAGCTAGCAATTGCCCAATCTTTTTATGCCTACCCTACTATGCAAAAAATTACCCTAGAGGTGATATTGCAAGCTTTGTTTGGTTTATGTGAGAGAGAACGTTATGAGCAATTTAGGCAACTACTTTCCAATTTATTAAGTTTTGCCCGGTCTCGTTGGTTGGGGTTGTCCCTATCCTATCCCTTTCTGCGAAAGGATTTAGGTCGGTGGAGTCCGTGGGGATATTGGCAGAACCTCCAGCGACAATTTGACAAACTACTCTACACCGAAATTGAAGAACGTCGAGCGCAAGCAGATCCCTCCCGCACTGATGTCCTCTCAGAACTATTGTTTGCTTGCGATGAAACAGGTCAACCAATGACCAATGAAGATATACGGGATTTGTTCCCATCATTACTACTAGGGGGTCAAGATGCGTCAGCCACTGCTATAACTTGGGCATTGTACTGGATTCACCGTTTACCCGCTGTTCGTGAACGATTGCTAGCAGAACTCGACACTCTTGGTAAATCCCCAGATCCTATGGCTATTGCTGCGCTATCTTACCTAAGCGCCGTCTGTAACGAAGCACTACGAATTTACCCAACTCAGGTCATCACATTTCCACGATTAGTAGAATCACCAATTGAAGTGATGGGCTATGAATTGAGTCCAGGTACAGTTACCAGAGGCTGTATTTATCTGACACATCAGCGTGAGGACTTATACCCACAATCGAAGGAATTCAAGCCAGAGCGCTTTTTGGAGCGACAATACTCTCCTTATGAATTTCTACCCTTTGGGGGTGGCGCTCGTCGCTGTCCCGGTGAGGCATTAGCGCTGTTTGAAATGAAGCTCGTCTTAGCAACAATTCTCTATCGCTATCAACTCGCACTAGCCGATGAAAAAAGAGTGGAAAAACCCAAGGTTCGAGGTGTTAACTATCCCCCAGCTAGTGGCTTGGAAATGGTAATTATTGGTAAACGTCAGCGCCCAGCAAAGCCACAGCAGTTCGTTGCTAATTCAGCGTAAGATGCGTTTGTCTTGCGGTAAATTGTTAATGCAAAAAATACCAAATGAAAGCCATGATGAATAAAATTGAGTCATTAGGAACAGGAAGCGGAAAAATAGTATACAGTACTAACGATTGTGAAGATATTTTACGCCTTTCTAAAACGGAAACTCTTGAGCTATTCAAATCATTTGGAGTCATCCTTTTTCGAGGTTTTGGGGTAACCCCCATGCTGATGAAAGATTTTTCTGAAAAATTCAGTTGTAGCTACATTACAGACCCCACAAAAACAAGTGTTGACTCGGTTGATTTTGTTAACTTGGTAGATAGCGGAATGGGTGTTGAGTATCCTCATGCTGAGCTAGCTAGTTTTCCTATCATTCGACCTGATGTTATTTGGTTTGGCTGTAAAACGCCCGTACAAGGAGGCGAAACTCTATTTTGGGACGGTGTCCGGATATGGAAGGAGATGAGCAAACATACGAAACAGTTATTTCTTGATAAAAAACTAAAGTTTGAGTATGATAATGTACCATTAGATGAGTTAAATCGATGGTTTTACAGTGGTGAAACTCTTGATGATTGCAAGCAAACATTGGACAGGTTGGTAGAGAAATTTGAGGGATTTAGTTATCACATAAATGAAGATGGTACAATTTTTACAAAAGATCGTGATTCAGCAGTAGTAAAAACGAAATTTGGGAATCAATATGCATTTTGCAACGACGTTTGGCCAACTTACAAATATGGACAACAGAGAGGAGAGATTTTTGAAGATGGTTCAAAGCTTCCTGACGAAGTCGCTGACGAACTTCAGAAACTGTACGACAAGTTTGCAGAAGAAATACCGTGGCAAGCTGGCGATCTAGTTATGATGGATAATTCGAGATTTATGCATGGTCGTCGCGAATTCAAAGATAATCGACGGCAGATATTCACTGTTCTAAGTAATTTGAGTTTAGACTAATGGATGGCAAAATGACTTAGTACAGAACGACATCAACATAACTCCCATTAAACTGCTAAGTACACGTCACCGTAAACAGAGGTTGGAAATAGAGGCTGATAGTTTTTGTAGGGTGACACAAAAAATCAAACATCTAGGAACGTACCTCTATTATGCGGATTAAACTGACTTTTTTACGGTGGTCTGTACTAAGTATCTAGAGTTGTTTTCTGTTCAGTTAATAGATTTCAAATTTCTGAATTTGTCCTTTGACGGCTAAATATCTATTACTTGTAGAGGTAATATCATGTCCGGGTAAAGACTTATCATTAAGGCAGAGGGGGAGATGGGGAGAGGGTTTTCCGGTTTTTGCACAGATTGTTTAATAATAACTAATTAACCGGACTTAATGTAACAGATATGTTAGGAGTACAAAAGGTGCTGTGGCGATCGCAGGAACATCCACAGATTTCGGTTGAGCAACCACGTTCAAGCTTACCAAGCAAGGACACCGTATTTTTACTAAAGTCTACATACAAAAAGACTGACACTCTTATTTCTTTATTATGGTCGTTTGCGAAAGAGATTAGAACTTGATTAAGAGATAGATTGAGTTTGATTCAATAAGTAATTTATTTGAAATGATAAATTCTAAGGGCTTGGGTTTAAGAACCCAGACGACTCACAGCTTTTTTTCAGGAGGGGTTTGAATTGCAAAATCAACAGACCGATCGACTTCCCATAACAGATTGTCATTTTTGCTCGTTTGTTTCCAAAATTAACGGCGAAGATCCTATTGGTACAGCAGGTACTTGCAACCATTGGTTGATTGTGGAACTTCCGCAACCTTGGTCCCAAAACCTCTTTCAGGAAAATCCAACAATCAAGCCATTGATGGGTTTGTTCCAAGAGTTAATTGTCAAGCATGAGGTCAAACTCAGACCAATGTTGATTGCTCCCGATCGCGAGTACTCTCACCCAGGCTTTACCCGCGTGCTGTACTACTATCGTCCTACCAAGTTATTTTCTCAGTTTGAGAAGCAGGAGTTTATTGTCCCAGAAGGAGAAGCCACTGCTTTAGTCACAGCAATACTCAAGCAGTTAATGCAACAGCCCAACAATTTATCAAAGTTTCAGCAGTATCAGCAACAAACCAGTCATATCCGCGAACTTATGGTTTGCACCCATGCTCAGGTTGACCTTGCTTGTGGTAGATTTGGGACTCCTCTATATCGTCGGTTACGTAAAGAATACGCGCCAGCTGCCAACGGAAATTTAAGAGTATGGCAAACAACTCACTTTGGCGGTCATCAATTTGCTCCGACTCTAGCTGATTTACCTCAAGGGTGCTTATGGGGACATTTAGAACCTGAAGTCCTTGATTTACTAGTCAAGAGAAATGGTTCAGTTTTACAATTGCGTCCATTCTACCGAGGATGGGCAGGTTTAACCAAGTTTGAACAAATTGCTGAACGGGAAATCTGGATGCAGTTGGGTTGGGGTTGGCTCGATTACTTGAAAACTGGCACGCAAGTTGGTCAAGGGCAGGAGCCTGATTCGGCGGAAGTACGTATTGATTTTGCTGCTCCTAATGGAAGTGGATCTGGTGCCTATGAAGCCAGAGTTGAAGTCAGTGGTGAGGTCATGAGCACACTTAGCTCTGGAAAAGAGATGGAGTTGAAAGCGGTGAAGCAGTATCGCGTTAGCCGTCTGGTCAAAGTTGAGTAAACAGCATCAAGCTAAGAACCTAAAAATGACTTCCCAAAAACAATCTCAAGTCACAAATGAGATCCTCCAAGGCAATCTCCTTAAACTGATGTTCAAGTTATCAACTCCCGGTATTTTGGGAACGCTGCTACTAAGCTCAAGCACCTTTGTTGATGCTTTATTTGCAGGACGACTGATTGGTGAAACTGCCGTCGCTGGTATATCTCTTGCTTCACCACTAACTTCTATTATAGGTGGTTCTGCTTACTTAGTTGGAGTAGGTTCTGCTTCTGTTCTCAGCCGAGCTATTGGTTCTGGAGATATCAACACTCAGTCCAAAATATTTGGCAACTTAATAGTAATAGGTGTTGTTATCTCCTTTGTGCTGACAATTATTGGCTACAGTTTTGGTGAAGAATTAGTTATATTTATGGGAGGAAGTGGTGATGTTGCCTCAAATGGAGCAGAATTTTTTAAGACTTATATGCTTTGTTCAGTTTTTTGTATCATAGCGGTTTCTGCTAACCATCTTATCAAATCTGAGGGTAGACTCAGATTATCTATGATATTTGCTGCTGTTTTTGTCATTATTAACATTATCTTAAACACCATATTTATTAGTATCTTTCACTGGGGAATTCGGGGATTAGCCCTCGCTACAGTGATTGCAATGCTTGTTTACTGTATTGTCATATTAACCTATTTTATGTCTGGGAAAAGTTCTATTCCAGTTCATCCTATAAAGTTGGTTATAGCAGTAGATTTACTGCCTGATATCTTGTCAGTAGGAATCTCAGAGCTACTGACTCCAGTTATGAGCCTAATTCAAAGTTTTGTAGTTTTTCAATCCATTTCTCGCTATGGAACACAAAATGATATAGCCTTCTTGGGAGTAACACTGACATTAACTTCGTTGGCAGTGATTCCCTTAAATGGATTTACACAAGCCTTACAACCCGTGATAGGCATAAATTATGGAGCCAGAAATTACGACAGGCTTAAAAAGGCTTATTTAACTTTTGTTATTGGTGTCATTACTTTGTTAACATTATTTTGGCTACCTTTACAATTATTTCCAAAAACATTTTTAGGCTGGTTGTTACCAAACGTTACTTTTACTAACTCTCATTTAATTAACTTTCGTATTCTTAATTTATTGATACCAATAATGCCCTTTATTTCCTATGGTGTAGTGCTCTTTCAATCTATAGGTAAAGGAAAAATAGTTGCTATTATAGTTATTTTAAGAAGTCTCATTTTATTTATTCCTAGCATAATAACATTATCAATGTTCATGGGTTTAAATGGTATATATTATGGTATGGTATTAACAGACACAATTATTATATTAATTGCACTTAAATTAACAGTAAAAGAGTTTCACAATTTTAGCCATATGCAAAGAAAAACTGCATCAACAACCTGAAAAAATAGATTTTTTTGATTTTTTATCTTGCAGATATATGTCCTACCACTTATATCATGTCCGGGTAAAGACTTATCATTAAGGCAGATGGGGAGAGGGGGAGATGGGGAGAGAGTTTTCCGGTTTTTGCACAGATTGTTTAATAATAACTAATTAACCGGACTTAATATTATGAGGGTCACAAAAATGGTTCAGACACAAAAAGGTGCTGTTTTGATTACAGGAACATCCACAGGAGTAGGTCGAGCAACCGCGCTCTTACTTGACAAAAAAGGATATCGTGTCTTTGCTGCGGTGCGTAAAGAAAAAGATGCTGAATCACTCAAGCATGATGCATCTTTTAATTTGACACCAATCTTGATGGATGTTACAAAAGCAGAAGAGATTAAATTTGCAGCAGATACTGTCTCACAAGCTGTCGGTGATGAAGGGCTGGTTGGATTGGTGAATAATGCAGGTCTGTTGGTAGATGGGCCCGTGGAGTATATTGCAATTGACGACCTCAGGTGGCAATTTGAAGTCAATGTCTTCGGACAAATAGCTGTTACACAGGCATTTTTACCATTAATCCGAAAAGCAAAAGGTCGGATAGTCAACATTGGTTCAACAGGCGGCCAAATAGCTTTCCCATTCGTCTCTGCCTTGTGTGCTTCCAAGTTTGCATTGGAAGCATTTACAGATGCGTTGAGGATGGAATTAGATCCTTGGGGTATTGAAGTGATTTTGGTTGAACCAGGCTCGATTGCTTCAGCCGCGCCGGATAAGGTGGAAGAAAGCTTTCAGAAAAATTTTGCCAATATGTCACCTGAAGCTAGAGCTATGTATGGTGATGCCTACAAATTCTTTGTCGAGGGTTTGATTAAATCAAATCGCACGGGAATGCCACCTGAACAAGTTGCAAATGCAATTTTAGAGGCTCTAGAAGCTAGTAAACCGAAAACGCGTTATTTTTTGGCTAAGGAACAGATGTTTCTAATGCTTAATTTGATGCTTAAAAAAATCATACCTGCTCGGAGTTTTGATGCAAGAATACTAAAAAGTTTGAAGTTAAAAAATCAGAATTGAAGCTATCTCTTTGTTTTGTATATCCAACTAAATTCTCCAAGCCGA
The DNA here is from genome assembly GCF_054684315.1 of Scytonema sp. NUACC21. NCBI lineage: Bacteria > Bacillati > Cyanobacteriota > Cyanophyceae > Nostocales > Scytonemataceae > Scytonema > Scytonema sp. NUACC21. The sequence goes on along the minus strand of NZ_BAAFZH010000078.1, from coordinate 15,931 downwards.
GGTAGATCCACGCTCGAATGCTTTCAAAATAACAACACTCAAGGAATTTAGAGAAAAATCATGGTTTTATCAGACTCTAAGCTTAGCAAGATACAGTCTCCATTAACCCCTACACAATGGGTACACGCTTACTGGGTTTCACGGTGTATCTATGTCGTCGCTAAACTTGGTATTGCTGATTTGCTTAAAGACGGCTCTCAGCACTGCGATACTTTAGCTGCTGCAACAAATACCCACAGTGATTCACTTTATCGCGTGTTACGAGCTCTTGCTGGGATCGGAATTTTTGCAGAGACACAACCCCGATGCTTTGAATTAACCCCACTAGCAGATTGTTTGCAAAGCAACGTTACTGGCTCTATACGGAATCAGGCAATCATGCGGGGCGAAGAGCATTACTACAACTCCTGGGGAAATTTAATGTATAGCTTGCAGACAGGAAAAAGTGCTTTTGAACATTTGTATGGCATGGATTTGTTTCAGTACAACGAGCAAAATCCTGTTGCAGGAGAAATCTTCCATCAGGCTGTCGCTTCGATGGCTAAAGAGGGACATATTCCACAATTGTCGGCTTATGATTTTTCGTCAATTGACAAACTGGTTGACGTTGGTGGTGGCACAGGTAAGTTTCTTGCTGCTATTCTCGAAGCTAACCCCACCATGACAGGGGTGTTGTTCGATCTCCCAGAAGCGATTGATGAGGCCAAAAATTCATGCGAAACAGCATCTGTTAACGATCGCTGTCAACTGATAGGGGGTAACTTTTTTGAGGCTGTCCCGTCAGATGGAGATGCTTATTTACTTAAGCATGTTATTCATAATTGGGGTAATGAGCAGGCGATCGCCATTCTCAAGCGTTGTCATCAAGCCATGAAAGAACAAGGGCGATTGTTAGTTATAGAAGCCGTAATTCCTCCTGGGAACGACTTTACCGGGAGTAAGTTCTCGGACGTAAATATGTTAGTTATGTGTCCTGGTGGACGAAAGCGCACTGAAGCTGAGTTTCGCGACTTGTTTAAATCTGCTGGGTTCAAACTCACGAAAATTATCCCAACGAAATCAGAAATGAGCTTTATTGAGGGAGTTAAAATAATTAATTAACAGTAGACAGTTATTTTTTGTAAAGGGGTTGATTAGATTAAATCGCATAGGAATGTCTCCTGAACAAGTTGTAGGTGCAATTCTAGAGGCTTTGGAAGTTATATCATGTCCGGGTAAAGACTTATCATTAAGGCAGATGGGGAGATGGGGAGATGGGGAGAGGGTTTTCCGGTTTTTGCACAGATTGTTTAATAATAACTAATTAACCGGACTTAATATTAGTCAACCCAAAACGCGTTGTTTTTGTCCAAGGAACAAATGTTTCTAATGCTTGATTTGATGCTGAAAAAAATCATGCCTGACCGAAGTTTTAATGCAAGCATACTAAAAACTTGGAAGTTAAAAAATCAGAATTGAGGCTATTGTCTTGGATTATATCCAGATAAATACTCAAAGCAAAGGTAAAGTTGCTCTTGAAAGCTTTCAAAAGACAAACACTTAAGGGAAAGCGTGAAAAATCATGGTTTTATCAAAGTTTAAGCCTAGCACCTTTCAGTCTCCGTTAAGCATGGGACATTGGGTACATGCATACTGTATTTCACGGATGATTTATGTTGTCGCAAAACTTGGTATTGCTGATTTGCTCCAAGATGGTTCTCAGCACTGCGATGCTTTAGCTGCTGCAACAAATACTCACAGCGATTCTCTTTATCGAGTGTTACGATTTCTTGCTGGGCTCGGAATTTTTACTGAGACACAACCCCGATGCTTTGAGCTTACTCCATTAGCAGATTGTTTGCAGAGTAACGTTCCTGGCTCGATACGGAATAACGCAATTATCCGGGGCGAGGAGTATTACTATAAAGCCTGGGAAAATTTAATGTATAGCGTGCAGACAGGGGAATGTGCCTTTGAGCATTTGTATGGCATGGGTTTATTTGAGTATTACGAGCAAAATTCTGTCGCCAGAAAATTGTTTCATAACATCTCTTCAAAAGAAGTCTATGCCCCATTATTGGAGCCTTACGATTTTTCATCAATTGGCAAGCTAGTTAACGTTGGTGGTGGAGCAGGTAAGCTTCTTGCTGCTATCCTCGAAGCTAACCCCAGCATGACAGGAGTATTGTTCGAGCTCCCAAAAGTGATTGATGAAGCTAAGAGTTCACCAGACATAGCATCTGTTTACGATCGCTGTCAATTCATAGAGGGTAACTTTTTTGAGGCTGTCCCGGAAGGTGGAGATGCTTATTTACTCAAAGAAGTTCTTCATCTGTGGGATGACGAGCGGGCGATCGCCATTCTTAAGCACTGTCATCAAGCCATGAAAGAACAAGGGCGATTGTTAGTGATAGAAGCCGTAATAGTTCCTGGAAACGAGCTTTCTGGGAGCAAGTTTGGAGATGTTCATATGTTGGTAATGTGCCCTGGTGGACGGGAGCGTACTGAAGCCGAATTCAGAGACTTGTTTGAATCTGCCGGCTTCCATCTCACCAAAATTATCCCAACAAAAACGGAATTCTGCATTATTGAGGGAGTTAAAACAGTTAACAGTTAACTATTTTAGTCATGACTGTTTACTGTTTCTTGAAAATTGTGAAATGAGGTATCACTATGACAACAATGGGAAAATATTGCAAAGTCTACTCTCTCAAAAAATTACGACAGTTCAGTCAGTGGACTGAGAATGCTGAAAATACAAGGAAAGATAAGAAAGAAATTGATGGTCAGCAAGTTGAAGTCAAAAAGAAGCTAACTGATGACGACTTTCTCTATCTCCAAGAAAACTACATAGTCACAGATGGAATTTTCAAAGACGAAAATATCATTTTTGACAATGTCACTCCCGAATGGAAAGAGTTTTGCCAAAAGACTCTTGAATTCGAGATTCCTTTTTATGAGGCTGTAGAGGTCAGAGCATCAGCAAATTAAGACAAAAAAAGTAATTCTTAAGGAGAAGACACTTTTATGAACGAGTTAGTACAACGATTGTCACAAGGGGAGCATCCTGTCGAAGCAAGCTTACGACCTAAAAAAACAGCTACTGCTTTAAAAGAGTGTATTGACCGTGGATATGTTCATATCAAATTCACTAATACTAAAGGAGGAACTGATTTAGGTGTTAGGCTCCATCCAGAAGCCTCTAATTTTAATGAAGCTGACTTTGAGAACCAAAAGGGTCAGGTTCACATAGTTGGTGATTTGACACTGAACTACGTAAAAGTTAGATGCATTGCAGATATTGACCTGGCAACACTGGAAGGTCAGGGACACCTTGAACCTGTAAAAGGATGATGCTGTTTTGAATTTGAACTACAGGTGAACCAGGCAGTGCATTGCACATATGACCAAAGTTGCAGCAACTGTCGCGCAAATCAACGTAAATAGTTTCTGTTGTATCCGCTTGGAGGATAAATATGTACCAAGATGACAAAGAAGACACGATAATTTACAAGGTTGTAGTCAATCACGAAGAACAGTATTCCATTTGGTCTGTTGACCGTGAAAATCCTTTTGGTTGGAAAGATACTGGAAAAAGTGGTCTTAAACAGGAATGTCTGGATTACATTAAAGAAGTTTGGACTGATATGAGACCGCTCAGTCTGCGAAAAAAAATGGAGGAAGCTGCTCGCACTCAGGTATGACATCATGCTCGGATGAACGCCTATAATTAGGACCGAAGCTCAGACGCGATAACACGGGGAGCCTGTTGTCCTCAATGTTGGACTCCTGGTACTGGGGCTGATCCTATGTGGACAGACGTGCGAGCCAAATATTGCTTTATGTGTGGCACTCCTCTGAGTTCCCATTGTGCCAATTGTGGTGAATTAGTTGTTTCACTCAAATACCCCTTCTGTCCTTTTTGTGGTTTTGCCTATAAAAATAGCTGAAACACAAGACATATTAAAGAAGGCAGAAGTACGCTCGTCTGATGGCAGAAGGTTCCCCACGCGCTTATTGCGGGGGATTTAATAAAGTTGCTACGCATTTATTTGTCTCCATAAATAAATTCAGGAGCTTTAAACCGTCTGGCAGAGCACAGAGGACTGATTTTTGTATTAAAAACTACAGTCTTTCCTTCAGCATAGCTGCCCTCTGCCCTCTGCCTTTCTTCCGGTAAGCTTTTTAACTTTGGCTATCATTGATGACAAATGATTTTTACAGATTCATTTATATGTCAACCGTATTGTTACATAATTTTATATAACATTAAATTTGAGAGAATGCTTGAAAGCTAGACAAGTAAAGACTTTTCAGACCATCTTGCATGATTTTACAAGGATCTCGGCTCAATGCCATGTACGGACTGAATACCGTGATTCGGCTACCAACGAATTGCACGCCCACTTTTGCTCCAGCTTAACCCTCTTTTGTCACTCTCGGCGTAGTATAATAAGTAGCAAACCCTAGAAGCGTTGTTGGTACTATGGTAGAGCCTCGTCAAGCAATACCCACGGTCAAATTTATAGACGAATACTGTCAAATTTATGAAAATGTATTTCCGGCATTTCTATACTGGTTTCGCTAACCCTACCTAAACTTCCTTATAGGTAGGGACTGCGCTCAACATCTTTGTTCAAAAGTAAAATCCGTGAGGTCAACAAGCTGACCGATATTAAAGGGTGTCCGCTTGGGATCTCGTATCAAATCGCCGGGAGTTGCTACACCAATCAACACAAAGGAAAGACGCTGAAATTCTGGTTCTGAAGCACGGGCAACATATAGGGAACGAACGGCTGCAAAAAAGTCATCCGTAAAATTAAGGCTTAATGTCGTATCAATTTCATCTACAAAAATAACTACAGGTGTCTCTACCTCTGGTAAAAGCACCTCTCGAAAAAATAGAGTTAACCTTTGGGTAAAGCCCAAATGGGAACGTTCTTGCCACCACTGCACCACATCTGTCTCTAACAACAGAGTTCCTTCAACGATGGTGAGTAGCCCTAAATACCACTGTTCGGCTGTTACCTGAGTTCCTACCTGTGTCAAATCAATGACAACTGACTGAATTCCTTCTTCGGCGAGTCGTTCCACAGCCCGCACCATCAAACTGGATTTACCCATTTGCCGAGAGGTGAGAATGTAAGCAAATTTACTTTCCCGACACAGTGCAAGTAGTTCCTCATCTGCTTGACGGGAAATGTAAACACCGTTTTGGTTAGCCTGTACGGTTCCGCCAACCGTGTAAATACTTGCTTTATCCACGCAAATTCTCCCGGAAATATTCGGCATAAAGCTGACAGCGCGGAACGATCGCTTTTCCTTCTTCTCGCACCAAGCCTGCACCCCGCAATCGCCAAAAGATACGTTTATCTGCACAGTTGTTTTGACGAATGACTTCTAACAAACCTTGGATTAATTCTGTTTTGTTATGTAGCAGTGAAAGGTGATGGCGCAGGTGATCCCCAAAGGGACCGCTATCATTGATGGCATTGGCAAATAACTCACTTGCGGACATTTGCTGGCTGGCTATTAAGTATAGTGCCCGCCTGATTAAATAAGGATGCCCTCCGAGTAGCCCAATCAATCGTCTTTCTCCACTGGAGTTGAGAGGCAAACCATGACGCTGGTTGAGGTCTGCTACCTGTTCGGGGCTGAAATCCCCCATTTCTATGACCTGTCCGACATTAAAGGGAGATTGGTTCAGGTCGTCTATCAGTTGATAGGGTTCTGTGGAGGTGACTAGGGTGAGATCGAAGTTTTTCCAAATGGGTGTTGTGGCGCGACAGTTGTGCCAACTCCGCAACATTCCAAAGAAATCATTGCGAAACTCAGCGTCAAAAACTTTATCCACTTCATCCATTGCCAAAACCAATGGTTGTTTGCCCAATCCTTTTAAGATATGGCGACTGATATAACGGGTACAGCGTTGGGTATTTCCCAATGGGGTACTCCAATATTCATCGACTCGGTCTTCCATCTCCAGTTCATCAGTGACCCAGGTGCAAAACTGGCGGAAGAAAAGTTCGGCATCTTGCAGGGCTGCTTTGTCAAATAGTTGGAAATCTAGAAACGCCACTCGCTTACCTGCTTTCTCGGCTGTTTCTTTGATGCGAATCAACAGCGAACTTTTTCCAACTTGCCTCGATCCTTTGATTGCGATGGTCACACCTTTTTGTTCGATAGTTCGTAATGCGATCGCATCGCACGGGCGTTCGACGTAAAATTGAGATTCACTGTCCATTGTCCCTTCTGGCATTTCCAGTTGTGCGGAAGGGAAGGGGCGGGGAAAGGACGATACCTCACTTGCCCTCAGTAAGCTGGGCTTTTGTGCTTCACCAATACTCAATTCACCGCCTGAAATTGCTTGAGTTAATTCTGCTATCAGACGTGGCGTATCGCTAACATCTTGCCAAAATGCCCAATTGATAGGGTCTAAGTAAGCACTCAAGGGATACTGAAACTGTTCTCGATATGCCACACGCACGGGGAGAATAGCAGGGCGTCCTCCCTGTAGCTGTGCCAACTCGTGTGCCTTCTGAATTTCCCACCCTACCATCTCGCTGTGGACTGAGCTATCTGAAAGAAAAACAATGAGAAAATCAGATTGACGCAACTGGGTTTCGATGTATTCAGCCCAGCGCGTACCTACTAACATTCTTTGGTCGATAAAAACTTCGTGCTGTTGTGATAGTGCCCGATACACTTGCAACGCTATCGGTTCATCTGGTTCTGCATTCCGTTTGTAGCTGATAAAAATGTGCTTGCGGTCTGTTGGTTGAGTGTTTGATAATTTTTTTTCAATTCCCTTTTCTGCAAGGGGAGAAGACAATCCATCTTGGGGCTTCTTCTTGAGTACGGGAGTTTGGGATTCCGGTAGACCAACCAAACGAGAACTCCCCAGTTCAAAAGCAAACTCAATGGTTTTTCCGGCGGCTAAAGCATCGTAAAATGCCATAGAAAAAGCAATGGCTGCACTATCCCCAATTGTCTGATTTGTTCCTATCACATAATTGACGTGTTGGGCGATCGCTTGTGCTTGTCCCTCAGAATAGCAGGCATTCAATACCACGCATTCGACACTCTCAGCAGCAAACAGCCTGAACATACTTGCCAGTTCATCTGCCTGTACCAGTGCTGCTTCCCCTGTCTCGTCTTCTAAAACAATACCATCTTCTCCTGCACCATGCCCGCAAAAGTGAACTATCTGGGGTTGAGTGTCAAGAATTGCACGGTAAAAGTCGCGGGATCTGACTGCCCATTTCTGCTCTAATTTAAATTGTTCGCGCTTGTTTGCCCGTCGCAATCCCTCATCAATCTCCTGTACCTCTTTATCCAAGCGCAGTCGAGAGGTGTTTGTGGGGTTTGCTGCCAGAATCAATATTGTTTTGACACGCGGGTTGTCTCTCATTAGCGAGGTTGGAGCAAGTTTTAGGGCTTAATATATTGACAAATTTATAAATATGTGTAATGAATTGAAAGTTTATTTTCCTACTACTTATTATTAGTCCAAATAAAGCTAATTTATACAGAAATCACACAAACATCAGACTTATCTCCCCCTGTTTTCCTTTTTGCTCTTAGCGGCAACTAATATTACTACAAGCTGTCATGCTTTGTAACTAGCTTTACGGTGAGTTGCGAACTGATAAAATGAACAGTTCTTAACTGTCCTTAAGTAGAGGGTGTTACACCATTGATGTAGAGACGCTTCAAACAGCCCGTCTCTACAGGGATTTGCTGGAAATTAACAAACATACTACAAATATAATTCATGACTCAATTCAGCAATGCTTAAATAGCTAGACCTCAGATGCGGTGTTATTTCTCTAGAAACCGGTGTAGGTGAAGATGGAAAACAAAGAAATTCAGTTGATTTTGCGGTCTTTGCAGATTTGTTTTGTTACCGGAAGCTTGAGTGCAAAACCGAATCAAGTTTTGATTACACAAGTGGTTGAGGTTCAATCCAAATCGGGAACTCCAGCAAATGTCTTCTACGGTATTTTCAAAGATTCTTTGAGTAAGATGATGGGTGCAATTAAGCAAGAAGTCGAAAGGAAATCGCCCTCGGTGTCGCAGAACAAGCGTTGATTGAAAACTTGTATAATTTTGATTTTCTTGTGGAATGGGCAACATGAGCCCTCTATTCGGTAGGAATAGTTCAGCCAGCAAGGTTTTAAAGCCTCTCTCTTATAATGTCGTTTCAGCAGATAGTGATTTTGAGCGAATGCGACAGGTGGTGGAATTTCCTGTTGAAAGTTGGGTTTAATTTTAGAGACTAGCAGACGGAGTTTACAGAGCAATGAACCTATGGCAAAGAGTCTTATTATTTCTGATGAACTGGTTCGGGCTTCTGGACTTTCCGAATCAGAACTTTTACAGGAATTAGTGCTGTTGCTGTTTCAGCGAGAGAAAATTACGCTAGGTAGTGCCAGTCGTTTTTTGGGAAGATGAGATTGCCCGTCACACTTTAGCACAACGATAGCAATCATACATCAACCAAATTTTGCAGGGGCGGTCGATAGTTTCAACCTGCAATTTTTCTACAGCCTCTGGTAGAGAAAACTGCTTTATCCTTTCGGTGGTTGCGATGCCTTTTTCTAGCTTCTGATTTTTCCATCGCCTTGCTTAAACCAACAGCTATGATATAAGTTATTTCTGCCGCTGTTTGATATGCCAATTTGATATCAGCTTTTTCTTGCTCGCTCATCAAAACCTCGTAAAAAGTATAGAAACCCCAGACACCAGTCCAGGGAAAGAGATGACACTTAGGATTTGCAGTTTGGATTGCTTATCATTCTTTCGTATTCAGTTGTAATTAAGGATACGGTGCAGAGTACTTACTAGTCTTCATCCAGTAGGGTCACCCAATCGGGTGATATTCGCGTCAACCAGCTGTTCCTTTTTCTTATTAACTGCATAAGTTCGGTTTTGTAACTTCTAATTACAATTGCAGTGATTCCAGTGGCAACGGAACAAGAATGTAAGTAAGTTTTTAGTCGGTTGTTACTGGCATACATTCTGTAGCTGGCAACAACGAGTCAACCTCCTTTGAATGTAGAAAGGGCAAAGAAACTCCATTTCAGTAAAAACTTACAAGGGATAGTTATGGACAACATGAACTCTCCGCAACAGGGTCAAACTTTAGCAGGTGCGTATCAATACAACTACACCCACATTGAACCCATTGCTATGGTAGATCGGCTCCCTCAGGGCGAAAACTTTTCTGACCCGTGGAAGCAGTTAGTGGCAAAACAAGCATTCAAGTTGGCAATTAATACTCTCATAGCCTACGTACATCATCAAGAAGATCGCGGTAAGAAGGAGATCGAAGACGATGTGCGAGAATTTCTCCGCCAGATCCTATTCCAAACCCTACAAGAGGAGGGTAAGTCGTTCAAAGTCAGGCTTGGTAATGCTCTATTTGGCTTGGTGCCTCAGATGCACTTACAGGGTACGCAGTCCATTACCAAAGCGGAAGTTGAAGTCTCAAGAAAGACTCAAAAAGTTGAAACGTCTTTACAACAACCGTTACAGGGCAAACTATCCAATGAAGCGGAAGTTGAAGTCTCAAGAAAGACTCAAAAAGTTGAAACGTCTTTACAACAACCGTTACAGGGCATAGTATCCAATGAAGCAGAAGTTGAAGTCTCAAAAAGAATTGAGGCTATCCTACAACAGTTGTTACAGGATGAATCTTCCCCTGATACGAAAGTTGAAGTTTTAAAAAGAATCGATCCAGCTTTTCAACAACCGTTACAGGATGAATCTTCCCCTAATACGAAAGTTGAAGTTTTAAAAGGAATTGATACAGCTTTTCAACAACCATTACAGGGCATACCATCCAAGGAAGCGGAAGTTGGAAAGTTTGTGACATCCAATCTCATGAAAATTTTGGGGGAAGACTTCCTCAAGACCTTGATTAAAAACCTGTATAAAGAACTGAAGGAGTTAGGACCAAAAGGCCGTGTCACTAGTCTGGAAGACTATCGTAAGCTGTTTGCCTACATCGCTCTGCCTGAGGTTGCAAACACGTTTCAAGACGATGAATTTTTTGCTTATATGCGGCTGGCTGGTCCAAATCCGGTAATGATTGTACGGATAACAGAGCCCGATGTACGCTTTCCCGTGACGGAAGAGCAGTACAAATCTGTGATGGGAGATTCCGACTCTCTCCAAAATGCAATGAAGGAGGGGCGGGTTTACTTGGCAGACTATGCCGTTTTAGATGGAGCCTTGAATGGTACTTATGGTTGCGAGCCGCAGGTACAAAAATATTCTTACGCTCCTTTGGCGATGTTTGCCGTTCCAGCGAACGATGTTTCCAATCGCCTGTTGCGTCCTGTTGCAATTCAATGTGGTCAGTCGCCAGCTGACTATCCTGCCATCTTGCCATCTACGGGGGCTGATGCTTGGCTGATGGCAAAAACCATTGTACAAATAGCCGATACCAATTTCCATGAGGCGGTGTCTCACCTCGCCCGTACCCATTTATTAATCGAGGCGTTCGTTATTGCCACTCATCGGCAAATGCCTTCGACTCACCCCTTATTTAAATTGCTGGTGCCTCACTTTCAGGGCACTCTGGCAATTAATTATGCGGCTTATGAATTTCTTGTGGCTCCTAAAGGCGGTGTGAATGCGCTTTTGTCATCGACGATTGAGAATTCACGGGTTCTGGTTGTGAAAGGATTCCAGGCTCGCGGGTTTAATGCAGATATGCTACCCCAGCGTTTGAAAGATCGGGGAGTAGACGAGCCATCTGTGTTGCCAATTTATCCCTACCGGGATGATGGGTTACTTATCTGGGAAGCTATTCACGATTGGGTTGAAGCTTATTTAGGTTTGTATTACAACTCGGATGAGGATGTGGAAGGCGATCGCCAATTGCAGAATTGGGCGGAAGAGTTGGTGGCTTTTGATGGGGCACGCTTGCAAGATTTTGGCGATAGAGGAGATGGCAAGATCGAAACCCTCAAATACCTCATCGATGCCGTTACGATGGTTATCTTTACTGCTAGTGCCCAACACGCGGCGGTCAACTTCCCACAAAACGATATTATGAGCTTTGCTCCAGCGATGCCAGCAGCCGGATATGCAACGGCTAAAGCAGTCGGAGCAAGAACGACTAAACAGAATTGGTTAGATTTACTACCGCCCCTCGACCAAGCCCAAGAACAGCTCAATTTATTATACCTCTTGGGGTCAACGTACTATACCAAGCTGGGTGACTACGAAGACGGTTATTTTACCGACTCAAAAGTAGTTGAATCCCTCAAGGCGTTCCAAAAGCGTTTGCAGGACATTGAAGAAATTATCGATCGCCGCAATTTAGAGCGCTCTCCTTACAATTACCTCAAACCTTCACAAATTCCGCAAAGCATCAATATTTAATCGTCTTGATTTGATAATCCTTCAAGATTGGTGTCAGCCATTAAGGCTGGGTAACCCGAAAAATACAATTTTTCTCTTAAAAAGCAGATAATTACAATGAGCCTAAATTTAAATACTGTCTTCTCATCATTCATAACTCCTGCGCTCAATGAGTTTCAGGTATGGGCTTTGCAAAACCCAGACGAGAACCTGAGCAAGGCACTCCTCCCAATCATCAGCTTGGTCGAGGGCTTGATTGCAAACACTCCCACCTACCTCGACTCCAAGCGGCTTGCCCTCGGTTCCAACTTCTGCTGTGCTGGGCAGGTGGTGCTGTCCGAGTTTAATACGCTGGAAACAGCCCTCACCTCACCACAAGCACGCACGTGGCGACTCGGCACTTCTGTACTGGACGCGAATCATGCACCTAACCAGGATGTTGGTAGCAGGAACGTTTTCCTGCTTTCTCTGTCGGATCGGGAGGCAGGAGGCAGCAGCGACCACGAGGCATTCAGAAAATGCATGCAGAAGTACATCTTGAACGATGCTGCGACGGAACGTCAGCGCGATGCAACTTCTAGGCAGTTGCTCGAGCGATTGGCAGCAGATTATGCAAATATGCCTCATGGTGCTGGTGACGAATTCTTCACCAACGACAGGCGAGGTTTGATGGGCTTTATGATTCGGTACTTGCACTACGTTCTCTTTGGGCTAAACCCCAACGACGAGGAGTCGATGAATCTCCTGACGGAGTTGCACTACACACGCGAGAGCCCGAAGCACTACTTTGCTGGTATCGGCACTCTCCTGCAAAGTCTAAACCTTCAGGGACACAAAGACCTGCCCAACCTGATCGAACAAGCAGCAACTATTTACCAGAATTCGCCTGCCCTTGCCGGATTTCAGGAGAATAACCCCGAATACAACGGCATGACTCGGTGGGAACTGGCAAAGCTGATGACAGCCATCATGGCCATCGCGGCACTGCAGGGTCCACTACACCTTGCTTACACTGCAATGGGATACCGCCCTCTCCCCTCTTACAAGGGACGACAAACATCCGACATAGACCTAACCCAGTATTGGGACAAACTCGATTTAGATGACCGGGAGTCCGTGCGGCTTTACCTCCTAGAGTGCGCCCGCCTCTGGGCACCAGTCAGTGCCTCGCATCGGATAGCAACTGAACCTTTCACTGTGACCGTAGTCGGCAAGGAGCGAACCTTCCCCGCAGGCACCAAGGTGCTCATACCGATGAGCCTGGGAATGCTGGATGAGAGTTTTTGGGGACCCACGGTCTACGAGTTCAATGCAAAGCGAGAGAACCTTTGCCCTTTCCACATGGGCTTTCACTCTGTTGGCGATCGCAGTGCAGGGCGCATTTGCCCCGGCAAGGATATCGCACTAAATATGCTCGTGGACGTTATGAGCGCAGTGGGTAGAGTGCGCCGCTCTTCCAAACCTAACTCTTTGGTAGCGGCACAGGGCAGTGACGCCACCAAAGTGTAATTGCTCAGTTCCCAATTCCTTAGATCGGTGAAGTACCCCAACTAAGAACATCGGTATAGTTGGGGACCTACGCCAATTGTGTTAAATATTAAGTTTTGTAAAGAAATAGCGGATTTTCCTGTAAACCCATGCAACCTGTTATGGGGATTTCTGTAAAAGTGACTTTGACTACCAGTAAAAGTAGACTACTAAGTAGAGATGTAGTAAAACCGTTGTTCAGTCACTGCTGTTTCTTTGGCAAATACAATGTCCAAAAAAAGTAACAATCATAGGGGTTTGAGCTTTGTTATAAGGGCAGGGATAACAAGCTTGTGGGCGTACTGTCTAAGTACAAATTCTGCTATTGCCCAAGAACTCAAGCCAGTACCCGATCGCACTTTAGGCGCGGAAAGCTCTACAGTCACACAAATCGACTCCCAAACCTACACAATTGACGGGGGAGCAATTCGCGGAGCTAATTTATTTCACAGCTTTTCACAATTTAATATTGGTGAAGGACAACAAGTGTATTTTGCCAACCCATCTGGCATTGAGAATATCTTAAGTCGAGTCACAGGGGTTGACCCTTCCAAAATTTTCGGGAAACTTGGTGTCCGGGGTAATGCCAACTTGTTTCTTATGAATCCCAACGGAATTATTTTTGGTAAAAATGCCAGTTTGGATGTTGGAGGTTCATTTGTTGCAACAACTGCCAATGCTATTAAATTTGGCGATCGCGGTTTTTTTAGTGCTTCAAGTCCAAACAACCCACAATTACTGACAGTCAATCCTTCAGCTTTTCTATTTAATCAAATAAACGCTGCAGCAATAGTTATCGATAGGTCAGTAGCAACAACACTCATAGGATTCCCAAACCCAGGAACTTCTTTACCAACCCCACCACCACCAGCAAATGCACCACCAGCTACACCACCGTCATCACCAGTAATTCCACCACCAGCAAATGCACCACCAGCTACACCACCGTCAGCACCAGTAACACCACTATCAGTCTTACCTCAACCTAATCCAACTGGTCTGTATGTCAGAGATGGTAGGAGTTTATTATTCGTTGGCGGAAGTATTAGTATGGATGGTAGTTCTTTAAGTGCTCCTGGTGGAAGAGTCGAGTTAGGAGGATTGGCAGGAGCAGGAACAGTAGGGTTGAATATGAACGACAACCTGCTGAGCTTGAGTTTTCCGAATGGTATGGCGCGAGGCAATGTGTCTGTTGGTAACTTTTCCAGTATAGATGTACGTGCTTCCACTGATGGGAGTATTGCTATCCACGCTCAAAATTTGAATATTTCTCACAGCCGTCTTAATGCTGGTATAGGGCAAGGGTTGGGAGCAAACAACAGTCGGGCAGGAGATATTGTGCTGAATGCTTTAGGAGAAATCAATATCTCTAAGAGTTCTATTTCCAATGCAGTAGAATCTGGAGCGGTAGGTAAGAGTGGTAATATTTTTATCAAAGCAGGGTCTCTTAACCTAACAAATGGTACTGAAATCGTTGCCAGTACTTTTGGGCAAGGAGATGCGGGAGACGTATCTATCTGGGTTGATGACTCTATATCAATGGTTAACAGTTATAGGTCAGAATTGCCCAATACTCCCACTAACCCATATAATTCTCCGCCACCCACAGAGGTTGCCGCGATTGGGAAACTCGGTGAGATTACTGGTATCTTTAATACGGTAGAAGGGAGTGCGATTGGTAATGCAGGTGATATTGAAATTTATTCGCGTACTCTTTCTTTATCTGATGGGGCAGAAATTCAATCTCTGACTCGTGGCAATGGAAAAGCAGGAAATATTCGGGTCAATGCTTCAGACTCGGTTAATCTTTCTGGTTTTTCTGCAAAAGGTTTCTCTAGTGGGCTGATAAGTTCCACCGAACAAGGAGCTACCGGACAGGGGGGTGATATTACTGTTACTACCAATTCCTTGCGCTTGTCAAATGGGGCAGTTCTCAGCGCCAGAACAAGGAGTGGGAAAAGTGGTGGTAATATCGCAGTGAACACGGGTAGCCTTGAGATAACTGAAGGTGGACAAATTTTAACGAGTAGTTTTGGTAGTGGCAGTGCAGGTAATATAACTATCAACGCTACCGATAGCGTCAATATATCTGGTAGCGATCGCACCTTTGAGGCTAGACTCAAACAATTTGGTGACGAGATAGTTGATAATGATGGTTCCAACAGTGGTCTATTAGCCCGTGTTCGGGGGAATGCAACAGCCAATGCTGGGAAAATTACAGTGAATGCTCGTTCTGTCCGTCTTAGCAATGGAGGAACCATCACAACTGAAACAACATCAGGCGAAGGTGGAAATATTACCCTGAAAGCTAGAGATATCTTATTACGTAATAATAGCAATATAACTGCTACTGCGGGCACTGCCTTGGCTGATGGAAATGGCGGTAATATAAATATCCATACAGAAATATTAATCTCTACAGAAAATAGCAATATCTCTGCCAATGCTGCCAAAGGGCGAGGCGGTAACATCAGCATCAACACTCAAGGAGTATTTTTATCTCCTGATAGTGACATTACCGCTAATTCTGTATTTGGTATAGATGGTGTCGTCGAAATTAACACTCCAGAGACCGACCCCAATCGTGGGTTAATAAAGTTACCGCAAGCCCCATCAACAAATACTCAAGTCGCACAAGCTTGTCAGCAAGATGATAATGAACAGCAGAGCGAATTTATTGTGACCGGGCGTGGTGGAATAGCGCCGAGTCCTTATCAGACATTAATATCTGAAGATGTACAAGTCAGTTGGGTGCCAATTCCAAACCAGAAATTAAATGCAGTTTCCCCCCAGCAACCAAGACACATGAGAAAAAACCCTCAAAAAGATGTTTCTCATAACCCCCCCAGCCCAATAGTTGAAGCTCAAGGCTGGGTTGTGAATGCTAAGGGTGAAGTGACTCTAGTGGCTCGAGCACCTGATGTCAATTCCCATAGTGCATGGCAGAAACCAACTTCTTGTCACGTTTCGTAGCACGGGATTGTGGTAAATTGTCGAACATTATCGACCCAGCCGAATCACATTTATGCATAATTTAGATGTAGAGACGCGC
>NZ_BAAFZH010000077.1:0-112697 GCF_054684315.1 Scytonema sp. NUACC21 | reverse complement strand
GACTACAACAGGACGGATGCATAACAGAAGATTCCAGCAGAGACCGCCGAAGAGTGAAGAAGATGAGGGCGCAGCAGCTATTGATGCTGAGTAGAGCCACTACTCAAATGATTGCTCTTTTCGGTATGTGGGGCGTACTTTTGTACGCCCATAATTATGAGAAAAGCAGTTAGCAGTTAGCTATTGCCTAGGTGATTGGCGATCGCTAATTGCTGAGTGTTATTTTTGATTTGAGTGCGTGCAGCAGCAAGTGCTTGGCTCACTTGTTCAAACCCCGTACCACCATAACTATTGCGAGCAGCAACAACTTGACGGGGAGATATTGCATCATAGATATCTGCTTCAAAAGCTGGGTGAAGCTCTTTCCACTCCTGTAGACTTAAATCCTTAAGGAGTTTGCCTGCGGTAATACTGGTTTTAACCACTTTGCCCACAAGATTATACGCTTCCCGAAAAGGGACTCCCCGCGCTGCCAAATAATCTGCTACATCTGTAGCGTTGGAAAAGTCTTCTGTTACTGCTTGTGTCAAGCGCTGGGAACGAAATTCCAAACCTTCTTGAAGTAAAATCGTCATTGCTTCAAGACAAGCTTTAACGGTGTTTACACTATCAAATAAACCTTCTTTGTCTTCTTGCAGGTCTTTGTTGTATGCCAAAGGTAATCCTTTCATCATCACCAACATTGCTTGCAGGTGACCGAATACTCTCCCAGTTTTACCCCGCACCAATTCTGGAACATCGGGGTTTTTCTTTTGGGGCATAATACTCGAACCTGTAGCACAGCTATCTTTAAGACTGACAAAGCGGAACTCTTCAGATGCCCATAAAATCACCTCTTCTGAAAGGCGACTGAGGTGAACCATAATGATGCTAGCAGCACCGAGAAATTCAATCGCAAAATCGCGATCGCTTACTCCATCAAGGCTATTAGCATAAACGCCATCAAACTTTAAGAGTTCGGCAGTGTAGTGGCGGTTTATAGGGAAAGTAGTCCCAGCCAAAGCGCCGCATCCTAACGGGGAAATATTCACTCGGCGATATACGTCTCCAAGCCTTTCCCAGTCACGTTGTGCCATATGAAAGTATGCCAGCAAGTGATGGGCGAGACTCAGAGGCTGGGCACGTTGCAGGTGGGTATAACCTGGAATTAGTGTTTCAAGATGTTGTTCGGCAACCCCTAATAAAACATTTTGAAATTCACACAACTGCTGACGAATTTGTTGAATTTGGTCGCGAAGGTAGAGCCTAGTGTCAGTACCCACCTGATCGTTTCGAGAACGGGCAGTGTGTAACTTTTTACCTACATCCCCCACAATTTCCACCAGGCGGCGTTCAACGGCAAAATGGACATCTTCTGCCTCAATACCGGGGTTAAAATTGCCTTGGCGATATTCCTGGCGAATTTGTTCTAAACCCCTAACAAGTTGCTCTCCTTCTTCCTGAGAAAGAATACCCGTGTGAGCTAGCATTTTGGCATGAGCTTCAGACCCAGTCAGATCGTATTCTATAAGCTGAATATCAAAATGAATACTCGCATTAAAGCGAGCAATTGCGGGATGCAACGCTGATTCAAACCGTTGACTCCAAGTTGGTTGTGTGGTCATATGCTTTCAGGGAATGGTTAGTAGTTAGTAGTTAGTGGTTAGTAGAGAGTGGTTCAAAAATACTACTAACTACTAACAGCTAACTACCAACAAATTGGTTTTAGCCGTAACTTGTCAAATTCCGAATCATATAACCAAGTGCCAATCCAATCAATAGTGCCCAGGCTTGACCCGTTTGCACAAAGTGGGTAAAAGCTTTCTGCATCTGACCGAGAATGTTGGGATCGGTAATATTTTGACCTAATACAGTCCAATCCACATGGAACAACCAAATTAAATGAGATATAGAATCAGTAATTATGTCCATATTTTTTAACAAAACCTAATAGTCAAGACTTAAAACCAGTAGTACAGTTTGGCAGGAATAACTAAATTTTGGTGAACTTTCAACCAAGGTAGACCGGGAAAAAGGTCAACCATCTTTATTTTGATGTCAGCAAAATCCTTAACAAATTTGACTTTAAAGTCAGGAAAATCTTCAACAAATTTTCACTTGCCACACTCTTCGGGAAAAGTTGTGACTTGTTGAACTTGTAAATCAGCAAATCTATCAACCTTTTGCACGGTTACATCCGGAAAATCTTTGTCAATCTTCACCTTGCCGTAAAGTTTGATACCGTTATAAGTACAATTTGTATCAACTCTACTTTCAGCGGTGACTACATCATTCGTAGAGATAAAAATCGTTAATAGAAAGCTTAAGGCAAATGCAGCTAGGCTAATCCAAGGTTTCATTTTTATCCTCAGTCTTAGGTGAGTATCACCGTCATAACCTCAAGACTCCGTGGATGCCAACCGCAATTTCTCGGCTGTTCGCAAAATTTGTCCTGCTAAAACTGCTGCACCAAAACCATTGTCAATATTAACGACCCCTACACCAGCAGCACAAGAGTTAAGCATTGTTAACAAAGGTGCTAATCCTCCAAAACTTGCGCCGTAACCAATACTCGTAGGAACAGCAATTACGGGACAATCTGCCAATCCTGCAACTACGCTGGGTAAAGCACCTTCCATCCCCGCCACAACAATTAACACTGATGCTGATTCAATAACATGACGGTTGTTCAGCAAGCGATGAATTCCAGCAACTCCCACATCCCAAAGACGTTGTACCTGAAAACCAGAAAGTTCTGCAGTCACAGCAGCTTCCTCAGCTACGGGTAAATCGGCAGTACCAGCAGAAAGAATGCCAATTGTACCGGGATACTGTGATTCAATACTTGGAGGAGCGATAGCACAAATTCGTGCCAAGTCATAGTAGCGCAAATCTCTCACTTTAGGTTGCAACGCCACATAAACATATGGGTCTATACGAGTAGCCATCACGACTGGGTTTCGTTGGCGCATCACTTGCATAATTTGAGCAATTTGTTCGGGAGTTTTGCCCGGTCCCCAAATAACTTCGGGGAACCCAGTTCTCAGGCTGCGGTGATGGTCTATTTTGGCAAATTCACCCACAGGTTCGTAAGCTAAATGTTTGAGTTTTTCTACAGCATAATCTGGAGTTACGCTACCATTGGCAACGGATTCTAAGAGCGAACGTAGAGATTTGTCATTTGTCATTTGTCCTGTGTCCTTTGTCCTTTGTTAAGGATTAATTATTCTATTAACCACTAACTCCTAACCAATAACTATTCTGATATCTTCAGTTCATATTTATTCCACATTGTTCCTGCTTGAGAACCAACTGCGGAAAATTTAACGTTTTGAATGCGATTTCGCACGGCTAATAGAGACAAGGGATTAACTAGATAAATATAGGGCAAATTTTCCTGCGTCAGGCGTTGTGTTTCAGCATAAATCTCTTTACGCTTTTCTTCGTCTAACTCTTGCGCTCCTTGTTTATACAGACGACCAATTTCCGCTTCCCAATCTTCTATTTTCCAACCAATCAGAGGGTCTTGTCCTGGTTGCGGTTTTTGATTGAATGTATGCAAAGCGCCTTCTGGTAACCAAACATTAATCCCATCATGAGGTTCGGGTCCTCCACTAACAAAGCCTAACAGATAGCAATCCCAATTAAGTGAATTTGTCAGTTTATCTACAAGGGTATTGAAAGCAATTGCATTGAAATCAACTTGAATACCGATTTTACTTAAATCAGACTTTATTTGTGCTCCCATTGCTACACGAGTTTTGTTTTCGGCATTCGTTATTAATGAGAAGCGCACGCGATTTCCATCTGCATCAAGCAATTGATTTCTGCTATCATAATTAAACCCTGCTTTCAAAAGTAATTCTTTAGCTTTGTTTGGGTTATAGTTATAAACTTTCAAACCTTTTTCTGGAGGAAGGTAGTACGGGCTTTGTACCTCAATTGGTGAATTTTGTACCACGCCAATTCCCCGAAAAACATTATTTAGCAATGCCTCCCGGTTAATAGCATGAGCAACGGCTTGTCTAAAAGCTAAAGTATTAAACCAACGAGATTTTATCGGGTCAACTACAGGCTGTCCGTTTTTACGCCGACCTTTATTAAGATTGAATGATATAAAAGTTTGAGATAATCTAGGTCCTCCATTGTAAATGGTAAATTTTCCTCGTTTCTCTTCCCGTTTTAGTAAAGAAAAATTCTCTGGAGAAATTTCGACTATATCTAATCCTTTGGAGCGAAACTGAAGTATGATAGCATCGGTAGATTCAATAATCTGCCAAACAATACGCTCTATGTAAGGTAATTGATTGCCTTGACTATCTTTACGCCAGTAGTAAGGATTGCGCCGAAACACAACTCGCTGGCTGGGACTATAGCTTTCTATTGTGTAAGGACCGCTAAAAACAATTTTCCTGGGATCGGTTCCTGTTCCCCAAGTGGATAAAAATTGAGGATTTCCATTTGGGTCTTGAGATTTTAATGATTCAGCCAGAGCGTGTTTTGGCATAATACCAATTGAATTGGTTGACGCTCCTGTAGTCGTATATAAAAATGGTGCAAAGGGCTCAGGGAGAGTAAATTCAACCTGGCGATCGCTTATTTTTTGTACCTTGGGGAAAGCACTACTCGAACCAATTTTAAGACTATCTTTCCAATCAGTGGGAATTTTTGAGTCAAAAATTATATCTTGATAAGTAAAGATAACATCATCTGCTGTCAGTGGTTCTCCATCTGACCATTTTAAACCCTCTCGCAGAGTAAAAAAGATGTGCTTTTTATCATTAGAAATTTCCCAAGATTCAGCTAAATCCGGTTCTATTTTGCCAGTTTCACCATTCAGAGTAGTAAGCCCCAGAGTCGTGAACAAAAAGACATGAGGATACGAATTATTAAAGGCATAGTTAAAAGTTTGTGGGTCACCGATAGTACTGGTAACCCATTGGGATACATTTCGTGCCGTCGCAGTTTTAAACTTTGCTGGGTTGCAACTGGTAAAAGCTAACTGGCAAACCAACCCTAAAATCAAGATCGAAACTACTGAAAACCAACGGCGGCGATGACGGAAGAGAGAAAACATCATAGGAGCGAAATTCTAGTCTTTTCGCATCATACAGCTTAAGGGATGGGAAATTGGGAATAGAGGTCAGGGGTAAGGATCGGAGTTTAGGAAAAGAAAAGGAGCTTGAAATTAGGAAGGACGCTTGGAACGCCCATCCACAAGAAAATCAAAAACTACCTCAATTTAGCCACCAACCACTAACTACTAACCACTCACTCCCTTATTATTTGTAACTTTCATCTCGTATATATTCCAGATGTAGTTATCAGGAGCGGGGAAAATGGAAGTGTATTTTACATTCTCAAGGTTATTACGTACTGCAGCTAAAGACAGTGGATTAAACAGGTAAATAAAAGGTAAATACTCTTGTGATAGACGTTGTGTTTCCGCATAAATAGCTTTGCGTTTTGATTCGTCGAATTCTTGAGAGCCTTGAATGTAAAGATTGTCAATTTTCTTCTCCCAATCAGAAGCTTCCCATCCTTCTATACGGTCTTTTTTGTCTTGAGGCTTCTGATTAAAAACGTGGAAATTTCCATCAACAGACCAAATATTGTAACCGTTAGCTGGCTCAATACCTCCTGTAATAGCCCCATACCAAGATTCCCAATCTAAAGTGTTAGAAATTTTTTCTCCAATGACACCAAAATCTAGGAACTGTAAATCCATCGTAATGCCAATCCTTTTCAAATCTTGTTGAATTCTGGGTGTAACTGTAGGTCTACCACCAGCGGAAACTAACATTGAAAAACGCACTCGATTTCCATCTGCATCTAGCAATTGACCTTTACTATCGTATTTGAATCCCGCTCCTAATAAAAGTTGCTTGGCTTTTTCCGGATTGTAGTCATAGGTTTTCAGACCGTCTTTGGAAGAAAGAAAGTAGGGGCTGGGGACGGAAATTGGAGAGTTTTGCGTTTCACCTAATCCACGTAAAATATTATTGATCATGGTTTGGCGATCGATTGCATAAGCAACTGCCTGCCTGAAAGCAACATTATTAAACCAGCGAGACTTAATGGGATCTACCAAAGGCTTTCCATTACGACGACCTTTGTTGAGATTAAAAACCATAAAACTTGTACCAGAATCTGGTCCCGCATTATAAATGTTAAATTTGCTACGCTTTTCTTCCCGCTTGAGCAATTGAAAACTTCCAGCACTAATTTCTAGTAAATCTAAGCCTCCAGAACGAAATTGCATTAAAGCTGTTTCAGGATTTTCTACAATTTGCCAAACAACACGCTCAATATAAGGTTGCTGGTTTCCTTGTGTATCCTTACGCCAGTAGTAAGGGTTGCGCCGAAAGACCACGCGTTGGCTTGGTGCGTAACTCTCAATTGTGTAAGGTCCATTGACAATTATTTTCTTGGGGTCTGTGTCTGTTCCCCATGTAGACAGAAACTGCGGTTGTCCATCGCTTCGTTTTGTTTCCACAGCTTGACGTAAGGCGTGTTCTGGTAAGATTCCTGTCCCTGCTGCAACAATGCGTAAGAAAGGCGAAAACGGTTCTGGCAAAGTGAATTCTACCCGTCTATTGTCGAGTTTTCGGACTTTGGGAAAAGCCTTGCTTTTACCTATACGAATACCATCCTGAAAATAAGAGGGAATCAGCGGATTCATATAGATCTTATTGAAGGAGAAAACAACATCATCAACGGTGAGAGGTTCACCATCCGACCACTTTAAGCCCTCATGCAAAGTAAAGGTAATCCTCAACTTATCTTCGGAAATTTCCCAAGATTCAGCCAAGTTTGGCTCAATTTCCTTTGTTTGTCCGTTTTCCTTAGCTAGTCCTTCATAAGTAAAAGCTGAAATATTGGGTGATTCTTGGATAAGAGCGTAGTTAAAAGTTTTAGGATCTGTCGAAGCAGGAATGACTAGCTGTGACACTTGAGCACCAGGAGTTTTAAACTGACTGGGATTGCAGCCATTAAGAGTTAATACTGCTAGAAGAGCCAGTAGAACAAAAACACCACTAGAGCGGAAAATTTTTGTAAAATTATTAAGTCTCATTACTAAATTCTTTAATTGATAGTGTTTTTTTGTACAATTTTTAATTCATGGATATTCCATAAAGAACCGCCTAAAGCTGAATATTTTATTCCTTGTATGTGGTTGCGAACCGCTGACATAGAAAGAGGATTTATCAGATAAATAAACGGCAGATTTTCTTGTGTGATTCGTTGAGTTTCTGCATAAATGGCTTTCCGCTTGTTTTCGTCTAGCTCCTGCGAAGCTTTAATATAAAGACGATGAATTTCCTTTTCCCAATTCGATATTTCCCTTCCAACAATTGGAGTAGTTCCTGGTTTAGCTGGTTGATTAAAACGATGGGAACTGCCATTGACAGACCAGACATTTGCACCTTCATTCGGCTCAATACTACCAGTAAAACCTAAGAGATAACATTCCCATTCAATGGTATTGTTTAGCTTCTCTAGTAAAGTATTGAAAGCTAAAGGAGCAAAATCTACTTGGATTCCAATTTTACTCAAATCTTGCTTAATTTGAGAACCCATTGCTTCACGAATTTTATTTCCAGAATTGGTAATCATAGTAAAACGAACACGGTTACCCTCAGCATCAAGCAGTTGATGTTTTTGGTTATACTTAAATCCTGCTTTTAAAAGTAGCTCTTGCGATTTTTTGGGGTTATAATTGTAAACTTTTAAACCATCTCTTGCAGTAATATAGTAAGGGCTTTGTACGGAAATAGGTGAATTTTGCAATTCACCTAAACCCTGAAAAATATTTTGGTTCATTGTCTCGCGATCGATGGCGTAAGCCACTGCTTGTCTAAACTCTAATTGATTAAACCAACGAGATTTAATAGGATCTACAAGTGGTTTGCCATTTCTTTGACCTTTATTAAGGTTAAAGGCTATAAAAGTTGTGCTCAGCGTTGGTCCACCGTTATATATAGTGTATTTGCCCCTTTTTTCACCACGTTTGAGCAAGGCAAAATATTCGGGAGAGATGCCTAAAGCATCTAATCCACCAGAACGAAACTGAAGTAAGGATGTATCTGTAGACTCGACAATTTGCCAGATAAAACGTTGAATATACGGCATAGAATTGCCTTGGCTATCTTTGCGCCAATAGTAAGGATTCCGTTCAAATATTATCCGTTCGCTCGTTGCATAATTAACCATCCGGTAAGGACCATTACAAATAATTTTTCCTGGATGAGTGTCTGTTCCCCATTTTGCCAAAAACTGTGGTTTTCCTTCTGAATCTTTAGTTGTTAGAGACTCACGTAGTACATGGGCTGGCAAAATCGCAACTGCTGCATTTCTTAAAAACGGAGCAAATGGTTCTGGTAATGTAAATTTTATTCGGCGATCGCTAAGTTTTTCTACTTTGGGGAAGCTATCTTTTTCACCAATCCTCACTATGTCTTTGATTGAGGTTGGAATTTCTTGGTTGAAGTAAATTTTATTGTAGCTAAAAATCAC
The DNA here is from genome assembly GCF_054684315.1 of Scytonema sp. NUACC21. Classification (NCBI taxonomy): domain Bacteria; kingdom Bacillati; phylum Cyanobacteriota; class Cyanophyceae; order Nostocales; family Scytonemataceae; genus Scytonema; species Scytonema sp. NUACC21. The sequence goes on along the minus strand of NZ_BAAFZH010000077.1, from coordinate 104,201 downwards.
ATCATCTGCTGTCAGGGGTTCGCCATCCGACCACTTGAGATTATTCCGCAGCGTAAACACTATTTGCTGTTTGTCAGGGGATATTTCCCAAGACTCTGCCAAGGCTGGTTCAAGTTCCCCAGTGATTCCATTTTCAGAAACTAGCCCTTCATAGATGAAGCTAAAAATATTGGGATATTCACTATTTAGAGCATAATTAAAGGTTTTGGGATCGCTTAAAGTACTTACAACTATTTGGGGTACTGCTGCTTGGGTTTTAAAATTAGCTGGATTGCAAGATGCTATAGCTATAGTACTAAAAAGCACTAGCAAGATAATGAACCACTTTCGGAAAATAACAGAGAGCATAAATTTATATTTTTAGATATGTTAAGACGGTTAGCAGCAGAGACTAAAATAACTAACAACTCAGAATTATTATCTAGAATGATAATTTTAGATTTGATGCAATATGCAGTTTTTTAAACTTTTGAGTGTGTAGAATTTACCCATTCAATAAAATTCCATCCTAGTTAATTTACGTTTTCAATCTATAATTTGCATTAAGGTGGTGTAAAGTAAATTTTAAATGACGATTTGTTAAGAGCGGAGACAGAGCTTGAAAATGCCTGATGAAAAGCTTTGCCTGAAACGCCAAACGAGCATTCAAAGATTAGGTAAAAAAACCAGTTTCTTTGATTTGGACGACAAAATAGCAGTCTTGTTAAACAAAGAAACTGAGTTATTTGAGATGACTAGACCAATGCTGTATGAAAGAGGAAAGGTGCTTTAGGGTGCGGCAATGTCTCAGAAAAAATTACAGATATCGTACCGTCCAAGGCATCATATTTTGAATTAATATTTACCCTTGAGTCAGCAAAACTACAGCATGAGCGCAAATCCCTTCTTCGCGACCTACAGGACCTAGTTTTTCGTTGGTGGTGGCTTTAACACCAACTTGATTGGGTTCTATTTGCAAAACCCCCGCTATTTTCTCCCGCATTTTCTCAATATAAGGTTTTAATTTTGGCCGTTCTGCGACAACCACTGAGTCAACATTACCTATCTGCCAACCGCGATCGCAAATCAGTTGGTTGACTTGAGTCAAAAGCACCAAACTATCAGCCCCTGCCCATTGGGGATCTGAGGGAGGAAAATAATGTCCAATATCTCCCAAAGAAAGCGCCCCCAGCATGGCGTCCATAATCGCGTGGGTGAGAACATCAGCATCACTGTGTCCCAATAAACCCAAGGAATGGGGAATATGAATACCTCCCAGAATGAGAGGGCGATCGCTCACCAAGCGGTGGATATCGTAACCATTACCAATGCGAATATTCATGTTTTAGTTAAGAATCAATAGTTAATAGTCAAGAGTCAAGAGTCAAGAGACTGGGGGCTAAGGACATGAGTTATTCTCCTTTCCCTTGTCCCACTTGTCTTCCCTATCTTCCTTGTCCCCATTGTCCCCCACTCCTTCATTCCTACCTACCCCTCTCGTATCCTCCCAGTGTTTGAGTAGATCGGGACGGCGCAGGCGAGTTCTAGCGATTTGTTGTTCGTACCGCCACTTGGCAATGGCAGCGTGATTGCCGGAAAGGAGGACTTCAGGAACTTTCCAACCGCGAAACACGGCAGGGCGAGTATACTGAGGATAGTCCAACAAATCCTCCTCAAAGCTTTCTGCTTTCAGAGACTCAGCTTTACCAACCGTTCCAGGTAGAAGGCGTATGACACCGTTAATAAGAGTCATTGCTGGCAGTTCACCCCCAGTCAGAATAAAATCGCCCAAGGATATCTCGCGATCGACCAAATGTAGAACGCGATCGTCAACTCCTTCATAATGACCGCAGATGATGACCAATTGATCGTAGTTTGTAGCCAGTTCTCGTAAAAGGGGTTGATTGATTGTTTGACCTTGAGGGCTCATTAAAATAACTTGTCTTCGCGGTAAAACAGGAAGTGACTCGACAGCGCCAAAGATAGGTTCTGGCTTCATCAGCATACCTACACCGCCGCCATAAGGTTCATCATCAACTTTCCGGTGCTTGTCGGTAGTAAAGTCCCGTGGATTAACCAGGTTTACCAGAGCAATCTGTTTTGCTAGAGCTTTACCTATCAGTCCGGAACTGAGAACTGAGGTAAAACAGTCAGGAAATAGCGTAACTATATCAAAGCGCACAGTATTTCGTATTGGAGGACACTATTCTTAAACTTGGATAAGTAGGTTGGTACAAATAAACCTATATGGTAAGGAGCGTCCTTGGTCATTTGTCAATCGTAAAAAGTGAGGCACTTTAGACAAACGACAACAGGACAAAGGACAAATGACTCGATCGAGAGTATCTAAAAGTACCGGAAAAATAACATTTTCCGTGGCAATACAAGTTTTTCTAACTACTTAATTTATGTTTAAATATTGTCACATCTACATCTAAATTATTAAACTCACCGAGTTGACAACTTCCAGGATGCATCAAGCCAGCCTCAGAAAAAAGCGTGTCATGACCTGCTTGTCCCCCTTTATAAGGGGTAGAGAAGGGTATTGGGACAGGGGTGTGAGGGTAAAGAGCGTGGTTGCTTTTCTCCATGAACAAATTCAATGGCTTCAAACCCAATCTTCTGGGGTACAGGTATTTAAACCACTTATTATCCCCCACACCCCAACACTTTTACACCCCAACACTCGTCAGGTGAGAAACAAGGTGCTGACTTCTTTGGAACGGCAAAGACACTAGCAAACTGAGGAATGTTGTGCATAAAGCACTGTCCTCTTAATGAGGCAAACGCAAAATCATAAAGGCGAACAACCTTGTTTAATTCACCTGAAGTTGTTGACAGGAGAAACACAATGCCGCAACTTAAAGCTCAATCGCTGGAAATGAGGACACCCATGTTAACTTGTATCGCTAAGTAATAGTCTGCCATCCATTCAGGGATATCAACCCATTCTTGCGGTACTGTTAATGTCTCTGTATCTGCTGCTTCATCAGGAATGAGAACAAGTCGGGTTTTACCAATAGTAATGGCTGTACCATTGACGACATCCCAAATAGTTGGTAAATCAGCTTCGCTGGGTAATACTGTTATCGAATCACCAAGGTTTTCTTTCACCCAAGCTCTAAGAGCGTTGAGACACCAGCAGTTTAAATCTGCATTATTTTGAGCAGTTTGGTTGGAATAACGCCGGATAGTTGATTCTCTCTGTTTTAAATCTTTTTCTGAAAACTCCTGCCAAATTTGTTCTGGATAGAGTTTTCTTAGCTCTTGCAAATTCAGTTTCATTCTTGTTCTCCATTTATTTAAGTATTATCAAATGACAGTTTCTTCTCTCTATTCTCTATATATGTCAGGAATTTGTTAATAAATTCCATGTTTTTAAGCTGCAAGCAAGCTGCTCCATCCGATTTCAACCTCAATGAATAGTATTTACGTATTAGCTGCGATATTCCTGTTTGCAAGAATTCGCAAGCTTCAGAGAGAAAATCGTCATTTAATTGAGAACCATTAGAGCTACCATCAATATGACTGGATTCGCAGTAATGTTGGTTAAAATAATTACGGTAGTAGGAGACCAAAATACCCTGACTTTTTACTGGTAAACTGTTGAAAGTTTCCTGAAAAATTTGAAAAAAATTATAAAAATAGTAGTCATCAAGAAAAGTGACTAGACTAGATTTGATTTCTTTCAACTCCTCTGAAGTAAAATCTCGCTCAGACTCTTTCCCATTCCTATTCAAATGTTGATTTCTCCAATCCCTTATTTTTTCTATTAAAAGTTTTAGGAGTTTGTTGTAACGACGGTTAGCAGTAGCTGTATCCTTATTAATTTCTCCAGCTATCTGTTTTTGTACCAGTTGGAAGCCATGTCTAAGTAACAAAAGACTTTGAGCTTCTATATCCAGTTCTTGTATTTGTTTTTCTAGAAAAATTCGCAGCTTTTCTCTATCTTCCTCCCTTGGTAATCTATCCCAACTTTCAACCAAAGATGTATCTGGAATGTTTTCAACAAGAGGTAGACTCGTAGTATCTTCTGGATTGGAGGGAACATCTAAAGAATAAGTTTTAGGATTTTGATAATCGCGAACTGCTCTACCAATATCTTCTAGATATATTTTAATAGTTTTCCCATCAATTTCTACAGAATTTAACTGACTGTAGCGCCATGCTATTTCCTCAAAATGTTTCTCTGTAAGTGAACTTATATCGCTTTGACTTGCTTTTCTTGCTTCTTGAAAAGTGTTCCATATTCCAATATATTTAATGATTGGCTCTTGGGTTATACCTTGAGCTTCTAAAGCATCTCTCACTCGTTTTTGAGATGATTTAGCAGCTAAGCCCAAATTTGTATGCTTGCTCGCTTGGCTCACTTGTTTTTCTTTGATTAACTCATCTCTAACCAAACCATATATTCTTTCTTTAATGTATTTTTTGATTGAGTGATAAGAATACTCGTTTCTCTCCCGAATTTGAAAGCCTCGAAAGAAAGATTTGGGATTTGAGGCGTATTTACAAGTAGTTTGAAAAGCCTCTTGAAGAATGCTTAAAATATCATAACTATTTCTGCTATGGCATTTTAGTGTTTTCTCAAATTGTCTAACAATCTCAACACTAAAGCTTGCTAAAAAAGCCTTTAAATGGACTTCTATTTCAGCATTTTCTGGAGCATGTAAGTATGTGTTTAAAAAATGCAATGCAAAATCTTCTTCAGTCAATAGAAGATTTTGCCGTTTGATGTTGTTAATATTCTGACACAACTTAGAATCTGACAACCACTTAATAGTCCAGTGATTTTCTTTCAGTTCTAGTTGAGGAAACGTATAGAATCTATACAAGGTTTCGTTCTGATTCATGTTTACATTCCAAATTCTCTAAATATACAGATAAGAATATTTTCATTTCTTCATAACCCTTGAAATTGAGTAGACAGTGCGCTTACTATATATTTCTTGGGCTAAGAAGTTGAAAAATTGCAATTTATTGAGCTTAATCAATAAGATAAAAAATATGGCTCAATTTATGCACTAACTTTTTGTGCTGTGTTAAATATCAAACCGGGCTGCCAAAAATACACTTTTCTGTATGCGCTGCTAAATCTGCCTCTAATACAATGGGTAAATGCGTTAAGAGGTAAGCCAACGACCGTTAAATATGTATCAAAAATTACTGTATGTGAGTGCCATACGCGAAGCGTAACGGCTATACTGCCGAATTGCTCTTGAACTTTTGGCTTTTGTGTGCTAAGCCAATGAGTTTCAACAAAAAACTGCGGTAAAAGTAAGCTTTAAGGAATTGATGATGAGCCAAAATTTACCAAATCAAGGAAAGCAAAGAATTCTCGTGGTGGATGACCACCAATTAATCCTGAGTGGAAGCCTGAATATACTAAAGCACGAGTATCCAGACGCGGAAATTCTCAAAGCTGAAACCGCACAAGAAGCTGTTGATAAAGTAGCAAGCTTTCCGCTTGACCTCGTTGTCATAGACCTATCGATTCCGGAGAAGTCTGGAATGATGGCTCAAATTGATACAGGTATTCAACTGCTAAAGACCTTAATGAAGAAGTATCCTACACTCAATCTTGTAGTGCAAAGCAGTTATATTAAGGCATTAGTGCGTATTAAACGTGAAATTGATGACCATGAAGGTGGCTTTGTTATCGCCAATAAAGGGCTTTCGGAACAGGAAATTTTAAACAGGGTTAACCTGGCGCTACAAGGTATAACCCATACAAAAGATATCAAAACAGCATTGGAATTTAAGCCAGAGTGGCTGGAAGTTTTGAAGCTAGCTTTTGAAGAAGGATTGCAAGATAAAGCTATTGCCGAGCGCATGCACATCCACGAACGAACTGTCCGTTCCTATTGGACTAAAATCCAAGACGTTCTGGGTGTTTATCCTGAAGATTGCAAGCTCGAAGGTAAGAATATGCGAATTCAAACGACAATCCGTGCAAGAGAAGAAGGGCTAATTGATTAATGAGGAGTTTATGATTCATGACTGGGGATTCTGGGACGGAGATTTGGAGAAAAATTAAAAAAGAACTTGCCATCTGGCGAACAGGAGCGTTACCAGGATTTGCAGTCTTGGCGATTGTCATCATCGCTCGTTTATACGGGTTAGTGCAGCCTCTAGAGTGGATGGCTTTTGATAACTTTCTGCGTCTGCGTCTTCCGGAACCCATGGATGATAGAATCACCATTATCGGTATAACTGAAAATGATATCGAGAGTGCAAAAACTTATCCCATTCCAGATAAAGAGATTGCAGCACTCATTAGGAAAGTACAAAGTTATAAGCCAAGAGTTATTAGTCTAGATATTGTTAGAAATGTGCCTGTTGAACCCGGTCATAAAGAACTGGTTGATGTATTTAAACAAAGTAAAAATTTAATTGCTATTGAAAAAGTTTTACCACCTCAATATGCACCACCCCCAGATATACCTAACAACCAAGTTGGTTTCGCAGATGCTCTACTAGATAAAGATGGCAATTCCCGGCGGATTCTTCTTGGTACGCCACCATCACAGGAGGGTCAAAACTACAAGTTTTCCCTGCCTTTGCGTTTAGCAGAAGCTTATTTATCAAGTGAAGGTATTCCTTTAAAAAATGGGGTTCGTGACCCCGATACTATGCGATTTGCTTCTCTTGAAATTCCTCGCGTTTTGCCTAATACCGGCGGATACGTGGGAATAGATGCAGGTGGTGTTCAAACATTACTCAACTGGCGGAGTGGAAAAGAACCATTTCGAGTTTTATCTCTTGATGATATTAAAACTAATAAATTTAAGCTAGAATGGTTTCGCGATCGCATTGTTTTGATAGGTATAACGGCTCCCAGCGTTCCAGACTACATCAATACTGAAGCCGTTACTGGTTTAAAACCTGACGGTCAAATTTTTGGGGTCACATTTCACGCTCATGCTTGTTCTCAGATTATTAGTGCAGTTCTAAATGAACGACCACTGTTAAAAGTTTGGTCAGATGAGTGGGAATATCTGTGGATTGCGGTTTGGGGTTTTATTCCCATTGTCATCGGGCGGCTGACTCAATCCGTACTTATGAATTTATTTGCTGTTGGCGTGACGAGTCTTTCCCTATTTGGAGGTAGTTATTTACTGCTTGCATCGGGTTGGTGGGTTCCTGTCGCACCCAATTTGTTAATTTTAAGTATCAATGGTGTGGGTTTGAGTGCTTTTGCTTTTTATCAACGCGATCGGGCTATGCAATCTCAACTTAACGAACGCCAACGCACTATTGACCACGCATTTACTCTCATTCACAATGGACCCTTGCAAACACTAGCTCATGCATTAAGATGCGTTCAGGACAAGGATTTGCCACAGGATAATTTACACGGTCAATTAGAAAACCTCGATCGAGAAATTCGAGCAATAGGCGAACACCTGAAATTAGAAGCCATAAATCAAGAAGAAAGCCTTCTTTTAGTCAGTGGCTTAAAACTAGATTTAAAACTTCCCATTCACGAACTTTTCTATGAGGTTTACACCAGTACGCTCAAACGAGACCTCACCCATTTTCAAAATCTTAAATTGAAAAGCCGTTCGTTTGACCCGATTGAAGAGAAATATTTAAGTATCGAACAGAAACGAGAACTCTGTCAATTTTTAGAAGAAGCCTTATGCAATGTTGGCAAACACGCAGTAGGAGCCAAACGCATTCAAGCTACTGGTAAAGAAAACGAAGGCTATTACACTCTCAGCATTAAAGATAATGGGTGCGGTATTTGTTCAAATTCAGAAAATAAAGGAACAAAACAAGCTATAAACTTAGCTAAAAAATTGGGAGGTCATTTTAAGCGAGAATCTGTTTCTCCTCGTGGAACTTCATGCGAATTAACCTGGTCTTTGAGAGGCAATAAAAGTCATTTCATAAATTACCTTAAATCTTTATCTCAGCCAGTTCGCAAATTTCCTTCCTAGCAAAATAAAGCACTTGTTCCATCGCTCAATGGGATGAATTTAATGGGAGGTAGGAAATTTTTGTCAAACCCATACTCATCTTAATTCCATTTTATCGATATGCTTTAGAAGAGATAGGTGCTGAACGAGTTTTATATTTGGCGGTTCCTTTAAATACATACAACGATTTTTTGATTAAAACTTTTATTCAATCTATTATCAAACGCAGTCAAGTCAATCTTCTAGTTTATGATATAGAAGCGGAGGAAATTGTACGATGGCAGACCTAGAAAAGTATCGAGAATGTATTCGTCAACTAATAGCAGAATATGCCAACCGTGCTTCATCTAATAATGAAATTGAAGTTCAAACGATTTATGATGTAGAAAGAGACCATTATCAACTGCTATACATTGGTTGGCAAAATAAACGCAGGGTATTTGGTCCTGTAATGCATTTTGATATCAAAGATGGTAAGATTTGGATTCAGTGGAATGGTACAGAAGAGGAAGTAGGCGAGCAGCTGACAGCGATGGGCGTGCCAAAGCATGATATTGTAGTTGGGTTTCACCCACCTTATGTGCGACCATTTACAGATTTTGCTGTAGGCTGAATTATAAATAGCACACAATCAATCAGCGCATTCTCGGCTCAACACAAGCTGACCGGAAGGTAAGCGATACACGCCCTGTGGTTCCACAATCGGATCGCCTTTTTGCCAAGGGCGACGAGTCGAGTTAGTGGATGGGGGGGCATTTGGTATGGTACGCACAGCCCTAAAAGCATACACTGACATCAAAGCTTCTCCCGGACGATCCGGTAAGCCACCAGAACCCGTGATAGTGAAGCTGCCCTCTTGCTGACGGCTACTGCGTGCAATGCAACTACTGGCAATCAAACTGCTGCTATCTATTGGGTTTTCTGGTAACTCATTCAAGCTATTTTGAAGAAAACTGGTGTCGGGAATAGAAATTACGCCTGACACTGCACCACTGGCATTGATATCAACACGATTATTTCCATCCAAAGTACGGGGATCGGTACTCTTTGGAACCAGATTGTAGTTTTGTCCAAAGAATGCAGGGGTATTGAAGGTGATATCACCACCTCTACCCTCTTGAGCGAATGCAAGGATATCACTATCATCTAAAGCAATGATAGATTCAGCGTTAAGTGTAATATTACCGCCACCACCTATACCATTGAAGACGTTGGTAGTGATATCATTATCACCAGACAAACGAATGTCTTTGGCAATTATATCAATAGCACCCCCCGAAGATTGAAAAGCAGAGGTGCTAATATTACTATTGCTTGCATTTAAAGTTTGACGGGTGTTAATCAAGATATTGCCTGCTCTGCCAATCCCCTGACTTTGAGCAGATATCAAAGCATCATTTTTTAAGTTAACAGAACCAGTAGCCTCTATTTGAACACTTCCCGCATCTTGCTGTGCAAAAGTACTAGCCTGTAATAGAGCGCTATCGCTTATAGATAGTGACCTAGTAGTAATTTTGATACTACCGCCCCGACCCCTAGCGCCTGATTCGACACTAGTCAGTGCAGCACTAGCAGTTCCACTGCTGTTTTTTCCCTCAAATGAAACAGTATCACGGGCATCAATGATAACATCACCCGCATTTCCCTCACCTTGAGTATTAGCGATAAGTTGAACCCCATTTCTCACAAAGAGCGAACCAGTTTTAATACTTATAACACCTCCACTACCTCTAGCCTCTTTTGTAACAGTGGTCAGTACAACAAGAGGCTTTTCATCACTCGTCTTTCCTTGTAATAAGGTAGTATCAAGGACATTAATCGTTACATTGCCTGCACGTTCCTCTCCCTGAGTATTAGTACTTAATTGGCTATTACCAGTAATAAATAGCGATCTAGCTTTTATGCCAACGCCATCACTATTGCCCGTGTTAGTGACGTTGCTGTATATCAGTCCGTTTTCAATTTGAACTTCATTTCTAGCATCAATAACTACACCGTTTGTATTTCCTTGCCCTTCAGTATTGGCAAACAATTGAGTACCATTAGTTACAGCAAGCTCTCTTGTTATAATATTTATACCTCTACTACTACCCGTGTTAGTCACATTGCTAAAGACGGAACTTTCATCAAACAAGACTGTATCGTCGGCGTTGATAGCGATCCCGCCCGTGCTTCCCGTTCCTTGAGTACTAGCGAATAGTTGAGCACCATCAGTCACAGAAAGCCTTCCAGTTGTAATATCAATGCCACCACTGCTACCTTGAGCATTTAAGTTGACAGAACTGGATACCGAACTGTTCTCAAATAAAACCCCCTCGCGAGCATTAATTCTGATACTCCCCGAGCTCCCACTTCCTCCCGTATTGGCAAACAGTTGGGCACCATTAGTCACAAAAAGCGTTCCAGTTGTAATATTTATACCTCCACTTTTATCTCCACGATCTACACCACTGTTTGCGAATCCTCCATCAAACAAAACTTGCTCGGAAGCATTAATAGTCACACTACCTGAATTTCCCTGTCCGAGAGCCAAGGTTTCCAGCTGAGCACCATTTTTTACGGTCAATAATTTGGTAATGATATTAACGTCACCTGAATTGCCGAAGGCTCCAGACTGTACATCATTAGCAATAAAGCTTTTGTCATCAAGGAGAATCGTTTCTGTTGCATTAATGTCTATATTTCCCGCTCGGTTTTTAGTATCACCTATATTTAAAGCAACTCCTCCTTGGAGACTGCTGCCTTCAACAAGATTGAAATTCCGAGCATTGACAGAAATGCTACCCTCACCTCCATTACGGACGTTAACCACAACATTCCTGGATAAGGATACGTCTGCTCGTTGTACTCCTGAGGGAAAGTTCAAGCTGAAATTATTGTTATTAAATGTTAATCCAACCGTACCAGATCCTGCCAATCCTCCCAACTCTGCTCGTCCATCCAGAGCTGTTATTTGTCCACCATTTAAGGTAATACTGCCGCCCACCAATAATAAGCTGCTACCAAAACTAACTTGTAGAGACCCTGAACTAGTAATTGGTGCTGCAGCTATTTGATTGAATAACAAAGCCGAAGGATTGATTGTTAACAGCGATGAATGGGCTTCATCTGCCAAAACACTAAAAGACCCTTGATTGCCAAATTGAATGGCATTTCCTGTTGTTGCAACAAATGACCCTTCAACATCCAATCTGGCATTTTGCCCAAAAATAATACCATTGGGATTCATCAGAAATAAGTTGGCATTCCCCAATACACCCAGCCTCCCCAGAATCTCGGAACGATTAGCCCCCGTTACCCGGCTGAGAATGTTCTCCACTCCTGGAGGGTTAGTAAAATAAACCCCTCTTCCTTCACCTATATTGAATTCTTGAAAACTGTGAAACAGGTTAGCTCCACGATTTGCCCCCCCATTGACGCGATTGCTCGGCAAACCACGGATCGCTTCATTGGGTGTGACAACTGAACTTTCTGCTCCCAGCGTAGTATCAGGTATGATTTGTGCGCTTGCTTGCTTGCTTGTTATCAATACGAATGCACCCACCAAAACCCAACACCCTACCAACCCTAACTGCAAACATCCAAATCGCCCTTGTTTATACATATAATTTTTTGTCAAAACTAGTTTGTAAAAATATATAGTCAAATTTCATCTCTCAGCGCATTCTCGGCTCAACACAAGCTGACCAGAAGGTAAGCGATACACGCCCTGTGGTTCCACAATCGGATCGCCTTTTTGCCAAGGGCGACGAGTCGAGTTAGTGGATGGGGAGGCATTTGGTATGGTACGCACAGCCCTAAAAGCATACACTGACATCAAAGCATCTCCCGGACGATCCGCTAAGCCACCAGAACCCGTAATCGTGAAACTCCCCTCTTCCTGGCTTTGATTGCGTGCAATGCAACTGTTAGCAATCAAGTTGCTAGTATCGATTAGATTCTCAGGTAACTCACTCAAGCTATTTTGAAGAAAACTGGTGTCAGGTAAGGCGATCGCACCAGACACTCTACCACTGGCATTGACATCAACAAGGTTGTTCCCATCTAGAGTACGGGGATCGGTGCCAGAAGGAGCGGGCAAGTAATTTTGTCCAAAGAATGCAGGGGTATTGAAGGTGATATCTCCACCTTTACCATCTCGAGCAAACGCCAGGATATCACTGTCATTAAAGGCGACGATGGAGTTGGCAGTGAGATTGATATTACCACCATCACCTGCGCCACTCCCTACATTGGTGGTGATGTCGCTGTCACCAAATAAGCGGATGTCTTTGGCTGTAAGGGCGATCGCACCACCATTCGATTGTTCTGCCGCAGTAATAATATCACTGTCAGTAGCGCTGAGAAGTCCGTTAACATTAACATTAATGCTACCTGCAATTCCCGTACCTTGAGTGCGAGCGTTGATTTGACTATTCTTCAGGGTCAGCGAGTTACCTTGAATACCGATACTGCCTCCCTGACCGATGGAGTTAGGTTCTGTGTTGGTAAATAGTCCACTATTAGAACCTGTTTCTTTAATATCGTTAGCAACAAGTGAACTGATAGGATTGGGAAATTTAGCAAGACGCTCGGTGTAATTTGGATCGTTACCAGAGATAACGATTTGACTTTCTGCATTGATAAAGATATCACCTGCTTGTCCCCGACCAAATGTTGTGGACACCAACTGTCCACCATTGGCTGCTTCAAAGGAACCAGTAGTATTCACTCGAATGTTACCACCTTGCCCATCTCCTTTACTACGGGCGCTTAAAGCTGCACCATTTGTAATTCGGAATGTACGAGTATCAACAGTAATGTTACCTGCAGCAAAATTGGTATTGGTACTGGTGAATAATCCACTAGGTAATCCACTACTAGGAACACTACCCGATATGTCAACAACATCTGCTTTGATGTAAATATTGCCCGCGTTTCCCTGTCCTTGGGTACTGTTTTTGATAATTGCGCCGTCTTGAAGTATAAAAGAACCAGCCTTGATGTCTATATTTCCACCTGAACCTCTCCCGTTTGGCAGCACACCTAAAGTTATTCGAGTCGATTCCCCAGTCGGCGCAGTCTCTCCTCCAACGAGCAAGATTTCACCTTTGACATCTAAGTTAATATTTCCCCCCCGTCCTTGTCCGTCTACGCCTAAATCTGCTATGAGTGCAGCATTCTCTGTCATAGAAAATTGGTCAGCTGTGATATTAATGTTGCCTGAATTACCTTTTCCAGTGGTTACGACAGTTAGTTCAGCACCATTTGTCATTGACAGCAATCCAGTTGTGATATTAATGTCGCCCCCGTTTCCGATTGCCTTTGGGTTAACTTGAGCAGATAAGCGAGAACCGTTACCCATCAATTCCACTTTCTGCTTTGCATCGATAGTCAATTTTCCTCCATTACCTTGACCCAAAGTGTTAACGCTAACTAGCGCCCCATCTCCCACAAGTAATTGATGAGTATCAATTAACAACTCTCCTGCATTCCCTTTTGCATTTGGGTTCACTTGAGCAAACAAGCCAGAACCACTAATCAACTCTACTTTCTCGCTTGCATCAACAATCAATTTTCCACTATCGCCCTCACCAAAAGCGCTAGCACTAACCTCTGCTCGATCGCGCACAAGTAATTGACTGGTATTAATTGTTAAATTTCCTCCATCTCCCTCTCCACGAGTGTTAACAAATAGTCCACTTTGAGAACCATTTTGGATATAGTTGGCAACTAGCTCAAAATCTGGTTTGTTGCTATAGTTCCCAATCTTTCTCATGCGTGTATCGTAATTCGAGTCCCTGCCAGAGACAAACACTTCGTTTTTTGAATCAACAAAGATATTACCTGCTTGTCCTTTACCAAACGTTGTAGCGATCAGTTGTCCACCATTGATTGCTTCAAATGAGCCAGTCTTGACTGTGATATTCCCACCCTGCCCATCTCCGTTGGTGCGGGCGCTCAAAGCTGCTCCGTCTGCAATCCGGAATTTCTGTGCATTAACAGTAATATCACCAGCTTTACCAGAGGTATCAGTACTACTAAATACTCCACTAGGTAATCCACTTTTAGGAACACTTCCTGAAATATCAACAATGCCTGCTTCAATTGTTACACTTCCAGCATCAGCCCCTGTTTGTGCTTCTCCTTGAGCGCTGGCTTTAACAATCGCACCTTCTGTGAGTATTAAAGAACCAGCCTTGATGTCTATATTTCCACCCGAACCTACTCCCCTAGGTAACACACCTAAGGTAATTCTGGTCGATTCCCCAGTCGGCGCAGTCTCTCCTCCAACGAGCAAGATTTCACCTTTGACATCTAAGTTAATATTTCCCCCATACAGCTCATGAACGATTTTGGGAAGGTCGTAAACTATGGGGGGCTTTAGTTAATACAGTTCGTAATTTAGCTCAGGGTATTTACATAGTTGTTAGAGAGGATTTCCCTAAAGATAGGCAGGAGAAAGAAGCAATGCTTCGTCTAGTCGTTGCTTTTGCTTTTACAATGAAGACTCATCTAAGATCGGAATCTTTGAATGATGAATTAGTCTCCTTATCCTTAGTGTCAAAAACTCAATATTTTCAGATGAAAGATGTAAAGCATCAGCCACTACAAATTACTTTGTGGATTAGGGATTACTTACAGTATCAGTATGAACGCAATTCTCTCAATATTTATCAACTCACTGCTTTACATAATTTAGTAGATGAATTGTTAGATATTTTGGGAGGGTGCGAACGTATTCTGAAAACCCCACTGCCTCTAATATATGCAATCAAACTTAGGTTACTAGTAGGGATTTACTGCCTAATATTACCTCTTGAAATAGTTAGCTATCTCACTTGGTGGACGTGTTTAGTCTTAGCTTTTGTAAGTTTTACATTATTAAGTATCGAGCAAATTGGTTCAGAAATTGAAGAACCTTTTGGACACGATCCAAATGACTTACCCTTGCATGTAATTTGCAATACTATGCAAAAGAATGTTGAGGAGTTAATTGCAGTTGCTCCTAGTAATATACGTAGTTGGCAACTTTGACTTTCTTTTTTAGCGGTAAAAATATGACTTTTCTCAAAACATTAAGCCTTGTCGTTTGACTTTGTAGCTTTTAAACTAAAATAGTGCTTAAAAAAACAAAAGTAAATTTACGATATTTTCGTATTTTAAAAGCAATTTAGCTACTATGAAAAGTTTATGGCTACCGCCAGGAATTCGTATTGGTAAAAACGACCAAGAAGAAAGATATGCAACGTGGTTGGAACTCTTTTACGATCTGATTTTTGTAGTTGCGATCGCCCAGTTAACTCAAAAGCTCTACGAAGATATTTCGTTACCGAGCTTCGTTAACTTTGTAATCCTGTTTTTACCAATCTGGTTATCATGGCTGGGTACCATGCTGTATGCAACTCGGTTTGCTCTAGGCTATGGAATTGTCGCTACCACTTCATCATTGCTCTAATAGGTAAAGCGTTACCATCTGTATGGTTGATTGGGCTTATAGCGATCGTCTATGTCACTCAAATCACTGCAGATTTAAAATCCATTGTCAATTACTAAAAGATGTGTACCCAAGTAAAGAACAGCTATAAAGAAAAGAATCAATTATGGCTAAAATAATTATACCGAATTAATATGTAACTGTTCACGACCATCAAAAAAATCTTTGAAAACCAAAGATATTTATGCGAATTTGTCCTTGCTGCTCCGATATACTGTTACACCATATTCGTGGTAACAAAATGTACTGGTTTTGTCGCCACTGTTGGCAGGAAATGCCTTACCAAAGCGTAAGCAACACCACTGCCAAAGGTCAAAAACTTTCATTGACATCCAAATCTTTTCAGCATTAGCCTCACAATGGGTCACGAAAAAGATAATAATGTTAGCTTGAATTTATGGATTGTCTGCAAATACAAAAAAGGCAAGAGAAAACAACATGGAATCGAATACTTTGCCTATGTTGTTTATAAATCGAAAGTAAATTTATCTTACATTCATCAAGATTATCGAACTCATATCTTGCACCACCGTTTCCCAATCGAAAATAATAGGCTGAAAAGCTTATTGTTACGTAGAGTGGGCACCGCCCACCACCCCTTTATTGAGAAGGTGCAAGATGTCAGCGAAAAAGATTTGGGATTGAAAGCAGTTATAGGTTAAAAAATCTATGTCGAATCAGAACAAATAATAAGAAGCCCGTATTGAGATTATTGTTTGTTGGTATTTCTTTTGTGTTAGTCAATATCTGGGTTTATCTTCTTTGGTTTAAGATTAGTCGAAAACGAAAAGGTAGGCGATTAATTTATCGTCAAATTTTTGGTCTTAAACAAATATTAGCTTTTCTACGTCAAATTGTCGAGCACAAATATGGAACTGTTCAAGGTATTTATCTTCCATCAGGTTTGCAGTCTTTGAAAGTTGCTTAACTATAAGTAAAAGTAATTTATTGCCGCCTACGGGTTAAGAGAGTTAGTACTTATACTTTTGATTGAGTCGGAGTCGCGGTAGCACGTAGCGCTACCGCCTCGTGGTTGTGCGCGATCGCCTGAAATAGTAAATTTGTATTTGATAACCCGCAACTTGGGTTAATAAGAAATTAAGTTACGGTTCTTTACCCCTTATAAACCGACTTTTACATATCACAAACTTTTCAAAATTACTATAAACCTGTATACATAGAAATAAGTTATTCCTTTAGGTAGATAAATTAAACACCAGTTTAGTACTTTAAATTAAAGAATACAAAATAAGAATTTTTATAAAAATAAATTCATCTTTTTTATAAAATTCATAAAATTTAACTTGCTTTTAGTAACTTTTGTAGTTAAGCGCACAATTAGAATTTTATGAATTCCCACAAATCAAAACGTAACCGTGGTGTGATACTCACCCATAAAGGCTGGCAAAAGTTTCAAAAAGCAAAGCTTGAATGGGAATTGAGGGAAGACTCTGATTTCAAATACACTTTAGGAAAAATAAGTGAGCATGCTGTGTTGGCTCCTAATACAGTTGCTAGAATATTTACCCGTCAAGAAAGAGTAGACAAACGATCGCTGGTTCAGTTATTTACGGCATTTGGTTTGGAACTGAACTCTGAAGACTATTTCAATTCAAGCCCAGACTCGTTAAACGAAGACTCGACAAAATCTCCACATATCTATTGGGGAGAAGCAGTTGATGTTTCTACTTTCTATGGACGCACAGATGAACTGGCTCTACTAGAGCAATGGATTATTCAAGAACATTGCCGAGTAGTGGCGCTTTTGGGAATAGGAGGAATCGGCAAAACATCTTTAGCTGCAAAGCTAGCTCAGCAGGTTCAAAAACAATTTGAGAAAATTATTTGGCACTCGCTCCGCGATGCTCCAACACTTGTCAATATCCTCGCTAACTTAATTCTGATTTTTTCTAATAATCAATTTTTAGAAACGGAGTTACCAAATAGTGTTAATGATAGAATTTTATTATTAATAAATTATTTGCAAGCACACTCCTGTCTTATTATCTTTGATTGTTTTGAGGCGCTTTTTCAAAAAGGTAATTATGCTGGTTTTTATCAAGAAGGCTTAGAAAATTATGGTCTATTTATAAGATGGTTAGGAGAAACCTCTCACAAAAGCTGTTTAGTCATAACTTCTCGAGAAAAACCTAAAGAGGTAGCGTTACTAGAAGGAAAAGAATTACCTGTTCGGTCATTACAACTTAGAGGTTTAAACGAAGAAGAAGGAAAACAAATTTTTCAACTCAAAGGTTTGTCTGGATTGGATTTTCAAAAAAAAGAAATTATTGAGCTTTACTCTGGCAATCCATTAGCTTTGAAAATAGTTGCAACAGCTATTCAAGATGTTTATTACAGCCATATATCAGAGTTTTTAAAAGCCAAAATAGTGCTGTCTAGTGAAATTATCTCTCTTTTAGACAAGCATTTTGAGCGATTAACAGATTTGGAATATAAGATTATATACTGGTTGACCATCAATTGCAAATATGTTACTATTTCTCAATTACAAGAAGATTTTGTATTGCCAGTAGCATCACACGATTTACTAGAAGCTTTTCAGTCTCTACTCCGACGAAATTTTATTGATACTATTGAATCTTCAATCATCAATAGTCCTACTAAATATTTTAAATTACAACCTCTATTTAAAGAGTATGTCAATAAGAAATTTATCAATAAAATTTGTCAGGAAATTATTAATACAAATTTCTTTTTGCTCAAGTCTCATACTTTTGTTAAAGCTTCTTGTGAAACCAATATTAGACAAAAACAAATACAGTCAATCATTCAACCAATTATTAAAAACCTTTTAAATACCTTTAAAACTCCTAAAAAAATAGAAGAGAAACTTGTTCAGGTTTTAAATAAACAGCGAGAAGAATTTCCCCTTGAGCCCGGTTATACAAGTGGAAATGTCATCAAATTACTTGAGCAGCTACAAACTGATTTAAGAGGTTATAATTTTTCTAATCTATGTATTTGGCAAGTCAATTTGCAAGGGATAAATTTACCTCAAGTTAATTTTCAAGATGCTAATCTAGCTAGAGTCATTTTTACTAAAAACTTTAGTAAAATTTCTGCAGTGACATTTAGCCCTAATGGAAAATTATTAGCAGCAAGTGATGCCAGTGGCAAGATTCACTTGTGGCAAAAATTTATTCATAGTGAAGAGTTTTTAATTTGCAAAGAACATATTAGCTGGGTACGAGCGATCGCCTTCAGCCCAGATGGTAAAATCCTCAGCAGTGGGGGTACCGACCAAAATGTGAAGATATGGAATACCAGTACTGGTGAATGTTTGAAAATTTTAACAGGGCATCAAGGGCGGGTACAAGCTGTTGCTTTTAGTCCTAAAGGTAAACTCCTTGCCTCTGCTGCAGATGACTGTAAAGTCATTCTATGGAACGCAACCTCTGGTCGCTGTCATAAAGTTTTACAAGCACATACTGATGCAGTATTATCAATTGCTTTTAGTCCCAAAGGTAAATTATTAGCGAGTGCTAGTAGCGATCGCACTATAAAAATATGGAATTTTAACACAGGGGAATGCCTCAAAACATTACAAGCACATAGAAGTGTAGTCCGGTCAATAGCTTTTAGTCCAAATGGTAAAACCTTAGCTAGTGGTAGTGATGACCAAACTATAAAACTCTGGAATGTTGTTACAGGTGAATGCTACAAAACTTGCCAGGAACACAATGGCTCAATTAGGTCAGTTGCCTTTGCTCCTGATGGTAAAATCCTAGCTAGCGGTAGTGATGACCAAACTATAAAACTTTGGAATGCTGACACCGGTCAATGTCTTAAAACTTTGCAAGGACATACTCATTCAGTTAACTCAGTTGCCTTTCATTCAGATGGTCAAATTCTAGCCAGTGGTGGCGATGACCAAACTATAAGACTTTGGAATGTTAACACTGAACAAATTTTAAGAATCTTTCAGGGATACAGCTACGGAGTCTTGTCAGCCACCTTTTGCCCGCAAACTGAAATCTTAGCCAGCTGTAACGATGACCAAACAGTAAAGCTTTGGGATGCTAATACTGGTCAATGTCAAAACATTTTACAAGGACACTCAAATCGAGTGCAAACTGTTGCCTTTAATCCTGATGGTACAACACTAGCCACTGGTAGTTACGATAAACTTGTGAAGTTATGGAATGTCGGAACTTGCCAGTGTAACAAAACATTACAAGGACACACTGGTTGGATAAAATCACTCGCCTTTAATCCTCAAGGTAATATCTTAGCCAGTGGTAGCGACGACCGTACCGTAAGATTATGGGATATTGGTACTGGTCAAATTTTGCAAACTTTAGAACACAGTCATGGAGTATGGTCTGTTGCTTTTAATTCTCAAGGTAATATCCTAGCTAGCGGTAGTGATGACCAAACGGTGAAGCTATGGAATATCAACACTGGCGAATGTTTCAAAATCTTATCAGAACATACCGATTGGGTATTATCAGTAGCTTTTAGCTCTCAGAGTAATATCCTAGCCAGTAGTAGTAAAGACCAAACAGTAAAGTTATGGGATAGTCACTCCGGCGAATGCTTAAAAACTTTTTTGGGACACACAAGCTGGGTGCTATCAATCGCTTTTCATCCTCAAGGTAATATTCTAGCAAGTAGTAGCGTAGACAAAACGGTAAAATTGTGGGATATTCAATCCGGTCAATGCATGAAAACATTACAAAGTCATACCCACTGGATAAGGTCGGTTGCTTTTAGTCCAGATGGGCAAACTTTGGTCAGTGCTAGTGAAGATGGGACAATGAGGTTATGGGATGTTTTGACAGGTGAGTGCTTAAAGACTCTCAGCAGTGAAAGACCATATGAAGAGATGAATATTACTGGTGTTACAGGTTTAACAGAAGCAACTCTCACCTCACTGAAAGCTTTAGGAGCAATTGAACACAAATAAGAGACGATTTATCAAGTAAACATTGAGGTTCTGTAAACCCTGTAAATTGGGTAGAACGGAGTAAAACGCAACAATTTGATAAAATTTTGGGTTTCGTTCCTCAACCCAGCTACACTACAGATTTGGCAATTTAAGATTTATTTTATAAATGAATTCAAAAGAAATTTTTCATACCTTTGATAGATAACATGCCAAAAATATATTGTTATTAAGTATAGGTAATAACAATTATTATTTTCTGGAAATTTGCAACTCTTTCACATTTTTCTTAGGAAATTATAAAGACCTATTTCAAAATAAAGATATTATGGTTTACCTATAAAAAATTTTTTTTAATATTTCCTGTATGATAAATAAATTTCTATAAATTCTGGCGCTGTAGGAGTAGTTTTTGAAAAATTTTCAGGAGGAACTAAAATGTATCATAGCAACAACTTTTTTAGTGGTAATAATGCCTTCTTTATACATGACGCTAATTTCTACATATTAATTTGATTGATGTGCAGCCATAAAAAATTCACTATTGGATATTTTTAACGATTTTTAACAACCTCTAAATGTTTCTGAAATTCTTCAGTCATTAAGAAATATTCATTTCTTACCTATTACTACCAGTGAAGAAAGGGTAAAGCTTTACAAAAATAGCGTATGATGAAAACTCAGAAACAAAAACGTAACCGTGGATTCATTCTCACTCATCAAGGGTGGATGAAGCTTCATAATGCCAAACTCGAGTGGGAATACCAAAAGAATTATGGCTATAAGCTTACCTTGGAAGAAATTAGTGAACGTGTTGGGATTGCTCCTCTTACTTTTAGGAAGGTGTTGACCCGTGAACGAGGGGTTGACAAGCACACTCTTGTACGTTTGTTCATGACATTTGGTCTAGATTTGGATAGTGGTGATTATATGCACCCAGATTCAAATTTAGAGAAGCAGGAAGACTTAGAGACTCCCAAGCGTATTGATTGGGGAGAAATTATTGATGTTTCTGTTTTTTACGGACGTACATCTGAACTAAATTTACTAGAGCAATGGCTTACGCAAGATGGTTGTCGGGTAGTAGCATTGTTAGGAATGGGGGGTATTGGTAAAACCTCTCTCGCTGCTAAATTAGCCCAACGTATTCAGATGAATTATGAGTATGTTATTTGGCGATCGCTCTACAATGCCCCTCCACTTTTTAATCTCCTCGGTAACCTGATCCAATTTTTCTCTGATGAAAAAGTTTTAAAAACAGATTTACCAGAAACTTTAGACGAAAGAATCTCCCAACTGATAGTTTATTTGCGGGAATATCGTTGCCTTATTGTCCTTGATAATGCTGAGACAATTCTGCTAGAAGGGGCTTGTGCTGGGTTCTATCGAGAAGGCTATGAGGATTATGGCTTACTTATAAAACGGGTGGGACAAACAATTCATAAAAGCTCGTTATTACTTACTTCTCGAGAAAAGCCCACAGATGTAGCAGTACTAGAAGGCAAAACACTACCTGTTCGGTCATTACAACTAAATGGTTTAGACACTGAAGCAGGACAGAAAATTTTTGAAACCAAGGGATTTTCAGGCTCAGAGTCAGAATTGCAAACAGTAGTCAAGCATTATGCAGGTAATGCCCTAGCCTTAAAAATAGTGGCGACAACAATACAAGATATCTTTAATGGTAAGGTCTCCGATTTTCTCAGTCAAGATACCATTGTTTTCGGTGAAATTCGCGAGCTTTTAGAGCAGCAACTCTTACGCTTGTCAAATGTAGAAAAGTGTATGCTCTACTGGCTGGCAATTAATCGTGAGGCAGTTGAGTTATCAGAATTACGCGATGACATTGTGCCCCCAACTCAACCACAAAAATTACTCGAGGCGTTGCAATCTTTGGTGCGGCGATCGCTAGTTGAGAAAAGCGCAGCAACATTCACGCTGCAACCTGTAGTCATGGAGTATGTGACTCGGCAATTGATAGACCGAGTTTGTGAAGAGATTGTAGCTGAGAAATTGGAGCTTTGTAAATATTATGCTTTAATGAAAGCGACGGCAAAGGATTATGTGAGAGAAGTTCAAATTCGCCTTATTATCCAACCAATTATAAATGAGTTGCTAACTGTCTTTATAAACAAAAAAGGAATCGAAAATAAGTTAATTCAAATTTTAGCAAAGTTACGAAAAACATCTCTGCTAGAACAAAATTACACGGCAGGAAATATCCTTAATCTGCTTTGTCATTTGGAAAGTGACCTAACTGGCTATGATTTTTCTCATCTGACTGTCTGGCAAACAGACTTGCGGTGTGTGAATTTGCACGATGCAAATTTTGCTCACACCAATCTAGCTAAGTGTGTTTTTGCTGAAACTCTCGGCGGTATTCATTCTGTAGCATTTAGCCCTGATGGAAAACTCCTGGCTACGGGAGATACTAATAATGAGATTCGCCTATACCAGGTTGCAGATGGAAAACAACTGCTCACCTGCAAGGGACACACAGGCTGGATCTGGCCGATCACCTTTAGTCCCGATGGTCACGTTCTTGCCAGTGGCAGTGATGACCAAACAGTGAAACTGTGGGATATTAGCACTGGGCATTGCCTTGCTACCTTACAGGGGCATAGCGGTGGGACTTGGTCAGTCGCCTTCAGCCCTAATGGTCATATGCTGGCAAGTAGCAGTGAAGACACAACGATGAGGTTGTGGGATGTCGGTACAGGTCGATGCATTAAGATTCTACAGGGAGACGGTAGTCGGGTGTGGGCAGTCGCCTTTAGTCCTGATGGTACGACGCTGGCGAGTGGGAATGATGACCATGCAGTAAAGCTGTGGGATCTCCGTGATACTAAGTGTATCCAGACCTTGCAGGGACATACCCATAGGGTACAGTCTGTTGCCTTCAGTCCGGACGGTCATATACTGGTTAGTGGTTGTCATGACCAAACGGTAAGGCTGTGGGATGTCGGCACAGGTCAATGCCTCAAAACTTTGCAGGGTCATACTGACTTGGTAAATTCAGTTGCCTTCAGTTTAGATGGTCGTAAGCTGGCAAGCGGCAGTGATGACCAAACGGTAAGGCTGTGGGATGTCGGCACAGGTCAATGCCTCAAGACTCTGAAGGGACATGGTAGCAAGGTGTGGACAGTTGCCTTTAGT
Source organism: Scytonema sp. NUACC21 (assembly GCF_054684315.1). Lineage (NCBI taxonomy): Bacteria > Bacillati > Cyanobacteriota > Cyanophyceae > Nostocales > Scytonemataceae > Scytonema > Scytonema sp. NUACC21. The sequence goes on along the minus strand of NZ_BAAFZH010000077.1, from coordinate 80,761 downwards.
CCTAATGGTACGACACTAGCAAGTGGCAGTGATGACCAAACGGTAAAGTTGTGGGATGTCACCACCGGACAATACCTCAAGACCTTGCAGGGTTATTGTAATGGGGTATGGTCTGTTACTATCAGTTCTCAAGGTACGATGCTTGCAAGTGGTAGCGGTGACCAAAAGGTAAGGTTATGGGATGTCCGCACAGGTCAATGCCTCAAAACTTTGCAGGGGCATAGTAATCGAGTCACATCAGTTTCCTTTAACCCAAACAGTAGCATCCTTGCGAGTGCCAGTGAGGATCAAACGGTGAAGCTGTGGGATGTCAGCACAGGCAAATGTCTCAAAACTCTACAGGGACATAGTAACCGGACCTTATCAGTTGCCTTTAGTCCCGATGGTACGATGCTAGCAAGTGGCAGTGAAGACCAAACGGTGAAGCTGTGGAATGTCAGCACAGGCAAATGTCTCAAGACCTTGCAAGGTCACAGCCATCGGATATGGTCAGTTGCTTTCAGCCCGGACGGTCATATACTAGCCTGTGGTTGTCATGACCAAACGATAAGGCTGTGGGAGATCGGAACAGGTCAATGCCTTCAGATTCTGCAAGGTCATACTGACTGGATATGGTCAGTCGCCTTTAGTCCTGATGGTACGACACTGGTAAGCAGCAGCGGTGACCAAACCGTGAAGCTTTGGAATGTCAGCACTGGTCAGTGTCTTAGAACTTTACAGGGGCATACCAATTGCGTATACTCAGCCACCTTTAGTATTGATGGTTGCACGTTAGCAAGTGGCAGTGGTGACCAAACTGTGAAGCTTTGGGATATCAGCACAGGCAACTGCATAGCAACTTTGCTGGGACATACTAAGTTAGTCTGGTCAGTTGCTTTTTGTCCTGACAATCAAACCCTAACTAGTAGCAGTGAAGATGGCACGATTAAGCTTTGGGACGCTAAAACGGGTAAGTACCTAAAAACGCTAAGAAGCGCAAGACCCTACGAGGATATGAACATCACTGGTATTACAGGTGTAACTTATGCGACTATTGCCACTTTGAAAGCTTTAGGAGCGGTTGGCTATAAAGAGGAGTAGTACTACAGTTAGTCGCCATCCGACCTGCTTTACTGTGCGGTATATCCTCCATCAATCATCATGTTGTGCCCTGTGACAAAGAAAGCTGCGTCCGAGCACAACCACACTACCGCTTCTGCAACCTCCTCCGGCTTGCCATTACGTCCTATGGAATGCCCTGCAATAATTTGAGCGAGTATATCAGGGAGAACACTAGCCATTAAGCCGGTCTTGATGGCACCGGGACTTACGACATTAATACGGATTCCAGACTTGACATACTCTATTGCTGCTGCTCGGGTTAAGGCGATTACCCCACCTTTACCAGCACAGTAGCTGGCATACCCAGCAGCACCAATGAAACCACCAACAGAAGCCATGTTCACGACCGCACCGCTGCCTTGTTTGAGCATCTCCCCAATCTGGTACTTGAGACACAGCCAAGTTCCTTTGAGATTTACGTCGAGCACGCGATCTCAGTTCTCCTCCAACATATCGGTGAGTGGACTGAACGTTGAGACACCAGCGTTGTTGAAAGCGCAGTCCAGACGACCATAGGTATTTACGGTCTTGCTGAGCAGCGCCTCTACTTCAGCGGCTTTTGACACGTCGGTCTTAACAAAAATAGCCTCACCTTCTGCGTCTAGTATGTGGCGCACGGTTTCCTCCCCGTCGGCGATTCGACGGCTAGCAGCCACAACCTTCGCTCCAGCGCGTGCAAACGAGATCGCTGCCGCCCGACCAATGCCTGATGAAGCCCCGGTGACCAGCGCGACTTTTCCATACAATTGAGTTATCATGCGTATGCTCTTTCCCTTTTGATTCCAATGTTGGCGTAGATCTAGCGAAGCTGTCACCAGGGGCAAGATAGGCTGAAAACATTACTATGTCGGTGGAAGGATAATATTGCCGTTTTTACGTGCTTATGCTTCCAATTAACACTGCTCACATCTTGCACCTGTACGAGTAAACCGCAAATAAGCTTACTTACAGCACATAAATTTAAGACTAAAAGAAAGAAGGTATGTTCCTCAATGGAGCCTACCAAGAAATTATGGGCAATTTACACAACCTATTTGGTGATACCAACGCGGTTCACATTCAATTGACACCCAAAGGATACCAAATTCAGCACGTTGTTAAGGGGGACACCATGAGTGAAGTGGTGGGCTACGTACAATACGACTCTGAGGATATGGTAGAAAATATCCGCCAGCGATGCGAGCTAGCTTTGATAGAAAATCGCATTACTCTGGCAGAATCTCAAAAACTGTTGCAAACTTACGAACAAAGTCTACGAAGATATACGTATTTGAATAGTTAGTGGTTAGTGGTTAGTGGTTAGTGGTTAGTGGTTAGTTATTTGCTACTAACTACTAACTACTAACTACTAACTCCTAACTGTTCAAGTCACTGGCGCATTTGTTCCCAATAATTCCGCAATCGCCTGTCGTTCAGCGGGAGTGTGGGATGGCGGTTCTTGACGGGCGTCAGTAATCAGCCAGTCTAAAGCAGCCGCTTGGACATCAATGGTTGCTCCAGTCTTGTCTACGCAGTAACGCCCGTATACTAACTTGTCAACCAAACGGACTCCCGGACCCAATCGAGACCAGTCAAAGATGACACTATTTTCTACTGTTGCGCCACTGCATACCCAGCAATTGGGACCGATCATCGTAGGACCGACAATTTTTGCCCCATCTTCAATGCGAGTCATTCCGCCAATGTAAACTGGACCTGTGATATCTACTTTGTCCCAGTTGACGGCAACATTCATACCAGTGTAAATTCCAGGAGCTACTTGGTGTCCTGGAATTTGGACATTTTTGATTTCCCCTGACAGCACACCGCGAACTGCTCGCCAATAGTCTGGTACTTTACCAATGTCTACCCATTCAAAGTCCATAGGAATAGCGTAGAAAGGAGCACCAACTTCCACTAATTTGGGGAATAACTGGCTACCGATGTCATATTCTACGCCAGAGGGAATATAATTAAATATCTCTGGCTCAAAGATGTAGATACCTGTGTTGATGTTCGTACTAAGAGCTTCTTCTACCTTGGGTTTTTCTTGGAAAGCCTTGACTCGACTATTTTCATCAGTAACAACTACACCATAACTAGAAACTTCTTCCTCTGGAACGGATTTCATAATGATTGTGGCGATAGACCCTTTTTCTCTATGCCACTTCACTGCTGAGGTTAAGTCCAGATCGATCAGAGCATCACCACACAACACCACAAAGGTATCGTCAAAAAATGGGTAGAAGTCCTGGATTTTTCGCATCCCTCCAGCGGACCCAACAGCTTCCCCTACAAGGGTTCCATCAACGATACGACCTTCAAAAGAATAGGCAATTTGTACACCAAACCGCTGACCATCTCGGAAATAACTTTCAATTTCGTCCGCTAAATGGCTAACATTAACCATAATTTGGTCAAACCCATGCTGGCGTAATAGTTCCAGTAGAAATTCCATCACTGGCTTTTGCAAGATGGGAATCATAGGTTTGGGAATTGTGTAGGTAATCGGACGGACGCGAGTACCTTTACCTGCTGCGAGAATCATCGCTTTCATATATTTCTATTCCTCAACCACAAGCCAGTTTACTGTTATCAATCGATACTTCATCATCAGTGAATTCCGCTTGAATTCCTCCCTTAAAGCACTGAATGCAGCCATTACCTTATTCCGTGTGTCTTGGTCTTAGTAAAATAAGAGTGTAAAGTTTGAAGTATAAAAATAGTATAAAATACGAGCTTTAAAGTATGAAAATTTATACTTCAGCTATGAGCCTTGTCACTTTATACTTTGCTTTATCCTTCATCCTTTACCCTTCACTTTTACTTTATTATTAGTCATCTTTCCAATGTAATCGGATTTTGGAAGTATGCTGAAGTCATTATGGCGAACATTTGTTCTCATATTGCCTGATTCAATATAAAGCAGCATCTATGGGTTTGTTAGAGTTTGCTGCGTCAGCCAGTAGCCTGACTTTTATGTCCTGGTAAAATTCTTCTTGAAAAAGTTCTACTTTAGACTGAGCGCAAAGCAGTAGTAGTGCCCAAAAAACGCTAACTGTTTGGTTTTGATGTGATGTGTGCTCTTTAGAACTACTCTGCTGCGGTTGCTTTGTTTGAGTCCATAACTCTACTAGCTGGTCTAGATTTAACCAATTTTTCTCCAAGTCCAGATCTGGCGTTTTCAAGCGCAAAACCTGCTCGAGTTCCGAAGCTACCTCTGTCAAATTTTCCTGGTGAGCCAGCTCTAGGGCAGCTTTCATGGATTGAAGGCTGGGCTGTCTTCGAGGACGAGCAGGCTTACTAGCTTTTTCTACTAGCTGTAACTGTTTTGCCATGACTTGCAATTGCTCTATCAGCTCTTGCAGAGTCACCCGGCGCTTTGAGGGTGGCATTGCCGCAGGACGACGGCGTAGGTGCCGTTCTAATGGTAAGCGTTGGGATTGAGAAGTCGCTCCATCTTCAATGTCTAATAAAACATCTTCTGTAGCTTCAAGTTCTTCAGCTGCTGATTGCAACTGCATCAAAGTATTCGCTTTAAATAACACGAGTTTTGATGCAGACAAAAAAGCTTGCCCCGATTGAGATAAATCGGTTTCATAACCTCTTGCTGCTCTTTCTGGTGCCATTAGTTCTAAATAACTATCAATGACCTCAATCACTTTGACATCCCAAGGGTCAATTTCCCCTTGTTCTGCCTGGTGAATGAGCAATGTGATTTTTTCTAATAGCTCGGCAGCATCCATTCGGGTTACAAGTTCCTATTGAGCGATCGCCTGTTCTTGTGCCGAAGAATCCTTTCCTGGGGGCAACGCCAGTTTTAATGCTTGAACTTCAGCTTGGTATTGTTCAACCTTATTTTCCAGTTCTTTTATCTGAGCATTTTTTTGACGAGCTTGTGGGTAGGATAATAGCAACCGTTGCCAGTGTGTCCAAATACTATATAACCAAGCGAAAACAGCACCCAAACCACTTGCCAAGATTAACTCAACTGAAATTGGTGCTTGCACTTGTAAGCCTGGAAGAATATTGATAACTCCTGGTTCGGTGTTCTCTATGGTAAATAGAGCTAAGGCCAAACAAAGGATAAATACGATAACAAAATTGATTTGTCTCATTGGAAACTCAAGACTGCGTGTTTTTGCCAAATGCTTCCCTGAAGTTTATCACTTATACCGTTTTGGCAATTTGGATACGTGTAACTTAGCATTTTATGAATCTGAAAAACCGTTAACTTTGCACATTTTAAGTCTAACGGTATCGAAATATTCCAATTGTACATTCTAGTATATCACGATCTTTTTATACACGCTCATCTTGTAAAAAGTAACAATATATGTAAAGCTAAAAGTCAACTACCGTTGGATTCAGAATCGCTGGAACTACGACTTTTAATCGCATCAAGGGTTCCCTTGATTGTGCCAGCAATCGGAACTGCAACAAGTGTCCCCAATAAGCCAGCAATCTCGAATCCCATTAAGATAGCTATAAAAATCCATATAGGATTGACACCAATAAAATCACCAAGTAACTTGGGTCCTAGTAGATTATCTTTGATTTGCTGCATAATAATAGCTGCTACAGCAACTTGAACTGCCAACCACCAATTTTGCAGCAACACCAAAAATGTTACTAACGCAATACCTAATGTTGCTCCAATAAAGGGTATTAGTTGAGATATACCTATCAGTAGAGCGAATAACAGTGCAAAAGGAACCTTTAAAACTAGGAAAATCGGAATCAAGCTGACCACCATAAAAAGTGCCAGCAAAAGTTGGCTGAGGAAAAAGTAGTGGAAGTTGAGCCGCAATGAAGCGGTCAAAGGAACTCGTATATAACTTGGTAAAAGATTAATTAAACCAAGCCAGACGCGATCGCCATACAAAAGCATATAGAATGCTAGGACTACCACCAATATGACGTCAAGCAATCCTGAAAGAACTGTCCCGGCAAATCCTACAGCAGCAGAAGCTAGCTGTTGTACCAGACTTTGAATATTGGCATTAATTTGATTGCTGACAACTCTTAAATCTAGGGGTAAACGCCGTTGCTTGGCTAAAGCTTCAATATACTCCAAATTCGCTTGACTTGTAGTCAACCAATTGGGAATCCTATCTAAAAGCTGAATAGTTTGATCGATGACCACTGGCACAAGTGTGACACCTAAAATACTCAAAAGCGCGATCGCGATCAGCAACACGATAGTCACTGCTTGCGGGCGGTTGAGAGCAGCACGCTCAAATAACTTAACTGCATAATTCAGTAAAAAAGCCAAAATAGCTGCAACGCTTACAATAGAGATTGGATGCAGGAATAAGCGAAAAATCAAATACAGCAACCAGAGATTGAGAGCGATAATTGGACCGCTCAGACCATAGATTAACAGACGTTGAAGTGAGGCTGAACGGCGCATCTTGTTTTCAGTGTATCAAAGGCGTCTCGACGTATTGGTAGAATTCGATTGGGGCTTTTGACCATCATAGATATTTTTTACTGTACAAGACGCATAAAAGCGTACCTAAGATCGAGGAAAATGACAATGGATAAAACTGTAGCCGACCTTCGCAAGGACTATACTTTGCAAGGTTTGAGCGAAACTGAGATAGATCCCAATCCTTTTATACAGTTTAAACTATGGTTCGACCAGGCATTAGCAGCCCAACTTACTGAGCCGAATGCCATGACTCTTGCTACTACTACACTCCATGGCAAGCCATCAGCCAGAATGGTTCTGCTCAAAGCTTTTGACCAACGGGGGTTTGTGTTCTTCACAAACTACAACAGCCAAAAGGGGCAGGAATTAGCAGAAAACCCCCAAGCTTCTCTGGTTTTTTGGTGGGCAGAATTAGAACGCCAAATCCGGATATGCGGGTCTGTGGAAAAAATTTCAGCAACCGAGTCAGATGATTATTTTTACAGCCGTCCTGTCAACAGTCGTTTGGGTGCGTGGGCTTCCAATCAAAGCCAGGTGATAGAAAGTCGAGAAGTTCTAGAAAAACAAATGCAGGAATTTCAAACCAAATATCAAAACCAAGATATTCAGCGTCCCCAGCATTGGGGAGGGTTTCGAGTTATTCCAGTAGAAATTGAATTTTGGCAAGGACGTCCCAGTCGATTGCACGATCGCTTGCGCTATACCCGCTTAAGTGATGACACCTGGAAGATTGAGCGTTTGTCACCGTAGCCTAGTTGGGTGGGCAGTGCCCACCACAAATGTCTGGTAGCAGTACTTGCCCCATATTGGCAATACTATTCCGTAACCGCAGCTTTTGGCGCAAACTGAACCCTGGGATCTGGCATAAAACTATATCTCAAGTAAAGCCCTCCCAACACAAATAAAATAATGAACACAGTACCAATTCCAAGAGGGCTAGGGAGCCAGAAAACTACTTCTATGTGATTTAACTCTCCCGGTTTGAGCTTCCACACAAGTTGATTGCCATTCTTTTCTGGCACAAGAGAATTCTCAGTTTTTTGGTTATTTTTTGCGCCCCAAGGGGTATTCAATCCAAACTCTAAATCAAGAATGGAACCTGGGTTAGATAAAACATTGCCTTTGCTGGAAATCAGACCGAGCGATCGCAAATCTATATCATAAATCAATCGGTTCTTCACTAAGAGCAAAAAATTATTTTGGAACAAGAGTATATTGGAATCGATTTTTGGCAATTCAGAATTATATTCGCCCTTCAATTGCTCGGATTTTTGCAGCCCGTTGGGATGGAAAAACTCGTTGAACTTAGTTTGTAATTCCCTACCGTTACTGAAAGGGATCGAAACAATAATCTCTTCTCTGGAAATTCGCCTGATTTTGCCTTCTAATTTCCGGGCGCGGCGCTCTATACTATTCAACCACTCATACACAGAATCGCCACTGAAACTAATAAGGCGTTCTTCCAATTTAATACGCTGCACCAATTCGCCATGATTTGCATTGTCAAAGTTAACACCCAAGTCGTACTTAACGCATCCAGAAAGAAGCAAGGATGTTAACAAAACAATTGCAACAATCGAACGTCGGATGGGAAACAGCCGACTTAATTTTCCAAGCACAAAACTAAATGGCTGAACGCTCCGAACAAAATACCTTGCTAGCTCCGTCCATTGATTCACCATAAGTCTCCTCAAAAATCAATAAGTCTTTTTCCTAATTTGCCGTATGTGGAATGGTTGAGAAGCCCGCGAGGTTGCTTTGCAGTTAATTCTAAAGGCAATGAAATCGTTTCTCTCCTCGCAATTTTCGATCAAAAGTTACGGTTTCACTACAGCCAGCCTGTTGAGCGATTGCTCCAATTAGATAGTCCGAAAAATCAGCTCGTCCCTGCTTGGTACGTTGTAATGCTTGATAAACTATAGACCGATTTTCAAATTCAAAGCCAGAGCTTTGCAATATCATCTCTAAAGTAGCAATAATCTCATTTTTGGCAAACTGATAAGGTCGTCCTCTTAGAACCCACACCACTTCGCTTAAGACAACATTGCCAATAAAACAAGGTTGATTTTCTTGAATGATTTGAGACGCTTGTGCCCATTGGTCAATATCATCTTTGGTGAGATAGCGCACTAGGACATTGGTATCAAGTCCAATCACGCGCACCCTCCGCGATTGCCGCTTCCATCTCCTCTATCGTTGCAGCCTTCATCCCAGGACGATGCAAAACTCCCGACAAAGCTTCAACTGGGACATTTAGCGGCACAATTTTGACATCCCCATTTTCATCAACCACAAATTCGATTTTGCTGCCAGTTTCTATTTTCAGGTAATCTCGGATTTCCTTAGGAATAGTAACTTGTCCCTTAATAGTGACTGTTGCAATAGACATGGCAAAGCGCATTACAAAGTTTCCTTACTTAATTGTAAGGTTAAAAACGACCTTTTACAGCCTTTAGATATAGACACCGGCTCAACTTGAGACCCCGGACAAACCAATCCAAACCAATCCACCTAAGGTTAAACCGAGAGCAATTAATGCCACCCAAATAAATCGATTATCTTTAGTATTGACCTTTGCCAAATCGACTAATTCTGGTTCGGGAGGAACCTGCTTTTGGGAAGATTTGGTATTGGCAGTGAAACGAATGTTGCTTTCGTTATCAGGTATTGCACCGAGGTCGGGGATTTCAGTCATCCATTCCTTCGGACGTTGTAACCTGGGCGCTTTCAAGATGTAATGAACTTCCCGTGCCTGTTTGCTAATTTCAAGGTGGGGATGGTGCTTGAGTTGTTCGCAAAGGGCAAGGGCTTCTTCCGAACGCCCAGATGCTTCATATGCAGTTACCAACCAAATTTTCACCTCACCAGCAAGACGAGAATTAGGTGCTAGGAGTGCGCTTGCTTTTTCCAGTTGTTCAACGGCTTCGCGGTATTGCCCGTTTTCAAAAGCAACTCTTCCTGCCTGGTATCTAGTTTTGGCAATTTCTAAACTTTCAGAACTCACGTTTTTTGTACAACACAATTCAGCACTCAATTCATTGTGCCAACAGCAGCAACCATTAAACTAGGTCGGAACAAATAAAGTTAATGGGTATAGGTTGTCCTCAGTCATTGGTCATTAGTCATTTGTCCAGTGTCATTTGTCATTTGTCATTGGTAGGGGTTAATTTTATATTTCTTAACAGAGGTGTTTTTGTTTTCCCCCGATTGATAGGAATATTTTTCTGTTGATTGACTAGGGTATGATTACTGAGATTGCTTGGAAATGATATACTTAATTAGATATTTTTATTTATGAAAAAACTTTTAGAGTTATGTGCTTTCAAAGAAATTTACTTGGGTTGGGGTTTGCAGTAGCACTAGTTACTGCCATAACTGCACCTGCTTCTGCCCAAAACTGGGTAGACATTAACCGTGGAGCTACTTACGGAGTGACTCAGCCCCCTGCTGTCGGTAATTTTATCTACGGTAGCCCAATTCCCACTCCCATACCTGTAAACCCTGTAACAGGATTAACACCAAACCACAGTCAGAATTTGTACCCACAGGGTTATTACTCCTACCCGCAGGGAAGATATAAGATCATTGACTCTACTATTGTCAATCCAGTTTTAGTAAATCCCCAGATTAGAAATTCTACGCTGGTTAATCCTGTGATTGTTAAGGACGGGCCTTATCACTATTCGCCGTATTACAGGAGGGTCTCTCCGTATCACTCTCCAATTAGGAAACAGCGCGTTATCATTACCCATCCTAAAACTTACCCCTGGTAACCTGTTTCCCAGTGGCTTGATAACTGCTGTTCTTGTAGTGTGAGCGGGCAGGAATGCCCACCCTACAGGAGGTGTTATCAGGGTAAAAACTGGGAACCAACGAGCATAGTACCGATACCAACGTCAGTAAAAACTTCCAGAAGCAATGCGTGGGGGATGCGACCATCAATAATGTGTGCTGCCCGTACTCCTTGTGCAAGGGAACGGACGCAACAATTGACTTTTGGAATCATGCCTCCACTCACAACACCAGTTGAAATCAGTTCTCTAGCTTCTTGAATATCTACTTTGGGAATGAGGGTAGAAGGGTCTTTGTAATCTGTTAAAATTCCCCGCGTATCGGTCAGTAAAATTAACTTTTCTGCGCCCAATGCAGCTGCAATTTCTCCGGCTACCGTATCGGCGTTGATATTATATGGTTGCCCCGCCTCGTCTGCTGCAACGCTGGACACCACTGGAATATAACCATTACTAACCAGTGTCTCTAAAATTTTGATATTGACACTGTTGACTTCCCCTACAAAGCCAATGCCTTCTTCACCTTGAGGGCGAGCTTTGATTAAGTTACCATCTTTACCACACAGCCCTACCGCTAGACCACCTGCTTGATTGATCAAGGCAACGATTTCTTTGTTGACTCGACCAACCAAAACCATTTCTACGACGTCCATTGTAGGGGCATCGGTCACTCGCAAACCATTTTTAAATTGAGGCTCTATGCCCAGTTTATCCAACCAACTGTTAATTTCAGGTCCCCCACCATGTACCAAAATTGGTCGCAAGCCAACGCAGGATAAGAAGACAATGTCGCGAATGACCTTGTCTTTCAGATGACTGTCTTTCATTGCAGCGCCACCATACTTAACAACAATGGTGCGACCAATAAATTGTTGAATATAGGGTAGTGCTTCGCTGAGCACTTGTACGCGGGTGGCGGCATCTTGCCCTATGTACTCAGATTCACGGGTCATGAGATACTTATCCTGCTCGCTTTTACGGGTTACAAATTATTTGCGTAGTAAAAATACTCGCTATAGATAAATTACCACCTTTTAACGGTCACTCACTTGGCTTCAAAACGCTGGGTATTTCGTTCAAAACTCGCAGGGCAACTTGTTCTGGAGTCTCTCCTTCGGTCACCGTAATTCTCAAATCAGCCTGCAAGTAAAGATGTTGCCTTTGTTCGAGGAGCGATCGCAACTTCTCCTGAGGATCTGTATCTTGTAAAAGAGGTCTTGTCGTGTCTTCTGCTAAACGAGCACAGAGAATTTCCACAGGGACATCTAGCCAAACAATTAAGCCGTGGTGCAGGTAACTCCAGTTTTCCTGCTTTATGACGATACCTCCACCTGTCGCAATCACAAGCTTAGTGAAAGCACACACTTGTGCCAAAACCTGACTTTCCAATTGGCGGAAACCTGCTTCCCCTTCATCTTCAAACAGTTGAGTTATGGATTTACCACCAGCTGCTTTTTCAATAAGTGTATCCGTATCTACAAATACGTAACCCAGATCTTGTGCCAGTAAGCGTCCTACAGTAGATTTACCAGCACCCATCATCCCTAAGAGATAGAGGTTAACCCCTTTCAACAAGTCATTGGTCATTTGTCATTGGTCATTTGTCATTGGTCATTTGTCATTGGTCACCGATCGTTGGTTATTGGTTATTGGTGCTAGCGACTAACCACTAACCACTAACTCCTAACTCTTAACCGCTAACCACTAACCCTTAACTACTCTACTATGAACTACTCCGCGGCTCCCGGCGGACGGAGTTTCAAGAACCCCATCACCTACTCGACTAAGCTTTTGACGCTTCGCTTGCCCCAGTTGCTTCATACTGCCAGTTTGCTTGCGCTTAAAGGAGGATGAAGTAGAGCTGAAACATCCACAGTCTAAGAGGCTCGTTCCAAACCTCCCCTAGAAACGGTCAAACAATACATTCAAAACCAATCGGGAGGAAGAGAGTAAAATTACGGGGCATCGTTCGCGAAGCGTGCGCCTTAGCGCATACCCCATAATTTTACCGCTATCCATCCCCACCGCATAGGCGGATGGGGAATTCCGCGAAATTGTTAAAATTGGGAGTTTAAACGCTTTTCTCTGATATAGTTCTTGATTTTGCTTTCCAACATGGTATAACTCATTAATAGTGAGCCTCCTTTTTCTCCGATAGATTTAAAATTTTCCTCAATTAATCGTTCAGCTATATATTCCATCAGAATAGGGATTTGAGAAAAGTTTGAGCCTTTTCTTTCAATGAGAGAACGTCTCTGTAACAATTCTATGGCTTCTAAAACTAATCTCTGTGACACTCTAGGTACAATATCTCTTTGTAACTGATTTACTGAAACTAAATCCTGATTCAGGGCTAACCAATACATTATCAGTTTTTCTAAGTTTGATAATCGATTAAACTGTCGATCTAAAATAGCTCTAACATCTCCAAAAACCACAGTGCCTTGTTCTAAAAAATCATATACCTTACTACCAAATAATTCTTGAATGGCAGTAGCAACTAATTTTAAAAATAAGGGATTGCCTGCATACCAATCAATTAATAATTTGCACTCATCTTCTCTAAGATCTACCAATCCCTTAGCTTGCAAAATCTTCTGACTTTCTGTATAATTTAATCCAGTTAATTTTAAACAACGCACGGGCAATGTTTTCCCCTCAAGAACAGAAATTTCCCGAGGTTTTTCTCGACTTGTAAAAATCAAACAGCTTTGATGCTGCGAATCTCCGACTCGTCTAATAATTTCTCCATAAATTTCATATTCTTTGTAATAGGAAATTTGAGGAAGAAAATAGTCTGGAAACTCTTTATTACTTATTTGATTAACTAATTTTTGAGAAAAGGGATCGCTGAAATCTATATATTTACTATATAAAATAGAATCAAAATTATCTAAAATAATCAGACAACGAGAAGAACGCAAGCAATCGATAAATTGTGAAATTAGGGTTTCTAAAGATTCTGCGACTTTCCTCTCTTTGTTTGGGGATAAAATCTGGATGACTTGATTTAGCAAAACTTCTGGAGATGGGGTAAGGTGTAGCGATCGCCAAATCACATATTCAAACTTATCCGGACAGCTTACTTTTATTCAGCCGCTACCTGCAACAACTAGTGATGGAATCCTTGGGTAAAGAAAAAGACCTGCAAGGGAATATCGTCCACCAAGGTATAGCTGTTTACGGTAACAAAGGTTCAACCGACCAACACGCCTACGTTCAGCAGTTGCGTGACGGTGTCGCAAACTTCTTTGTTACCTTTATTGAAGTTTTGGAAGACCGCAAAGGTTCATCTCCAGAACTAGAACCTGGCATTACATCAGGGGATTACTTATCTGGTTTTCTTCAAGGAACCCGACAAGCGCTCTACGAAAACCAACGGGATTCCATTACCGTGACAATTCCCGAAGTCAACCCCCGCACAGTAGGGGCGCTGATTGCTTTATACGAGCGTGCAGTTGGCTTTTATGGCAACTTAGTTGGCATCAACGCCTACCATCAACCAGGGGTAGAAGCTGGTAAAAAAGCAGCCGCTGCAATTCTTGAGTTGCAAACACGAGTTGTAGAAGTCCTGCAAAAAGAAAAAGCAGCCCTTTCTCTGGAACAAGTTGCAGAAAAAGCAGGTGCATCCGACCAAGTAGAAGCAATCTACAAGATTGTGCGTCATTTACACGCCAATCAACGTGGTGTAGTGCTGTCCGGTAACCTCAGACAACCCAGTAGTTTAAAGGTATCTATCAGTTAATCTGTTGAGACACGACATCTGGCGTCTTTACCATGATTTACTGACATTGGAGGCATTACATATCACATCTCGGTCACTTTTTGTTCTCCAAGTCACATTTTTTTAATATAGAGCATCTAAGATTGAAGATAAGGCTTCAATCTTTATGATGCTCTTTTAGGAATTTAATATGAGTAAATACCGGGGGATAGAAATCCGCAAGCTGGAATCCAGCAAGGGCGGAATGGTGGAGTTTTTTACCGCACAAGCCAGTGATGAAACGATGCTAGTGCAGATTCCACCCAATACAATAGATGACCTATTTGTTCATAAAACCCACACCGATCAACTACTGGTCGTTAAAGGTCGATTTGTTATCGTCACTCTGCTTAATAAACAGTATCAGTATATTCCTTTAAGTGAAGACAATCCTGTAGTAGTCATAATTCCACCAGGTGTCCTACATGGGGCAATCAATCTGAGTTCGGAAACCGTGGTTTTGGTAAACGCCGTACTGCGTCACAAACCACCTTATGAACGGGACTATGTTCCTCAAAAGGCACCATTTCCTTATGACTTGGAAGCAGCACAAGCAGCCTTAAGAAACTTGGATGCAGCAAAAAACATAGAGACAGTTGCAGCAACACCAACACAGGTTGGATACAGCACATTTCAGGTAAATGAAGTACATCGGTAGGGGCAAACGGCTGTTTGCCCTCACAACAATCTGTACCTCCTCCGCGTTGTAATTTGCTGTAAATAAATAATTTTGTTAAATAATTTTGCCTGAAATCCAGTTTGGGCTTATAGCTAAAGCAAATCTAACGTAGGTAGGGCTAATGCCCACCTATTTTTTTGATTGTGATTTTAAGTCCGGTTAATTAGTTATGATTAAACAATCTGTGCAAAAACCGGAAAACCCGCTCCCCCTCTCCCCATCTCCCCCTCCCCCCATCTGCCTTAATGATAAGTCTTTACCCGGACATGATATGATTGGTTGTTCCAACTATGGATACCTCAAAGAATTGGACTTTTACCAGCTATGAGAAGATTGATGAGTCTTTGAGTCGCTGGCAACTTGATGAAGCAGGGTATCGCTTGCTGGGAAAAACAGATTGGGTGGTGACAGAGAAGATTCATGGGGCAAATTTCTGTTTTATCACTGATGGCGAGGTCATTCGCTGTGCCAATCGCAAAAAATTTCTAGATGCAGGAGAAAGCTTTTTTAATTATCAAACACTGCTGCCAAAATTAAGCCATAATGTAAAACGCGTTTTTGCGATCGCTTCCCTACTGCCTTCGCAGACCGCTCAACGCAAACATTCTCAAATTAGTCGTATATTCATTTATGGGGAGTTATTCGGAGGTACTTATCCCCACCCCGATGTTACACCCGATTTATCTGCTCAACCCGTCCAGACAGGTATTTACTATTCTCCCTCCATAGAATTTTGTGCTTTTGATATTGCCATTGAATACGGTGCTGATAAAGTACCCCGTACTTACCTGGATTATGACGAAGTTATGGATATCCTGCAGGAAGTTGGGATTCTTTACGCCATACCGCTTTTTCGTGGTAAGTATACTGAAGCAATGGCTTTTCCAATTGGTTTTGAATCAACAATTCCCCAATTGCTAAATTTACCGCCACTCAATCAAGAAAATAAAGCAGAGGGAGTTGTTATCAAACCCCTGAAAACCATCTATGTGGATACCCCCAAAGGGAAAATCAGACCTGTTGTCAAACACAAAATTCCTGAATTTGCCGAAGATAGACGATTTCACTTAGCAGAAAAATGGTCTGAAGGTCAATCATTTAACAAGCAAGATAACTTAGAAACTTTGCAATGGGAAGCATTCAATCTCATTACAAACAATCGTTTGCAAAATGCAATTTCCAAAATAGGCTATACCCAACCAAGAGAAAAAAGCAAATCGGGAGAATTATTCAATCTTTTTATTCAGGATATTTTTGAGCAACTGAGGGAAAATCAAAGTGAGTTGTTGCAGAAAATGACCCAACAAGAAAAAAATCATTTGCTGAGATTTATTCAGACAGAAGTACGTAATTTGTTGAAAAATTATTTCCAAAGAGAAACAAGAAGGGTTTGATGCGTTGTCTCGACCTAACCCCCCTACCCCCCTTCCCTACGAGGGAATGGGGGTTTTAAAGTCTCTCAATTTATAGGAAGCAGGTTTGGAGCAAATATGGCTTAACAAACATCCTTTAAATTGGAAGCTACACATTAGCCCGAAAAGCACCATCCAACGTAGGTTGGGTTGAGGAACGAAACCCAACACAATCTTCATCAGAAACCCAACACAATCTTCATCAGTACCATCCAACGTAGGTTGGGTTGAGCAACGAAACCCAACACAATCTTCATCTGCGATTTGCCGCTATGCTGTAGCGAATCGATCGCAAAAAGGTACCCCAACAGGCAGCATACAAGAAGAGAGATAAAATTAAGGTTGAACTATTGGTAAGTCTCGCAGGAAGTAAAAGCGATCGCGTCTCCAATCTTCTCCTGGAATGCGTCCCACGTAACCTGTTAAGGGTGATGAAAGCTCAACAAGAATTTCATGCAGTTCTCTAGATTTTAATGGTTGAGGGGGATGAGAAATTGCATAGACACCATGTAGTGCTTCTACCCCAGCACGCTCGTATTTGGTAGCTCCTAAATAATCTTTTAATATTTTCACAATGTGCGATCGCAGCTTGATATCTTGATAAACTTTATCAATATAGCGATTTACTTTATCATCAGATAACCCAAAAGGCTCTTTCTGTAAACACTGCTTTAGTTCTAACAAGTTGATAGAACCTGGGTACTGTGCTTGCATTTCAACTAGTCTTTGTAAAGTTTCAGGTCTAATAACATTCATTTCGTTTTGGGTAGCGGTTCTAAGCGCGTATGCAGTCAGTTCTCCTGCGGCTACTATTAATTTAATGGAACCATCGTACTGAGTTTTGCCTAAATGATTCATGCCAATTTTGAGCAGCTGTGCGGGAGTTCCATCAGAAACCTTTTCTGATTTTGTGGCTTTGCATTCTCCTACCATTGGGTAAGGATATTCACAATAAAAATCCATCCCACCTGCTCCACCAACTGAGTCAGGAGCAAGCCCCGAACCTGTAAAGCCTAATTTCAGCAACCCTTGACGGACTAATTTTTCAAAAGTATATCCGTCGCTAGAATTACCGACTTCAGCGATTTTCTGAATCCAAACGAAATCCGAATTTACAAAATCTGTCGATTGTTCGCTACTCCAACCAAGAAATATTTTGATATGTTCCTCTAGCTTCTTAGCAGATGAGTTTGTTTGAGACAGCCGTGCTAAATCGCTTTGCAATTCTTCTAACTCAGGGTGTTCTGGTGGTTGGCGTGTTTCTAACTGCTGTTTGCGGATGGCAAAGATGCGATCGCTCAACACAGGGTTTGCTTCAGAAACACTCAAAGAATGAGGTAAAGGAACAAACTGACGGCTTTGTGCTTGCACCGGAATTTCACACAGTTCAAGTAGCTGATAAACCCGTAAGTAAGCAATAAAAATATGAGGTCGTTTCCCAAGTGCTTGCTGTAATGCTTCTTTTGTCCAAACGGTTAATTGTGACAAAGCCTCGAATGATTCAGGAATATGCGTTTTGCAGCCTTCGCATTTAGCCCAGGCTTTAATCACAACTTTCTCAGAACCTAAGTTTACAAAAACTTTTTGGGCAATAGGTAAAAAACCTGAGCGGTAGTACCGCTCAGAAGGTAATAAGTTAATAGAGATATTCGTTGGATATAAAGCAAATTGCTGACCCGGATTGATAAAATTCTGAGGCATTGCAGCAATCATTTGCCCTTGGATTAATGCTTCAATATCAGGAGCAGGTAAACAAAGAGCTGTTTGAAGCAAAATTGATTGACTCATGGTTAGTTCAACAACTCACTCAGATCATCTGAGTTGTCTGTGTTCTCAATATTAGATGGGTTGAGGAAGTCGTTTAATAGTTCTTCTCCCTCAATAGTCTCGTTATCGATTTGACCCGAAGGAGCACTTAAAATTTCTAGTAGTAAAGGATTTTCTCGAGTTAAGGGTTGAGCAAACTTCAGAATTTGCTCATCGTTGAGTTGATAGTATTCACGCTTTTTGTAAATAAAATAAACGTCAATGAGTTGTCTGATTTCCTCTGCTTTTAAATCCACCCATTCTCCACCTAAGGTTGATATGAAGTGTTCAAGCAACTTATAAGTTTCTCCTTTCTTCTTAACTTTTTTAGATTTAGAGCGTAGCAAGCAACCACGGGTTATATCAAACTTATGATATTCAGTTAACCGATTTAATCCTGATAGTAACAATTTAGGCGGTTGAATGACAGCTACTCCAATCTTTATATCTTTTTCTTCTTCTTTAGCAACCACTTTAAAATTGATGTAGCCATTATTAGGTGATTTTTGCGGTACTTCGATGACTTCTTCAATTTTTATTCCATTCAACTTTTCACCTGTAGAAGTCTCACCCTCCAATTTTTCTCCTTTTAATGTCTGAAAGCTAAATTGTAGTACATTAGCGATTAGGAAATTATCCTCTATATAATTTCCACGCTCAACCTTCCTTTCTCTCTGCAATGCAATCTGAAATCGCTCATGTGGGTCTTCTGGTAATATCTCTTCTGAAACTTTAAAATTCTCTGCACACCATCTCAAAGCTTCCCTTACAGTTAGTTGATTTTTACCAAACTTTCTCAATTCAGTCTCTTCAAATGGATAAAAAGGATTAGGAGGGATTAAGTTCTTCGCCTTGTAAAACTCTTTCAGCCACAAAGTGACTAATTCAACCATAGAATCACTACCAAGTGATTTTAAATCTATCGGTTTGCGTTGAGTATATTTTGAAATTCTATCTGGTATACCTGCGGGCATCAAATCTACCTTATGAATCCATGTATCAGGCATCATAACTGTAAGAATGACAACCCCTCGACCGAGTTCTGGGTGCTCGAGAGTATCATGTAGACGCTTAACTAAATCAGCAATGACCTGTGGAGTGGTAAACCCATCAGCATTACAGTTATTTTCTACGTCTATTTCGTCAAAACAAATAACGATGGGGTTATAGTAACTCACCAAATTCAGTATTTGCTGAACAGTCTTTAGGGCTTCAGCTTCTCTATCTTGATTAGTTTTACTAGGATTAGGTAATCCCAGAGCCTCAGCATTAGAGTAGGCTAACTCGTTGCTAGATAACCATTTAATGGCAAAAGATGCCTGAGTTTCTGAAAGAGTCCACAAAATTGCCCGGACAATATAGGGGTCTGCGTTGGGTTTTGTTTTGAGAACTTCTTTCGTCAGCCTATCCATTAAATTCCTGTTCTTAGCTGACCAAGTTGCACATACTCTGTCAAATCGTTCAACCAGTACTTTCGGAGAAAGACTCGGAAAATTGGAATCGATGGCTTTAAAGCCTTCGTTTGCCATCGCTGCCGCCACTTCCTGCCACTGCATTACCCCTTGGCTACCAGTGTTGCTGAGACTATCTGCTAAAGTTTGCTGGAATTGGTACTTAACTAGGTTTAAATCTGTATAATTATTTACTCCTGCATAAACGAACAAAGCACTTCCATCGGCTTTGAGCTGATGACGAATGCGACTGAGGATGTGAGTTTTACCCACTCCCTGTGCAGCAGTTATGGCTATTGATGTTACCTTTTCTTGACTAGATAGACTGGTTCCCACCAGTTTAATAGCCTGAAAAACTGTATCAGAAGCGTGAGCATTTAAGGTTGGCACATCAGGGAATCCCTTTCCCCAGACATCTTGTTCTTTGACGATGCCGACGTTAATAAATGGATTGTAGCTTTGGATGGCGATGTTGACGGCTTCTATTGGTGAAACAGCTGAACTGTTCATAGTGTTTTAATCTGAGGTAAGGATCTACATAAGGATTCAAAACAAATTAGGAATTTAAAAGCTTAGCGTAGTAACGCAGTCCGCCTCCAGGGATGGTGATTGAATCCTCACGTTTATCCGGAGTGATATCTCGCATTTCTCCTGCCATTAGCTGTAAAATGTCCTTCTGCTGCATCTCTAGCAGCCACTCATTGAAATCAGAACGGCTAATGCGATCGCCAATCTCCCGTCTTATCCGATAAATTGGTACTAAATCATTCAAGTTATAGTCGCGGTTAAGCTGGTCATAGACTTGTAACGCTACTGGCTTAAAGGTGTCGTAAGATGCGATC
Source organism: Scytonema sp. NUACC21 (assembly GCF_054684315.1). Classification (NCBI taxonomy): domain Bacteria; kingdom Bacillati; phylum Cyanobacteriota; class Cyanophyceae; order Nostocales; family Scytonemataceae; genus Scytonema; species Scytonema sp. NUACC21. Next base: position 60,503 of record NZ_BAAFZH010000077.1, on the reverse strand, counting down.
GCTTTATCAACACTAGAAGATATCGCACTCTTAAAGCCATTCGTTGATACAGCCTTAGAACTCACTACACCATTTGTCTGACCGATCCATTTAAGGAGTGCATTCGCTGTCCACGTACCGACAATGGTTCCTTCAAACTTGAAATCCGGGCTTTTCAAACCTTCACCCAAAACTTCTAAACCTTTGGGAGATACCAGAGTAAACCCTGTTTTAGAGATAGCGATCGCGCCCTGAGTCTGCAATTCAGTAAAAACACCCTGATAATCAGCTACTTTTCTGGTTTTTGATACAATACGTTTTGTCAGTTCGCCTTTCTTCACTTCTTGTTTTGCCCCTCCCAAATCCCATAGTGCAAGAAGGAGACGAGTCTTAGCTTGGATTTCCATAATTTGTGGCTTTTTTAACTTAAAATAATGATTGTCTTTGCCAGAACCAGTATAGTTTTGGCGCTGACTGTTCCACTCTTGGGAAAATACTGAAAAATCTCGAGTAGTGCCCTACCCACAACTCGAAGTTACTTACGTGTATCCCAACTAAGCAAGTAGCTGAACTGACATCTTGCACCTTTTCATTTAGTAGACGTGCGGCATAGCCCTACCTACGAAACAATAAGCTTTTTAGCCTATAATTTTCTCAATAATAGCTGGTGGGCAGTGCCCACCCTACGAAATAATTTGCTTTTTGGGCTTTTACTTTTGCAATAAGGCGATGGTGCAAGATATGAGATAGCCCTTACAAATAACTAATGACAAATGACAAAGGACAATCTTAACCAGCTAACTTTATTTGTACCAAGCACTGAGGGTCTGTATGCATGGTAGTGTGACGGTAAAGGTGGTTTCTTGATTCAAAATGCTTTCTACAAAAATAGTACCTCTGTGCAAGTCCACACACTTTTTGACAATAGCCAATCCCAAACCCGTTCCAGAAACGGTACCGACATTACTAGCTCGGTAAAAGAACTCGAAGATTTTTGAAAGTTCTGCTTCTGGAATACCAATACCAAAATCTTTAATCCAGAGCTGAGCAATTCCATCAAGACATTGAACCTTCAATTGAACTATGCACTTGCTAGGGGAATATTTGATGGCATTTGAAAGCAAATTAGCAAGTATTTGTCGTAAGAGTGTTTCGTCTAATTCTGCATAGTTATCAATTCCTTGATACTCAAACTCTATAGAAATTTCCCTTGAGGTACCCGCTATCATCTGGTCTATCATGTCCAAGCAAAATTGCTTTAACTTCAATGAAGAGGGATTTAATTGTATTTGGCGAGTTTCTGCTTTACCAAGCAATAGCATATCATCAACTAACTTAGCCATATGTTGAGCAGTTTTTTGAATGCGAGTGAAATGGCTTAGTTTCTTTTCTTCAGACCATTTACAACCATAATGTTGAAGTAATTCAGCAGAAGATAAAATAGTCGTCAATGGAGTACGGTACTCATGAGAAATAATAGCAACAATTTGGGATTTGAGTAGGCTGAGTTCTCTTTCTGTCTCCAAAGCTTGTGTGATATCAAATGTGCGTTGTTGTACTTTTCGTTCTAATTCTTCATTAGCCTTTAATAGTTTAGCTTGTATATTCTTACGCTTTTGTATTTCCCCATCGATAGCTAAAAGAATTAGAAAAAATATGAAAATATTGAAAATAGTTCCAATAACGCAAAAAATATTGTCCCTTTGAGCTTCTTTTTTTTCCTTTTCTAACCTCTCTCTCAGCAGCTTATTTTCTTCATCCTCCATTTCACCTACTAATAGCCAGACACGTTCTATCAAATTCTTTTCTTTGTTTGTTTCAATAAACTTTTGCGTTACCAAAAATCCCTGTTGGCGTCGTAAATCAATTATCTTTTTTATAACTGTTAAATGTTGTCTAATAAGAGGTTCTAAAGATACAATCCGGCGCTGTTGATGCGGATTATCTGCCGTTAGTCTCTTTAGTTCTTGAATACTGCGATCGATTGAAACAACTTCATTATAGTACGGACTTAAGTATTGCTCTTTTCCTGTAATGACATATATTTGTTGTTCAATTTCAATATCTTTTAATTGTACAAGAGTTTTTTTCAAATAATGTAGCACTTGGTTATTGTGGAGCGCCCCAGCAGAAGTTTCTCTATATTGGTTGAATGAGATGCGGTAAACTGCATTGATAGTAACTACAACTGTTGATGCTAAACCGAGTCCTATTATGGTTTTTCTTTCAATATTCCATTTCATTAGAAAACCCTTCTTCACACATTGAAAAAACTCGAAATTTACCTTAGCGTTGTCAAACGATTCTAATTTTTTAATAGCTAAATCTTCAGAATATAACTATTAAGTATTATTGTCACCTGTAAAATTACGGAAACTTTGCTCCTCAAATTTTTGCCAACAGTTTTTAACGGTGAACATTCTCAAAAGATTTCGAGAGTATCTATTTGCGGTGTTAGTACTAAAATACTAATAAATTTTCAAGAAATAGATTATCCATCTTGTGGAACGGGCGTCCTCCCCCCTTTTGTATAATTGGCGGGCGTCAATCCCGCACCACAAGAGAAAGTCAAATATTTTTTTATCTGGAAGTCACTAATCAATTACAGGTTTCGTTGTGGGTTTCATCTAGTTTTAGAAATGTCTTAGCAGGAGGTGAAAGCGTTTTTGCTTGATGCAGCCTATACCCACCTGGAAGTTTGCATATTTCCTGTGGGGGAATGCAACTTCTTTCAAAGGCAAGATGGAGCAATTGAAAAACTACATCACCATTGCAATCAAAGAGTTTACTTGTGCTGTTGTAAACGAGCGGCAATTGTTCTTTTAATCCCACCACAAGTAGCAGGAACTTGAACACTGTTGTTACAACAGCAGGACATTTAACAAATGCAAGGCGATTGAAAAAAACACTATGAACATAAATTTCTTAAAGCGCAAACTAGCTTCTCTCCCAACAGCTGTTTTTCTTTCGGCATTGTTAACAGTTCCAGTTCTGAGTAGCTGCGGTGGTGGAGGTTCACAATCTTCAGCACCACCTATTGACGATACTGTAAGTGGTAGAAATGTGAATTATCCCGGTCCTGCAAACGCACCACAACAAGCAAGAAGGGGATTATCAACGGGACAGAAAGTGGCAATTTTGGCGGGTGCTGCTGCCCTTTACTATATTTACAATCAACGCAAGAATGCACAGGGTGCTGGACCCCAAGGCAAGTACTACCTTTCTAAGAATGGGCGTGTTTACTATCGCGATGCTCAAGGTCGTCCTCACTGGGTAACGCCTCCTGAAGGAGGAATTCGAGTTCCAGAGTCTGAAGCACGACGCTATCAAGATTTCCAAGGCTACAACGGACGCAGTACAGGTCGGACTTTAACTGACGTTGTTCCACAAGAAGTGTACTAAGGGAACGAATTGAAAAGAATTTAAGGAGATAGGTTATGGTAGACGATTTTTTCCGCAAGGCGAGGGATTTGTTTGTTGGATCGGATGAAGATGACCGTCAAGTACGTCCTGCAAATGAAGACCCCTATGGTGACCCTGCTGACACCTACGGGCAATACGGTAATGTGACTCCAGCCAGTCAAGACCCCTATGGCGACCCCGCTGATGCTTACGGGCAATACGGTAATGTGACTCCAGCCAGCCAAGACCCCTACGGCGACCCCGCTGATGCTTACGGGCAGTATGGTAACCTCACTCCAGCCAGTCAAGACCCCTACGGTGACCCCGCTGATGCTTACGGGCAGTATGGTAACCTCACTCCAGCCAGCCAAGACCCCTACGGTGACCCCGTTGATGCTTACGGGCAGTATGGTAACCTCACTCCAGCCAGTCAAGACCCCTATGGTGACCCCGCTGACCAAGAGTATTACGGCAGACCCATTCCAGCCAGCCAAGACCCTTACGGTGACCCCGGTGACCAGAGTTACGATAACCCCTTTGCAGCTAATCAAGACCCTTATGGTGACCCTGCTGACCAAGATTACTACGACGACCCAAGGAATAGAAATTACCGTTAATTCTCTATAGAGTTCGGTTAAAGATTGTTTGTAGGAATTTTAGAAATGTAGAGACGCATTATGGCAGACGCGCCATGGCGCGTCTCTACAACTTCTTGTTAGATGTATCCCGCTTCATATCCTGAAGATACGATCGCGTTAAAGCAATTAAGGAATTACTGTTTATTTTTGTTAACTACTGACCAGGATGAGCCATACTGGTGTACTATTGCAGCACATTCAATCAATCAGTGGTTATCGTACTTTGGCTGCTCTTGAGACCTATCTTAGCGTAACTGAAAAGCAAAAGCAGGACGCAATTTCTACTCTAAATTTTTGAGAGGACAAGCCCCTTTGAGGAAGTCATATCATGTCCGGGTAAAGACTTATCATTAAGGCAGATGGGGAGATGGGGAGAGGGGGAGATGGGGAGAGGGTTCTGCTATCAACGGCTAAGGTTATTAAGATTTAGGTTCTTGCTCGGTCTGTTATGAGTGCTTAATAAAGACCAGCTACAGCGCTTCGTTCTCGAAGCGCTTTTTTTATTGCTAATAAAATGAGATCGCGTCTTGAAAATAGTACAAGTATACTTATAATGACGAAGGCAACTGACCATCAACTTATTCTGACATTGTTGAAGCTGTAGTAAGAGTTACAACCAAAGGAGCTAGGAGAACATATGGCAAAATCGCGCAAGCTTGAAGACACCTTATCTATCCTGACTCAAATTCGGGAAAACCCCATAGATGAAGCAGCCCTCGCCACTCTGCGCCAAGTTATCAAAAGCAAGTATTCTGTTGCCATTGCTCGCGCAGCAAAGATGGTGGGAGAGCTGGCAATCGCTTCGTTGATACCCGACCTTGTAGCAGCTTTTGAGCGAATGATGGTCAAGCCCGCAGAAACAGACCAAGGTTGTCTGGCTAAAAAGGAGATAGCGGAAACACTCTACCGTTTGGAATACAGTGAGGAAAACGTTTTTCTTCAAGGCATTCGTCATATACAAATGGAGCCTGTTTGGGGAGGAAAGGAAGATACAGCTGCGATTCTACGTGGAATATGTGCTCTAGGTTTGGTAAGGATGAACTATCCAGATGTCATGAATGAATTGGCTGATTTGTTAGCCGATCCCAAACCAGAGGCAAGGGTTGCAGCAGCTAAAGCCATCGCTTACACTGCAAATCCTCAAGGTGTGCCATTGCTGCGTTTAAAAGTCCGTATGGGTGATAAGGCTCCTCAAGTTCTCTCAGAATGTTTCACTGGTTTATTGCAACTTGCTCCCGTCCAGTCACTGCCTTTAATTGCAAGTTTTCTCATTACACCAGAAGAACAAGTTTGCGAGCTTGCAGCTTTGGCATTGGGTGAATCTCGAATCAATGACGCATTCCCAATTCTCAAAAGTTGGTGGGAACAAACAAATAACGTACAACTGCGTCGGACTGGACTACTCGCGATCGCCATGCTGCGACAAGATTCTGCTTTGGAGTTTCTTATATCATTGGTAGAAAAGGGCAAAAGTACGGATGCAAAAGATGCGATCGCAGCCTTAAGCATTTACCGAGAGAATAACGAGCTGTGGCAAAGAGTGAGGCAAGCTGCCCATCATCGAGGAGATGAGAGCATTCTTCAAGATATTGCTATTGTGCATTCACGGTCTTAATATTCCATTCTGCAGCTTGATTTTCTGAATAATATGCGTTCAAGAAGACACACTCAATATGATTCTGAAATGATTTAAATAGCCTTGCTAGAGATTCTGTACTCACCAGTTGTGCTTGCCCAGAATCATTCTCAAGCACTAAACCAGCGTTTCCCGCCCATGCCCGCTAAAATGAACGTATTTTAGCGAGAGTATTGTCGGCGATACCAGTTTACAAGCCGCAGGGGTGAAACTCCCAATAAGTAAGCAAAAATAATTATTTGATTGATGAGCGTAGTTTGAAGAACACCTCTTTTTAGCCACTTACGTGCTGAGGTGACAACAGGTGTTTGAACGATCGCAATAGTTCCGGTGCCTCTCAATCGACGCATCAATTCAAAATCTTCCATAATCGGTAGATCGGGAAAGCCACCCATTTTGTGAAATGTCTCCGCTTTCAGAAAAATGGCTTGATCCCCGTAGGGCATTTGTAAAAAGCGCGATCGCAAATTCACTCCCCACTCAACTAACCGCAAACTTGCTAAAGGTGAATTGATTCGCAATGCAAACGCACCACCTACAGGAGCGCTTTCACATTTTTGCTTCAGAGGCTTCAACGCAGTGCGAACCATTTCATCAAACCCAGGAGGTAACCATGTATCGCTATGCAGAAACAGCAGAATCTCGCCTGTTGCCACTAAAGCACCCACATTCATTTGACAAGCACGACCGGGAGGAGCTGATAAGACTTTAACACCTAAGGATTGAACAATTGAGACCGTGGTATCTGTTGACCCGCCATCTACAACAATGACTTCTACGTTTGTATTTGGGATGCTACTAGCTAAGGTTTGCTTAATATTTTCTTCCTCATTAAGAACTGGAATGATTATAGAAATTCTTTCATGAGCCATAAGTGAACTTATCCTACCCAAATCAAAGATTAAAAGATTATAGGTAGACAACAGGCTCAATCTTTATTTTTCCTCTATTTCTACTGGTTCTTGGTCGAATCGTCGCATCAAATCCAGTAAATCTTCTTTCTTTGGCTTTTGACCATCTTTTATCAGTTCTGCTAAACCCTGAAAATATTTTTCGCGCTCTCCTCCAGGAGAAAACATTATAAGTAACTTTGCTGGTGTTGTTCCCAGATTGGCAAATGCATGAGGAGTACCGCGAGGAACCAGCACAAAAGCCCCTGGTTGACCTTGTACTTTTCGCTCGCCAACTAAAATCTCAACTTCTCCCTCCAACACATAAAACATCTCTTCAATGTGGCGGTGAATATGCGGTCCTGGCGCTGTTCCTCCTGGTTGTATTAAGTTTTCAAATATACCTACATGACCGTCAGTATCAGATCCAACTGCTTTGAATGTGACTTCGCTATTGCCAATGGTAAGGCGATCGCCTTCTCCTGGCGCTAATACTATTTCTTTAATAGGTAATGTCATATGCATCTCATTAGAGTTTCTATTGTTAAGTTTTCCGACTATCAAAGGGCAATTTTAACCCTCAGAAGTGAGAGATTTTTGTTTCAAATCAATAACGAGTAGCTTATTATCCGTTTAAATCCCTGATGTTTTTTGGCTTCTAAGCTAGCCTTACCTTATCTGCTGGTCAGGAAAGGCGTTGATAGAAAAAGAACTCACCTATCGCGGTGAGCTATTTACACCCAATCGGACGATTTGTCTCCCGCATCGTTCCTATAATCTTAAAGAACTACCTTCAATTCAATGCTTTAAAGACTATGGTTAGAGCCGAGCGAGATACTGATTTGGTTACAAGCGTTAGTATTTGGTATGACGCTTCTTTATATAAATTGTTACTAAGTTTTGAGCATAAAAAGTTGACAAAAATATTCAAATATGCATAAAATCTTATCTTTTTGTTACCTTTATGGTGCTGATTTACTCTGGAAAATAATAATGAAATAAGGAACTAATTTGGTAATTATTCAGTCATCCTACATAGTGAAATCCTTTTTTATCTTAAGCAGGAACATCCTGGGATTGTTGCAGCCAAAAAGCGAGCAAATAACGTTAGTGCAAGAAGAAAACGTTGCGAAAGTAGAGTAAAATGAATATCGAGCGAATTTCTGCTTTATCTGTAGCTTTGCTTGTGTCTGTTGCAACAGTTGGAATACACGAACCAATTGTCTCAGCAGAAGAAGTGAAACCGCTGGAGTCACCTGTGCTAATATCTCAGAGGTACAGGGAAAGACGTACACTGCGAGCAGTATCGGGACCGGATGACAAAGGACGTTGGCGATTTAACAAACCAAGTGATGTCTCGGATGACGAAATGCAAGCACAGGGTTGTGTTTATGTTGGGAGAAGAAATGCTCAGCCTTGGCGCTGTCCCCGCGACCAAATTCGAGTAGAAATTTTCCAGCGAGATTATAGCGATCGCGATCGCTACGACGATCGATATGGTAGAGATCGCTATGAGGACCGATATGACAGAGGTGGGTCTTACACGCGCAGGTTGCGAGCAGTATCGGGACCTGATGACCAAGGACGTTGGCGATTCTACAAGCCAAATAATGTTTCTGACGACGCGATGAGAGCCGAAGGTTGTGTTAATGTTGGTACACAAATACCTTGGCGTTGTCCCAGTCAGAGAATTCGTGTAGAAGTTTCTGAGCGCGATTGGGGCGGTCGTTACGATGATCGATACGATAGAGGTTCATCTGAAACGCGTACATTGCGAGCAGTATCGGGACCAGATGACAAAGGGCGTTGGCGATTTTACAAGCCAAATAATGTCTCTGACGATGCAATGCGAGCCGAAGGTTGTGTCTATGTTGGGACAGGAGTTGCACAGCCTTGGCGCTGTCCCCGCAAGCAAATTCGGGTAGTAGTAGATGGCAGATAAAAGCCTTCCTTTATCATTAGGGATTAGTTCTTTTTATTAATAAAGAGTTAGGAATTTCTCATAAATAAATTCTCCAGGAATGTGGTACGGGCGTCTCCCCGTACCATAAAAATGGCGTTTTTTCCTGTTGACCTACTTCTCATTTTTTCGCTTAGTTACAGATTTTTTGTTCTTTCGGTTTTTGTCTGTGCTTAAAGTAACAACTAAAATATGTGTCATCTCTGCTGCTAATTGATATGCCCGTTTGATGTCCGACTTCTTGCTCATACTTGTATATTGAGATTGAATGGTGAATTGATGATATTTTTCTTGTGAACGGCTGCCTAAGTTTAGTTGTGATAAACACTCGATACCGTCACCTTTATATTCAAGTAAATTGCTAGTTCTGACCAGGGAAAATAGATAACTTAGTACATAAGTTATCAAGTAACACAACTCCACGCTCCTGTAAGCGGTATATATAGATTTCACAGGATGGGTATTGCCAGCTAACTTACCAATGACAAGTGACAAATGACAAATAACAACTTTAAACTAGTTAACTTTATTTGTACCAACCTGCTTAACGTTTCTCCAATTTTGCCACTCGCCCTTCTAATTGATTAACCTGCTGCTTCAGTTCTACTACCAGTGTGGCTAGCCTATCGAACATACGCTCTCGATCCTGTAGCGGCAAAGTTGTTCTGGAACGCGATGATGATGATGGTGGGGTTTGGGTTGGAGGTATCCGGCGATTTTGACTCAGTAGTGATTCTATACGGATAACCCTAGTTTCCAAACGGTTCAAATCCGCTTCTAAGTTCGAGACGCGGGAATCGAATTGCTGGGATGTTGCAGTATTAGACAATATTCCACCCCAGATTAAGATTCCTAAAAATAGTGCTGATACCACCAGCCAGATACGTTTCATCGCTTTATTCCAGTCATCAGTTATCAGTTATCAGTTACCACTGCTACTGATAACTGTTGGGTGATTTTAGTCAGATTGCAGCCGAGAAAATAGATTTTGCCAGTCAATAGAACTAGCATTCTTTTCTCTCTCTTTTACTTCAAAGGTAGTATTACACGCTTGACTTTGTTCTAGCACTTCTACACAAAGCTTAGCCACATCCTCACGGCTGATTTTTCCTTTGATATTATCGCCTTGGGCAAGGATAAACTCTTTACCCCCTGGTTCCTCAGTTAAGGCACATGGTCTGATAATTGTATAAGGAATTTCACTCTGCCTTATACTATCTTCTCCCTTTAATTTCCATGTTAAAATCCCCCCTAATTGGTCATTTAATCTAACTGCAGGCGGTTCTTCATCTAAATTAATTCCAGGTCTTCCGGGACGAGTGACGCCTGCTGAACTCACAAGGACAAACTGTGGCAAGACAGTTCCACCATAAGCCTTGATTGATTCTACCTGTAGGGAGAAACCACCGGGGGAAAAATTGGGGTTTAATTCACCGTCGTATTCAAACTTGCTCAACATTAGCTGAAATGAGCAAATTTTACTAGCGTCAATAGGCTGATAATCTTTGACCGTTTTCGCACGAAAAACTGCAGTCATATCTGCAAAGGGAATGGGGACGTTTATCCAAGTGTTTGCTTCCGTATCAAAAGAATAGCTATAAGCAACGCCATCCCATTGTGACTCTGTACGCAGGAGAAATTTATAACGTTTGCCATCACCTCGCAGGCGCAGTTCTATACCTTTGTAGTCGGACACATTGATTGGAGGTGTGAAATTTTTGGTTCTGACAGATGCGAATCCTCCCGAGTTGGCAGTTGAAACGAAGCCAGCGAACAAAGCTGTACCTTCTACTAATTGAATATTACTTTGGCTAACCCCGCCCATTACCACGTCATCGACCGCGCCCCAGATATTTTTTAGTTCTGTAGATGGATTTGTGAAATCAAATAACACCCGTTCACCTGCTTTTGGCAGATATTTTGCTGCAGCCTCTACCAAGTTTTTCACACCTTGGTATTCGACGTTTTCTGGGGTATCGCCAACAATCTCTGGTTGGTAAAATTTCACGCCTTGATAATATTTATTACGTTCTGACGTGTCTCCTTCTACAGGTTGTACGCGCACGGCAGTACAGCATATTACGGCTTTGATGTTAGCCATGACAAGGGGAGTCAGAGTGTCTGTTTGAGTAATATCTGCAACAACTAATTCAGTATCATGGCTGAGAATTGACCTCGCTTTATCGATATCTCGAACTAGCGATCGCACTTTATAACCCCGTTCGAGGAGTTGTTGCACCACACGTTTACCAAGACCACCCGTTGCACCAGCTACTAATATAACGCCCACTTGTTTTGCTCCATCAGGTCTGTCTTCATTATGACTGGAGCGACCCTGAAATAAATCTTGTATCCAGTTGAGGAAAGGAATAACCTCAAAGTAGGTCAGGGTTTCGATAAACCTGCCTAAGTCCCATTGAGAGCGATTGTTATCAGCCATAAGGGTATTTGAACTAAGTTTAGAAACCTCCGTTTCTAGTTCTTTTTGCTTCGCTGCTTCGCAGGCTGTCAATTTTGTAAGAGACAGCAGTAACTGTTAACAGCATCAGAACAATTTGTGATAATTGGTTGTCTATCCTGCTTTTAGAGAAGAGAATACCACCACATACAATAAAGATAACCCAGTTAATAGCAATAGTTTAGTTCCGGATAGCCAAATATAGGCAGACATAGCTTTCTATAATAGATAACTGCTACTTCGTTCGCGGAACTTTTAAGGCAATTAGAATGGCGTCAAGCAAGAGGTGTATCAGCTTCAGATATTGTTCGAGCCTGGATAGCACAACTCGATGCACCAAAAAAATAAATAATTAAAAATGACTATGTTTGATTATGTTATGAACGAAGTTTTACAATACCGAAATCCGTAATCGGTAAAATAGATTGTAGGGTCAGCCGTGCCCACCTTAAGTATTTGGTGGACATTGCCTACCCTAAGCTAAATTAAAAATTCTATACAACGAGTGTAATCACATCATATTAAGTGGGTCAACATCAATTGTTAAACTAACGGACTGGTGACAAAGTTTACGCACTTCTTCCCAGTCTGGTAAATATGGCAGTGCTTCAGGAGCAAACTTGACTAGTATTTGCCAGCGGTAACGATTGGCTACCCGTAAAACATTTGCTGGTGCTGGTCCCAAAATATCCAGCCCTTCTTGTTTCGGCAATCCTGCTGCGATAGCTTGTGCTGTATTCTCCACCTGAATTGGGTCAGTGCTGCTTAAACGCAGTAAAATTAACCTTCCATAGGGGGGATAATTTAACGCTTGCCGTTGTTCTAATTCTGCATTTACGAAAGACTCATAGTCGTGGGTCTTTACTGCTTCAATCACGGGATGCTCTGGAGTGTAAGTTTGGAGGATGACTCTCCCCAGATCTTCTCCTCTGCCAGCCCGTCCAGCAACCTGAGTCAGGGTTTGAAATGCTCGTTCGCTAGTGCGGTAGTCTGAGAAATGGAGCAGTCCATCAGCAGCAACAACACCCACGAGTGTCACTTGCGGCAAATCCAACCCTTTGGTCAGCATTTGCGTACCTACCAACAAGTCTGCTTCACCATTGATAAATTGGGTAAGCAAGTTACGGTGTGCGCCCTTAGTTCTGGTAGTATCGCTATCAAAGCGAATACAGCGCAGTTCGGGAAATTGTTTTGTTAATTCCTGCTCTACTTTTTGGGTACCGCTACCGAAATATTTCAGATAGGGAGAACTGCATTCCGGACAGTTTCGTGGATGCGATCGCGCATAGTTACAGTAGTGACATCTCAGGACTTGTGGGGCACCTTCTTCTGTATAGTGATATGCCAGGGAAACATCACAGTGAGGGCACTCCATAACATATCCACAATTTCGGCATGAGACAAAAGTACTGTGTCCCCGGCGATGAATAAATAAAATTCCTTGTTGTCGTCGTTCTTGAAGTTCTTGTAAAGCCTCTTGCAAAGAACGACTAAATATAGATCGGTTTCCCTCTCGCAATTCTTGCCGCATATCCACAACTTCCACTGGTGGTAATGGGCGGGAGTTGATACGTTCCGGGAGGGAGAGGTAGTAGGAGGACAAGGAAAGGGGAGGCTTGGGGGCTGTGGGGGCTAGGGGTTCCCTCTGGGGTTGGGGGCTGTGCGGGAAAATTTCTCCTTGTACCCTTGTTTCTTTTTCCTGGATGCTTACCCAACTTTCTAGCGAGGGGGTTGCCGAACCGAGAATTAAGGGACAATTTTCTAATTCTGCTCGCCATTGGGCTACCGTTCGGGCATGGTAAGTGGGAATGGGAGAATCTTGCTTGAAACTGCTGTCGTGTTCTTCATCTAGGATGATTAAACCTAGGTTTGACAAAGGGGCAAAAATGGCACTTCGCGTTCCGATAACGATTTGGGGTTCTCCTGTTAACATCAACCGCCAGGTGTCGTAACGTTCCCCTGCTGAGAGGGCGCTATGGTAAACGCTCACTTTATTTCCAAAACGCTCGCGGAATCGGTCAGTTAACTGAGGGGTGAGTCCAATTTCTGGTACTAGGACAATGGCTGATTTTCCTTGAGCCAACAGAGGCGCGATCGCCTGCAAATAAACTTCCGTTTTTCCAGAACCCGTGACTCCATGTAATAGTACTTTAGCATATCCATCTAAACGAGTAATCACCTCTAGCGCTTTTGATTGAGCTGGTGTTAATATCTTGGTTTGCTGTGTTGTTAGCATCCCCCCTGCCGTAGAGGAACTCTCTGTTCGCAGTACTTCCCTTTCTTCGATGACAACGTAGCCCTTTTGTTCTAACGTTTTGAGGATCGATGGACTCGCATTACAAATTTGCAGTAATTCAGTTTGCCACAACTCCCCTCCACGCCTTCTCAGCACTTCCAAAATCTCTCTTTGGCGAGTGGTTAAGTCGCGATCGAAGAGATTTCCCACTAAAGTCACTGCTTTTTCATACTTTGGTCGAATTGCTCGTGGGGGTTCTAAATAACTTTCTACCAAACCTCGTCGCAACAATTCTCTTAATCCTTTATGGGCTCCTTGAACTTGGCGCTGAAGATGTACAAAGCTGTAGTCCCCATCTGTTTGTGTCTGAAGAAGTTGCAATATCCGATCGGCAGTTTTATTGCTGATTTTACCAACTGACCCTTGAAAGATTAATAAAGTCAACGTAACCACCAAGTAGTTATTCTCAAGAATCTTGAGTAGATAAAAATGAATCAGGAAAGAATAAGGCTTTGGTACAGTGGTAAAAGTCAGAATCGGACTGTTGATGTAGATAGGGTTTGGCTCTACGATGGCGTTCGTGTTGGTAGGAACCGCCGCCCCAGCTACAGTTAAGCGAATCCGACGTTGCGATCGCCCCAATAATCCTGGTGGTAACGCCATACGGAATGTTTCACCCAGGCGCGTAAAGTAGTAGGTTGCAACTCGATTCAAAAGTTCCGCATAAGTTGAGGGAAAAAACCCTGTGCTGACCACATCTTCTACATCTCGAATCTTTTCGGGTGGTATATCTGTTGGGGGTTGTGTTAGAAAACGAATGGCAACCCCTCCTAACACTTGGGAACCGAATGGCACACTTAAAATATCTCCTGGTTTCACTTCCAATCGCTCTGGCAATCGGTAAGTGTAGAACTCGGCTCCAGATGGGCAATCCACCAGCACTTCTATCAAACGATTCCTATTTGTTCCTGATTGATAGGATTCGCTTGGTTCGGCAACCATCACGGGGAGCAAAGTGACGCCATTCATATACATATGTTTGTGCGGGGAGAGAGTAGATAATTTCAAAAGTCGTTTGTCTATCTTAACCTTGCCAACTAACTCTAACTGTTTGCCACCCTTTATCAAAAATGTAATTGGCAATACTGTCATAAGACATAATACTTGATAACTTTCCTCTTATGTAATCCGGTAGATAAATTCATCTCAACTTTAGATAGCGATAAATCACTGGATGCCACTTTCGATAAAACTAGGCAATTTCAACTTTTTTCGCTTGATTTTCTCTGGATACTAAATGGGAAGGAAGCCTTTTCCACCTATTGATAGATATTCAACCCTTGGAGTCTGTGAGATCCTTTATCAGGAGAAGACATTGCTAAAGTTTTTACCACTCAAATTGGTAGCATCTGGGCAAAGCTAACAGCGTTCCATAGCCCGACAACAAAAATTCAGATATTTTTAAGTGACTACCAATGCATAAAAAGTCAATGAGTTTAGAAAATTATATGAATATTTAAGATTTGGAGCATGATAGATGAAGTTTTTATATTTGTTAAGATAAGGAAATTTTAATTGAGGGGGGTTTGAAATATTTTCTATTTAAGAAAAAATGAGGAAGATATATGTCAGCAGACTGACGGGATATCTATATGGTGGAACGATTGAGTGGGATTGAAAAAAGTATCTAATTGTAACCAAAAGATGAAGCCAACTCAAGGTTAAAGTGTTAAAGATGAAGTATGAAAGAAGCGTTGCGAATCCATTTAGCAGCTTTTATGCCAATGTTCCCTATTTCTTCCTACTTCAGCTTTGCTCCCTACCTATTATTTAGATTCTTCCTAGAGTCATCAGCTTAAAACACTTTATTAACCAAAGAGAGAAATTCTGGCAATGACAAGTAGGTACTCCACTTTCTCCAAAAATGTAAATTCTGGTAAAGCATTTGTCTTTGGCACTTAAAACCCCAAGCAGTGCCTCTGTTCCCGGAACAAGCGAACAAACATCTTCAAGCAGCTGTCACTATCACTAAACTATGTACCTATGTACCAAACAGAGCAACAATCCCTAATGGAAACCATGAATATTGCTGAATTAGGCACCATCGAAATTATTGAAACTGCTGCTGATAATGAAGAATTAACATTTAACTTAGATGCAGTAGTAGATGCAGTAATAGAAGAAGATGCCTCAATTACAGACAATTTAGAATCCCAAGACCGCGATGGAGATGGTATGGCGGCGGCGCGTCCTTCGGGCTATAACAAAACCGAATATGACGATGCTGTGGGTGCGTTTTTTAAAGAAATGGCGCGTTACCCGTTGTTAAAGCCAGACGAAGAGGTAGAATTAGCGCGTCGAGTTAGATTTTTAGAAGAATTTAGAGAATTACAAGCTTCTTTAAGTAACCAACTGGAATATCAAGCTGGGAAATCAATCGTAGCATCCCACTTAGGGATGACAGAAAAACAACTGGAAAATCGCCTATATCAAGGTCGGGTAGCGAAACGTTCTCGTGGAACTTTAGGTTATCCGTTTTTGGTGGGAGAAATTGATTACTTCTTAAAAACTGGCGAACTACTGGCACCTCCTACCCCAATTGAGCGTTTGGAATGCGCTAGGGAACACTTACAAGCTTTGTACGAATACAAGGGCATCAGGGGTGTGCGTCAAGCACGCAAGCATATGACTTGGTATGCAAAGGGCTTTGCTGGTGCTGCTGACTTGCGCGGACAACTGAGTGTGATTGAATCAGTTGAACAAGGTGTGGATTTAATTGACCGCGCCATTGAACAGTTAACTCACGGATATGAGCCTGAGGAAGCAGTGGAAACTCATTTCTCTCTAGCATGAGAAATTTGCATTACCAAAAGACGTAGACGTGGGGTGGGCACCGCCCACCAATTGAATATGGTGGAGTATTTTTAGGTGGGGACTGCGCGAAACATCTTTGTCCAAAAATTAAATAGGATTTTTATATTAAACTTCATAATCAATAAAGTAATTTTCAAAATCTAAGTCGGTCAACATAAAAAAACTAAGACATGAAAACCCAATCGTGTTTACAAAACCGGGTTTTGACAAGCAGAATCTTGCGTTTAATCAGCCTGCTCTAGTTATTTGATTAAAAAAAGCACACTGTAAAGATTTAGTGAAAAAAGCTTGAGTAATGTAACTTACTGCTGTAGGTGATGTTAGCATTTTTCGTGAATCTACTAGGTCGAAATCAAGAATTAAGTTGTGAAAACCAACTTAATTAAGTTTTATTTATACTTGTTTTAGCCTACGCGATCGCAAAATTTTACGGATGAAACCTAAAACTGGGGTATTTTACAAATAGACCGTTGTGTAGATTAAAAATTCTTTACGTAATAGTACTGTGCAAAGAGAGTAGAGTGCGATCGCTCTGTCTTCTTTCCATTTTCAAGTATGGAATTAACTTGGCTCACACGTACTAATAATGAGGATGCACGCCATAATCATGAGTAAAACTAGATGTTGATTTCCAGTAAACCCAACATAGACTGACAAATAATGCACATTCTAATTTACTCCTACAACTACTATCCAGAACCGATTGGAATAGCGCCGTTGATGACAGAATTAGCAGAGGGGCTAGTTAATCAAGGTCATCAAGTGCGGGTGATTACGGGTATGCCTAATTACCCGCAGCGAGAAATTTATCCAGCTTATCGGGGAAAGTGGTATGTAACAGAACAAAAAAATGGCGTTACCATCCAGCGTTGTTATTTACGCATCAAATCCAAACCTAACTTATTGGATCGACTGTTACTAGAATTAAGTTTTGTGTTTACAAGTATACCGCAAGCCTTAAATGGCTGGAAACCCGATATCATTCTTCTAACAGTTCCACCGTTATTGGTGTCATTACCAGCAAGTCTACTTGGATGGCTGTATAACTGCCCAATAGTGCTGAACGTACAAGATATTCTTCCAGAGGCGGCTGTTCGCGTTGGGCTACTGAAAAACAAATTCATGATTCGTGCCCTAGAAGCTTTAGAGAAATTTGCATATCGAAACGCACACACAATCAGTGTCATTGCTAATGGTTTTTTAGAAAATTTGGTTAATAAGGGAGTACCCATCCAGAAAATTGTTTGTATTCCCAACTGGGTCAATGTTAATTTCATCCGCCCCTTACCAAAAGAAAACAACTCTTTTCGGGCTAGCCATGAGCTTGAAGGAAAATTTGTGGTGATGTATTCCGGCAATATTGCGCTGACGCAAGGTTTGGAAACAGTCATCGAAGCAGCAGCTTCTTTGTGCCACATCCCAGAAATTGTTTTTGTCATTGTAGGTGAATCTAAAGCCCTACAGAGGTTAAATAAATATTGTTTGGCAGCTAAGGCAAATAATGTTTTGCTGTTGCCATTACAGCCACGGGAGACACTGCCGGAAATGTTGGCAGCAGCGGATATTGGGTTAATTGTGCAAAAGCATAATGTCATTTCTTTCAATATGCCTTCTAAAATTCCCCTATTGTTGGCGTCTGGTCGCCCGATATTGGCTAGTGTTCCTGCTACGGGGACAGCAGCGCGGGCAGTACAAGAAAGTGGCGGTGGTATAGTGGTAAGCCCAGAATCACCAGATGCTCTAGCAAAGGCTGTGATACATCTGTACCATAATCCTGCTATTGCAACTCAGCTAGGTTATAAGGGCAGACAATTTGCAGTTGAACGTTATTCTTTTGAGCAGGCTTTAAAAGAATACGATGCTTTATTTTCGAGAGTTGTGGCAACTCAAGAACCAAATTTACCCCTCTTGCCAACTGTTAATTCTAGCGAATCAGTCAATCATGATTTTCTAGAAAGACACAACAGAAATGTTGGAGTTTCTCGTTAACAGAGTTCAGTTAGCCATTGGTCATTAATTATCACTCGAGTTCTTTTTTATTCTTAGTAGGTTAGTTAATGCTCTACTACTTATTAAGTATTTTGAACTATCTGTTTTTGGTACTCCTGCTCGGTGATTATGTCTAAAGTGCTCTCCAGTCTATCAAGAAAAATGACACCATCAAGATGGTCATACTCGTGTTGAAAAATACGAGCAACAAAATCTGTAAGTTCTTGCCTGTGTAGCTTTCCAGTTCGATCCGTGTATTCTACTTCTATTGCTTGATACCTGGGAACTAAGCCCCGAATTCCAGGTACACACAAACAACCTTCCCAGCCTTTCACAATTTCAGTAGAATGTGCAATGATTTTAGGATTTATCATTGCCGTTGGTGCCATTTCTGGAGCATGGGGATATCTGGGATTGGGGCGGGATGCCACAATAAACAAACGTAATTTTTCCGCTACCTGAGGCGCAGCGATCCCCACACCATTTGCCCGAGCAACTGTTTCTATTAAATCATCTATAAGTTTCTGAATACGCTCATCATGAATATTATCAATGAAGGAAGCTTTTTGCCGCAATATGGGATCGCCTAATTGAATGATTGGAAGTATTTCAGACATATCATTTGTCCTTAGTCCTTTGTCATTTGTTATTGGTAACTATAAATATTTTACAGCCCGCTTGTGCGGGCTTTGTTTGGGTAGGCGCGACTTCTAGTCTTGCTACCAATCTCAACTATACCCAACTCTTAACTGTCGCGGCGAACGGGTAACGGTGCAGGACGAACTGCTATTTGTGTCGTTTGCCCACCACGTTGCACTTGTATTTGTATTGGAACCCCAATCTTGCTATTTTCTACTATTTTCTGTACGTCTTCTATTTTCGTAACTGGTTGGTTATTAATACCTTGAATAACATCACCTTGTCTGAGCCCTGCTGCGGCGGCTGGGGAACGAGGCACAATATCAACTAATAATACTCCTTGAGTAGCAGCAATACCAATCTCAGATCCAGAATTAATTCTTTCTTTAAGTTCCGGTGTCAAAGTCACCATCTGAACCCCTAAATAAGGATGATCCACTTTTCCTTTGGCAATCAATTCCTGCGCTATTCGCTGGGCTGTATTAATGGGAATCGCAAATCCCAACCCTTGGGCACCTCGAATAATAGCCGTGTTCATACCAATGACTTCGCCACGAGCATTCAATAATGGACCACCAGAGTTACCGGGATTGATTGCAGCATCGGTTTGAATGTAATCTACTCGCTTATCGGTTGCGCCGATGTCACTGCTAGAACGCCCTGTAGCACTGAGAATTCCCGAAGTCACGGTATTGTCCAAACCCAAAGGATTGCCGATCGCAATGACGGCTTCTCCTGGTTGCAAAGTTTCCGAGTTACCAAGAGACACTGATGGTAATTTGCCAGCATCTATCTTAATAACTGCCACATCCGTCACTGGGTCTTCGCCAAGGACCCGTCCTTTAAATTCACGACCATCTTTTAATTTGACTGTTACGCTGTCAGCACCATTAACCACGTGAGAATTGGTTAAAATTTGACCTTCGGAGTTAATAATAAACCCAGAGCCGCTTCCCCGTTCCACTCGTTGTCTTGGTTCTGATGGTACCGCGTCGCCAAAGAACCGTCGGAAAAATGGGTCGTTGAATTCTTCGGGTAACTGCTGGGCAATTGTTCTGGAAGCATCAATGCGAACTACGGCAGGTCCTACCCTTTGGACCACGCCTACAACGAAGTTAGGATTATTATTAGACGAGAAAATCCCCGATGCAATATTTGGGGCAGGAGTGTCATTTGGTCTTTGAGCTTGGGTTTGTGATTCTGCTTCAGGTTTTTTCGCCTCTACAGTCACAGCAGGTATAGAACAACCCCCAAGCCCTCCCATTAGTATGCTACACAGAAGTAGGAGCGAAATACCAGTTACTGACCGACCTTGAGGTAAATACCCCTTTAGTGACGCCGGGACGGGGAGATAGGGCGACGCGGAGAGATTTTCCAAGTAGACCTGTCCCAAAGTCCTCGGGTCTCCGTGTTTTCTTTCGGGTTGAAATTCATGGTATTGAGTCTTCATCAGTCTTTATCTTCTCCTTGGGAATCAGTGAATGGTACGATCTTGGCTACTGGGACGAACCCAAGAATATATAGCTTACAAGTATGTTCCTGTACTAGAGGATAGTTTGTTAAATTGGTGCTTGCTATATCTTCATTATTGTGACGATCGCGCCCGCATTGGTGGTAAATCATGGAAATGCCCATAGACAGCCTGTGGAATCTGGTACTGGAACGCTTGCAACTAGAGCTATCCCGTCCCACTTTTGAAACCTGGATTAAAACTGCTAGTGCGGAGCGATTGGAAAACAATTGCTTGGTGATTCGCACCCCCAATCCATTTGCTCGTAATTGGCTGCAAAAGTACTACATAAGAACTATTGCTAATGTAGTACAAGATATTTTGGGTTATCCCGTAGACATTTATATAACGGTTGGGCAAGGGGATGAGGTTCCCAATGTAAATGAATCAGAGGGTTCTTGGGAAATTCCAACCCAAGATATGACTCCTGAAGCTGTTTCTAAAAAACGAGTTAGAACAGTAGAACTCAATCCAAAGTACGTTTTTTCACGATTTGTTGTCGGTGCTAACAATCGGATGGCTCATGCTGCTGCACTCGCAGTTGCTGAATATCCGGGAAGAGAGTTTAATCCTTTATTCTTATGTGGTGGTGTAGGTTTGGGGAAAACTCACCTCATGCAAGCGATCGGTCATTACCGACTGGAAATTTGTCCTGATTCGAGTATATTCTATGTTTCTACGGAGCAATTTACGAACGATTTGATTGCAGCTATCCGTAAAGATAGCATGCAAAGTTTTCGGGAGCATTACCGTGCTGCTGATGTCCTGTTGGTAGATGATATTCAGTTTATTGAGGGTAAGGAGTACACCCAAGAAGAATTTTTCCACACTTTTAATACTTTACATGAAGCAGGCAAACAAGTGGTCTTGGCTTCCGATCGCCCTCCCAATCAGATTCCCCGCCTACAAGAGCGTTTGTGTTCGCGGTTTTCTATGGGTTTGATTGCTGATATCCAAGCGCCAGATTTAGAGACTCGCATGGCGATTTTACAAAAAAAAGCTGAGTATGAAAATATTCGCCTACCGAGGGATGTTGTTGAGTATATTGCCTCACACTACACTTCTAATATTCGAGAATTAGAAGGAGCATTAATTCGAGCGGTGGCATATATTTCTATCTGGGGCTTACCCATGACTGTGGGAAACATTGCTCCGGTTTTAGAACCGCCAATTGAGAAGGTGGAGGCAACTCCAGACGCTATTTTATCAGTTATTGCCGATACTTTTGATGTATCGATCGAAGACCTCAAAGGGAATTCGCGACGACGGGAAATTAGCTGGGCGAGACAAATCGGAATGTATCTGATGAGGCAACATACGGATTTGAGTTTGCCTAGAATAGGTGAAGAGTTTGGTGGGAAAGACCATACCACAGTCATGTATAGCTGTGAAAAAATATCCCAACTGCGAGAGACCGACAAAAATGTGTCACAAACTCTACGTCAATTAAGCGATCGCATCAGCATGACAACCCGTCCCCATAAATCTCATTAACTGAGGAAGGGGTTTGAAAGTTTGGGAGTTCCCCCTTGGCAATTTTGAGATGCGATCGACCGCTTGGCTAAATATGAATGTTAAGCCAAGTATAAAAAAACTTAAAGATTGAATTATATTGTGGAAAGTTTATTATTTTTTGTGGAAAACTTTGGAAAAATCTGTGGAAAACTTGATTTTAAGTATAACTACCCTGTGGAAAACACCCCCTAGTTTTCCACAAGTTATCCACAGGAAATCTCGTACAAGAGGATTTATAAAAAGGAATTTAGACAAGTTTTCCACATTTTCCACAAAAAGAACTGTGATTTCAAGCTTCCCCACTCCCGACCAAGCAACAAGGTGTTAACATAGCCAACACACTTGCCGAATTTGACCATGAAACTAGTTTGCACCCAAAGCGACCTCAGTACTAACCTCTCACTAACAAGCCGTGCTGTACCCTCCCGTCCAACTCATCCGGTACTTGCTAACGTGCTTTTACAAGCAGATGCGGAAAAAAACCAAGTCAGCCTAACAGCCTTTGACCTCAGCTTGGGTATCCGTACCAGCTTCAACGCTGAGGTATTGCAAGGGGGCGCGATCGCGATTCCCGCTAAATTGTTAAATGATATCACCGCCCGTCTTCCAGAGGGAGAAATCACTCTAGAGGAAGAATCAGCTTCCACAGGAGACACCATAACTGGAGAAGGCTTAATTGTGACCCTAACACCAAAAAGCGGGCGTTACCAAGTCAGAGCAATGGGCGCAGAAGATTTTCCAGAACTCCCCGTGGTTGACAACGCTCAAGTACTTCATATCACCTCTGGAGCCCTAATTGAGGGATTGAAAGGTTCACTGTTTGCAACCAGTGCTGATGAAACCAAACAAGTACTCACCGGAGTTCATTTAACGGTTCAACAAGACACCCTCGAATTTGCCGCAACAGACGGACATCGTTTAGCTGTGGTACAAACAACAAATGAGAGTACAGAGACAGCAAACGCAGCGAACCTAGAAGTCACCGTACCAGCGAGAGCCTTACGGGAACTCGAACGGATGCTAGCTCACAGTGCATCATCAGATGAATCCGTCACCATGTACCTTGACCAAGGTCAAGTTATTTTTGAATGGCAACATCAACGTT
Source organism: Scytonema sp. NUACC21 (assembly GCF_054684315.1). NCBI lineage: Bacteria > Bacillati > Cyanobacteriota > Cyanophyceae > Nostocales > Scytonemataceae > Scytonema > Scytonema sp. NUACC21. Next base: position 37,672 of record NZ_BAAFZH010000077.1, on the reverse strand, counting down.
TAACCAGCCGTACTTTAGAAGGACAATACCCTGCTTACCGTCAACTTATTCCCCGACAATTTGAGCGAGAATTAACCTTAGATAGAAAACAATTTTTAAATACCCTGGAGCGAATTGCAGTTTTAGCAGACCAAAAGAATAATATAGTTAAACTCAGTGTAGACAGTGAAGCACAGGAAATTACCTTATCTTGTGAAGCTCAAGATGTAGGTAACGGCAGAGAGTCATTACCAGCCCAGATATTGGGAGAGGAAATAGACATTGCATTTAATATTAAGTATTTGATGGAAGGTTTAAAAGCATTGCCCTCTACAGAAATTCAAATGCAATTAAATTCAAATCTGACCCCAGTGATTTTTACCCCAGTGGGTGGTTTAAAGATGACTTATCTAGCCATGCCAGTTCAGATTAGAAATTAAGCTGATCCTTTCGTAGCTTCTTATTTCGTAGCTTCTTATTTCGTAGTAGCTTCTTATTTCGTAGGGTGGGCACCGCCCACCTCAAAGCGTAGGTTGAGTTGAGTCACGAAACCCAACATTTAATCAAATTATTGGATGTCATTTCATTTTCTTGGCAAAAGAACGTAGGTTGGGTTGAGTCACGAATGTTGAATTCCGTCAGCTTTGAATTTCTTAGAAAAGCTAATACTATCATTAAACTATCAGTGTTCAAGGGTACAGTTCATCCAATTCCAAGCGATAACCCTTAATTAAGATGAAATAGCTGAGGCGATAAGCTGGGTACAGCTTGCGTTTCGCGATCGCACCTTGAATACAACGTAGGGTGGGCTATGGCGCACAACACCGAACTATAGTACACAGCAGCTTGCGGTGGGCAGTGCCCACCCAGCCCTTTCAATGCGTTCATATGTACTAATTACGATCCAAAATCCATGCTTAATTAACCCTTATGCAATCAGAGTTACAGGATATTGTGCAAAAAATGCCCAATTTTACGAGCAATATATTGACCGTTTTTGATAGACTTTTACATCCTACTGCATTGATGATTTGAACGCACCACCAACCAAATCTTGCGATTATGGTTGGGGATTGTTACGCTATGAAACCGAAAGGCTCCACAACGTCCCCAGCGTTATCGGCGTTCGCGATTTATTCGTGGAACTTCTGTCCTCGAATACTCTAGAGAAGGTTTTGTCACTCACAATTACACAATACCAATATCTGGCGGCTATATTATATGATGCGGATAGATCGGCTTGGTAAATTTTACCAGTAGTGAACGTTGCCAGAGAATAATTATTTTTATTCCGTTTGACTTTTCCACTACCATCATAAGCATAGGCACTTGTGTATTTAGGATTGATAGTTTGAACAATCCCTCCCAATTCAGTCCATCTCTGGGTTAGCGTCTCTACTATTTTTCGATGACACCAAAGATGGAATTTTTGTTTAGTTAGAGACTTTTTCCGACCTGCCTTAGCTTTCCATCCCTCAAGGTTTTCTATGACGATTACCTTAACTTTATGGAAGGCAAATTCTATAATTCTCTTACTAACTTTTCTAGCTATCTCCAAATTAATATTTGAAGATTGGCGATATAGCCCTTTACAAAAACCCTTGGGGAGTTTTTTGTCTTTTCCAATTCTTGCTTGGGTTTGCTTGGATTTATGAGCTATCATCATGCGTCGTTGGTTGCGACGGTCTATGTCACTAGCAGGATTAATAAACACCCTTGCTTTTACAGTACCATCACGACTAACGATTGAACAAGTGGCACTATTATTTATACCTAAATCAACACCTAAAACTTCATCCGAATCCTCCTTATTCACTTTGAGAATTTTCACAGGCATAGATAATTGACAAGTCTTTTTATTCACCACTAACGTTGGAGACTGCATTTCATTGCCAAATATCAGATGCCTATTGTTCCCACATCCTTTAACTGGTATTTTATTAATCCATACCCAATCCTTACCATTCCAAACTTTGATATCTACCGAACTGTAATTTAAGCCGTAACGAACTTGTTGACCCTTATATAAAGATGGATAAGAGTTACACATTGCTGTCAATCGTGGCGGTTTAGCATCGCGCCTTGAACGAATACCAGATTGCCATTCTCTGTAACGGGTCTGGAAACTCGACACTATGCCAAGAGCATCTGCAATTGCAGCCCTTCTTAAATAACTTGGGAATTTTCCGAAAGACGGATATTTATAAATGACTTTTTGATAATAGCTATGTTTGGGAGCTGGATTATCTGTTGTTTTGTGTATTATCTTCTCAACACTAGCAACCCTTTCCTTTGTAGATAAGTCGGCAACTTCTATCCAACGAGCATTTATAATTAAAACAAGAGGCTTGAGGAATCTTCGATATTCCTCTATCGTCATAATTAGCTGTTGCTTTTCTTCTGGTTTAGTTACCAAATCCCAAACGTCAGTTCTAATTATTTCTAGTAGTCCCTTTTTTCTCTTGCTCTTGTTTTTTCTCTTTCTCTTGCTCATTGGTTCGACCTACCACTATAATTTTATAGTACCTAAACGTTTAGGATAAGTCAAGTGCCTGTAACAGAATCTGGGAAAAATTGGCAGAAGGGAAACCGCGATAAAGTCAAGAAATACGTAGCAAAATACGATAAATCTAGAGCTAAGACCACAGTCTATTTAGAAAAATGGGTGACAGAACAAATCGATAAAGTCAAAGAACCAGAACAAACTTATGGTAACTGGGTTCGACTCCACGTTGAAGAATGGGCAAAAATCAAGTGTAGTGAGACTTCGACTTCCCTAAAGAATAAAGAATAATGTTGCGGAGCTTTTTATTGTTGGCAATTCCTAACCCCACCTAGAATGTAAATATCTTTATAGTATTTTTAGGTGGGGACTGCGGAATTGCATTTCTTGTTCAAAGATTGATGTTCATTCTTACGCTTTAGTTGAAAAATATTGTTTCAATCCTACAAACGGGTTTCATTGATTTGAAAGGTAAAGGCAACAAGCAGGAAAGAGGTAAACTAGGGTTGTTTCAATCCCGCGAACGGGTTTCATTGATTTGAAAGGCTGCTGAGTCGTCTAAATAGTTTCCACGAGGATGTTTCAATCCCGCGAACGGGTTTCATTGATTTGAAAGTTTTTGCATTCTCTAAGCTGGGCAACAGGGGCTATCGCGTTTCAATCCCGCGAACAGGTTTCATTGATTTGAAAGTTGTACGAAAAAGATAGTTCTCTTGGTGGTGGATTTTAGTTTCAATCCCGCGAACGGGTTTCATTTAATTGAAAGGTAAGAGTAGTCAAGTCATTAACTTTCATTTTCATATCGTTTCAATCCCGCAAGCGGGTTTCATTTAATTGAAAGATAACCGTTGAGCAGCTTGCTAAAGTCCAATTGCAGCGTTTCAATCCCGCAAGCGGGTTTCATTTAATTGAAAGTGCTGGCGTTCGTGATTTTTCCCTTAGGGGTTCCATCGTTTCAATCCCGCAAGCGGGTTTCATTTAATTGAAAGTTTTTCCCGACCTTAACCGCAACTCTTTCATATTCGAGTTTCAATCCCGCAAGCGGGTTTCATTTAATTGAAAGATTTTAATATTTTCAACAGCAATCGTGAAAGCGCAGGTTTCAATCCCGCAAGCGGGTTTCATTTAATTGAAAGTCCTTGGTCGCTGGGTCCAAAACTTTAATCGACCCGTTTCAATCCCGCAAGCGGGTTTCATTTAATTGAAAGGCACAATCATTATGTCAAAACTGGAAGTAGAATTGCTAGTTTCAATCCCGCAAGCGGGTTTCATTTAATTGAAAGCACTGGTTTCCTGAAGCAATAGCAACACTGAAAACACGTTTCAATCCCGCAAGCGGGTTTCATTTAATTGAAAGTGCGCCCGAGTAGATGGCTGGAGTTAGCGCGACAGTTTCAATCCCGCAAGCGGGTTTCATTTAATTGAAAGGCGTAACAGACAGTTAGCTGTTGCCGTGCTGAAATGTTTCAATCCCGCAAGCGGGTTTCATTTAATTGAAAGGGAAGCCAACCGAAGCTAACTGGAGAGGCATTCCCACGACCATTTTTGGCGGGACTGTTTTAAAAGTCCATTTCAGGGTTTGGCGAACAGGCTGGTGCTCATACCTAAATCGCTGAAAGTATTGCTTTGTCAAGGTTCTGACGATTTGGCGGGAGGTGGGGGGTTTTCGCCCGTGCTTTGCCCAACTTCACCAATCTTATGAATTATCCCAGAGTAAAATAATATTCTCTCTGTTGTTGTGGTTTTGCCCGCATCTATGTGCGCCGCAATACCTATGTTGCGTACTCTCTCTAGCGGGTTGGTACGTGCCACAGCTGCCTCCTATAGTTTTCGCCTCATGATATCTTGTATATTACACTTTGTTAAGATATTATACTCTTACGGAAAACCGTCTTTTCATGTGTAAACACGCAAGACACTGCTGATTTTTTCACAATTTATTGATTTTCTAGAGACGCGCTATAGCGCGTCTCTACGTTAGTAACGATAGTGGGCGAAAGCTTTATTCGCTTCTGCCATGCGGTGTGTTTCTTCCCGCTTGCGTATTGCGTTTCCAGTTTCGTTTGCTGCATCCATCAACTCATTTGCCAGCCTGCTTGCCATAGTACGGCCCGGTCTAGATCTGGAGAACTGCACGAGCCAGCGCAAGGCAAGAGTTGTACCGCGTTCAGAGCGTACTTCCATTGGAACTTGGTAAGTCGCCCCGCCCACACGACGAGCTTTCACTTCTACTAACGGAGTGGCATTCCGCACTGCTCTTTCAAACACTTCTAATGGATCGCCACCAGTTCTTTCCTGAATCGTTTTCATGGCGTCATAGACAATTCGCGCAGAAAGCGATTTTTTGCCATGACGCATGATCCGCCGAATCATCATGCTGATCAAACGACTATTGTATACAGAGTCAGGAGGAACTGGCCGCCTTTGGATGACACCTCTACGAGACATACTTAACCTTTAGTTTCGATTTGGCAAAGAGACTATATGCAATACGCTATCTTACACCGGAAGCTCTCAGCGGTTTGTTTCACCGCTTTAGACCAACCTTCAGCTTTTTTAGCTGCAATTGCAGCAATACTAACTCCCACTCTTGCTGTCCTCAACAAGACACACAAGGCGAAACAATTATATAACGTGACTTTTTCTAGAAAAGTGCTAAGTGCTGAGGAGCTACCGTGTTTCTCAGCACTCATCTCTTAAGCACTTTCACTAGGATTTTGGACGCTTCGTTCCGTACTTGGAACGACCTTGTTTGCGGTCTTTGACTCCGGCTGTATCTAAGGTTCCACGGATTATGTGGTATCTCACGCCTGGTAAGTCCTTGACCCGACCACCACGAATCATAACAACAGAGTGCTCTTGCAAATTGTGACCAATTCCTGGTATGTAAGCTGTGACTTCAAACCCAGAGGTCAGCCTTACCCTTGCTACTTTGCGTAGAGCTGAATTAGGTTTTTTCGGTGTGGTTGTGTATACTCTGGTACATACCCCTCGACGCTGAGGGCATTGTTTCAGAGCAGGGGACTTGGTTTTCTGACGCGCTAGTTCGCGTTCATTACGTATAAGTTGCTGTATTGTTGGCATGAGTTACAGCGCGAGAAGCTGCTTTTAGTCTAAGTAACAACAAATCCTGATTATAGCTTTTTTTGTGAGTTTTGTGTCAAGTTTTTAATTTTAGTCATTGGTTATTCACCAGATCGACCACTAACCGTTTGTTGTGTTATGGGGATCTGAATTACAAACTCTGTTCCGTGTTCTACCGATGAAGTGTAACTTAAAGTGCCTCTGTGCCTCTCCGTAATAATTTGATAGCTAATTGACATTCCCAATCCTGTTCCTTTCCCAACGGCTTTGGTAGTGAAAAAAGGGTCAAAGATGCGATTTTTAATGCTTTCAGGGATTCCAAACCCATTATCACCGATTCTAATTCTCACACGCTTTTCAGACTGAAGAAGTTCTGTCGTAATGCAAATAGTACTGGGGTTTTGTTGGATCTCCTCAAAAGTTCGCCTCTGGTCTCTATCTTCCAAAGCATCAATAGCATTCACTAAAACGTTCATGAAAACCTGGTTCAACTGACCTGGATAGCACTCTACTAATGGAAGTTGCCCGTAGTTCTGAATCAACTTAATAGCTGGACGAGTTGGCTGTGCTTTCAGTCGGCTGTTAAGAATCATCAAAGTACTGTCAATACCTTCATGAATATCGGCAGTTTTACATTCTGCTTCATCAAGACGGGAAAAGGTTCGCAGAGACTGAACAATCTCGCGGATGCGCTGAGTTCCCACTTTCATGGAGTTGAGCAGTTTTGCAAGGTCCTCTTGGATAAACTCAAGGTCAATAGCTTCAATCATCTGTTGAATTTGTGCAACAGGATTGGGATAGCAATCTTGGTATAGCCTTACCAATTGTAGTATATCTTCGATGTACTCACAAGCATAAACAACATTCCCATGAATAAAGTTGACTGGATTATTAATTTCATGGGCAACACCCGCCACCATTTGACCCAAGCTCGACATTTTTTCACTTTGAATCATCTGAGCTTGGGTGCGCTCGAGCTCTTGGAGAGTTTGTTCTAAATCTTTAGCTTGCTGTGCTAACAGAATTTCGGCTTGTTTGCGTGCGGTAATATCTCGTGCAATTGTTGAGAAAAACTCAACTTCTCCGTTTTCCCCTTTGTGTGCCACAATCACTTGAGAGACAGGCATTTCCCTACCATCGCCAGATCTAAAAATACTCTCTCCCGACCAAATACCTTGTTTGATTGCAGTTGGCAAAATCTGAGTTTGTAAACGCTTTAGCTGTGATGGCACCATAACCTCACTGATATGCAAACCATCGCCTTTTTCTGCGGGAATACCTAAAATATCCTGCCCTGCCTTGTTAAGATAAATGCTATGGCCCTCCGCATCAGCGATCGCAATAATATCGGTGGCGGCTTCAAGAAGAGCCATATATCTTGCTTGTTCTTTGTGTGCCTTTTTTAGAGCAGTGATGTCACGAGCAATACCAATTAGGTCAAGAACTTGACCGTCTATGTCCCTAACAGCAGCGATGTTAGTTGAGAACCATCCGTAATTGCCGTCTTTATATCTAAATCGGTATTCCAATCCTGTCACGCTTGCTTTACCTCCAGCTATTAGGCTAAAGGCATTCTTGCAAATGGGTAAATCTTCTGGGTGAATCAGCCGCAGAAAAGACTGTTCCGCCATTTCTTCCAAGGAGTAGCCCGTATCAAGCGCATAACTGGGGCTGATGTATGAAACCTCTCCTTCAAGATTGCTGATAAATATTAAATCATTTGCATTTTCTATAATACTGCGGAATTTTGCCTCACTTTCTCGCAGGGCAGCCTCGGCAGCTTTACGAGAGCTAATATCTAGCTCTACTCCATCCCAAAGAATAGAACCATCAGCCTGCTTTTCTGGACGCGATACTGCTTGCAACCATTTTATTTTTCCTGAAGGAAGAACCACACGTCCTTCCCAGAACCAAGGCTCTAAGGTTTGAGCAGAGATGGTCACAGATTCATAAAAGGATGGGCAATCATCTGCGTGTATTATTTCTAACAACAAATAACTGTTGCCGTGAATTTCTTGGGGTAATAGCTCGTATAGTTCATAGCACCCTGAACTAACATATGGAAATGAGACAGAACCGTCAGGACTAAGGCGGAATTGATAAATCATTCCCGGTACGTTTTCTGCCAGCTTTTGGAATCTGGCTTCGCTGTTAAGCAGTGCAGCAGTTCTTTCCTTAACCCTATGTTCTAGTTCCTCATTAAATTGTTGAAGGGCTATTTCTGCCTGTTTGCGTTCGGTAATATCTAACAGCACACCACAGAAAATAATTTCTTCATTTACACCAATGGGGGTTGAACGCCCTTGCCACCAGCGAATTTCCCCACTCGGTTTAATTAACCGTCCCTCATAAAACCAGGGCTTTTTACGGATAATAACTTCTTCAACGGAAGCCAAGTAATTTTCTAAATCATCAGGATGCACCAGAGCCAAAAAATTCTGTATATCCTGAATCATTTCTCTTGCCGCGATCCCAGCTAGTTCCCAAACGTAATCGCTGATGTAGTCAATAGTCCAGACTCCATTGCAACTCCTAAATTGAAAGACTGCAATCGGTAAATTAGCTACTGTATCTTGCAAAAGGCTTTGGTTCTTGAGCAATAAAGTTTCTGTCTCTTTGAAAGACGCTATTTGACTTTGAGCTTCAGCGAGTAATTGCACTTGCTCAATGGCTGTTACTAAATGTTTAGCAATACAAGTTACACCTTCAATCTCGTATTCCTGCCACTGTCTTGGCTTAGCGTGTTGAAATATACACAATAGCCCCCAGAGACTATCCCCATCCCCTAAGGGCACAATTAAACTCGCTCTAATTTGAGAATTTTTCAAGGTGGCGATTTGGCTCTCGCTCAATTCTGCTTCATAAATGTCGGCGATCGCTTGGTTCTTTACTACTTGTTTGCTATTATACAAGTTTTTTAGACAAAGTTCTCGGTTTTTACTTAATAAACTCCCTTGATATTCATTTTGATTTGGTTCTAACACGTTCTCATTAACAGATTTCGGCATTTGAGAAAATGTTGAAGACACCGTAATATATGAAACATTGTTAGGTATGGAGACTAACCGCAATATTTCCACACTATCGGCGTTGAGGAGTTGACGGGTTTGTAGTGCTGCCGTCTTTAAAATAGTTTCTAAATTTAGCGATTCTCGAATTTTAGTAATGGTATCAACTAATAGAGTTTGATATTCTTGCTGAACAAGAAATTGTTCAAATTCCCTAGCTGGATTGAGTGTGGAAGAGACGTTAGCAGAGGAACTATTAGCCTTCGGAACCATAAAAAAATGATGTCACCCTTGTCTGAAGGACTCGGTAAATTTAGATTCACCTATGTATTATAATTCCCTGCTATCATCACGAAATAACACTCAATTCATCACTCTTCACGCTTGCGATTGAGAAAGAGTTACCGCAGCCACAACTCGCACTTGCTTGGGGATTGTAGAAGCGAAAGCCACCACCCATCAAATCCTCTGAATAATCTACCGTCAGCCCGTTGACATATTTGAGACTTTCAGCATCTATAACCACCTGAATACCTTGACAAGCAAGAACGCAATCGTCTGCTTTTGCTACCCCATCAAAGGACAGATCGTAATACCACCCGGAACAACCACCGGGTTTTACTGTTAAGCGAAAAAAGATATTTGATTGCTGCTGCTTTAATTTGAGTCGCTCGATCTCACTTGCAGCTGCTGCACTCAGTTGAATCATGAAACTGACAATAGAATTTAAAACCCATTTTTATTTAAACTTAAAAACCCGGCTTCTTCAAGAAACCGAGTGTTGTCATTAGATGGTCAATTATCTATTGTTTGCGTTCTTCAGTACGAGCGTAATCATCTTGGTATCGAACGATATCATCTTCACCTAAATACTCGCCATTTTGGACTTCAATTAATACCAAGGGAATGACGCCAGGATTTTCCAAGCGATGAGTGGTGCATTGAGGTACGTAGGTAGATTGGTTGTTGCTCAGCAGAATTTCGCGCTCGCCGCAAACGACTTTGGCTGTACCAGACACCACTATCCAGTGTTCGCTACGATGGTGATGCATTTGTAAGCTGAGACGGTGACCGGGCTTCACTTCTATGCGTTTGATTTTGTATCCGCGTCCCTCTTCCAGTACAGTGAAAGAACCCCAAGGGCGAAGTTCTGTAGCAGCAACGCCTCTAGGAGTCACAGCAGGGGGGAGGGGCAATGTGTTAGCTTGTGTTGCCTCTTGTAATTGAGCCATAGTTACCTCATTGTTTGACAGGAAAGACCGCCAGCAGTCTATATAATGTCGATGCAAAAATATGGCGCGATGTTGCAAAGCGTAATGACAAGCAATTCATGGCACCTCTGCCAACCATAGCAAATGAAATCTAGAGGTGTAATCCATGATTCCAACAAAATTATATCTCTACACCAATTCTTCATTAAAGGACATAACGCCTTATTGGAAGCTTTAAAGTTTTTAGTGCTAACTCAGCGAATCGGTAGAAATACTCCAATGCCGTTGTGAACGCGAGCAGCAGTATTGGGAAAGCGATCGAGGAGTTGTCCCCCCAAATAAAGACTGGTAGAACTACCACCATCTAAATTCAGGGCATTTACGCATCCCAGAGACTGCATTAACTGAGCGTGTTCTGCTAGGGTAGGTCCAGCACCACCGACACGATTGTGTACAGCTGCAATAATTAAATTCCCTGTTGCTGTCGTACATATACCACTACGCACAGCCTTTTCTGCAATAAAAGCATCGCTGAATTTTTCCCCTTTGGCATCAAGAACAATTTGACGATTTTGAAGTAACACGGGTCCCGCACCTAAAATGTGGGAATAACGGTTAAATTCATTAGGGGTAGTGAAACTGGTAATTTTTACCACAGAGCCAACGGGCAACTGGGAAGCACTGGCTGTAGCGTTACCCCGTAATGTCAACAAGTAGCCGTCTTTTGGAATGGGAATAGAGTTTTCAAGAGCTTTACCCCCTGAAAATTGATTGATAATTTTGTTGCTCTGAACAACAAGGATAATTTCGTTGTCGGTAAGGGAGGTATAGGTTGCTCCCCATGTGGGCGTGTAACGGGCAATCCCACTCTGAACGTAACCACTATTGAGATTTAAAATTGGAAACTGTGCGTTATTGGTTCCGATTAACGTTTCTTGTAGGGTGAGACGACCGATGTAAAACTCTCCGGAATGATTCCAAGCGATCGCACCTCGGTTGAGAATCGGACCCGACAACCAGACATTATCCTGACGAATTGCCCCCAAAGGTAATCGGTTATTGCGGTTAAAATAGCCACCATTAATGGCTGCAACTGCTATTTGTTGTTGTGCGGTTTGGATCAGAGGGGCAGTTCCAACCATTGTGTCGGAATTTGTCAAAATTGGTTTTAATGTCACCCCAGTGGTGCGAGGATTAATTTCTAACCAGACCACTGGAAAACGGTCTTGACCTAAATTCACATACTGCTGCCCTTGTCGCAATCCTGGTGCCCAAGCAATACTTCTCTCTACCATAGCATCCGGTAATATTTCAACCGTCAAGCGGTAGGGATTGGATAAAGTATTCACTCTAGGTGCTAAACCAAATGGCACCCTCAGCTTAATAATCGTTTGGTTGTTAACAATTTCTACTTTTTGAATGAGTGAATCGGGTGTTGATGGTGTTGGTAGTGTAGGCGGTAAGATATTTTCCTCCTCCTGACCCCTTGCCAAGTCTCCCTCTTGGGTAGTGTATTGTGCTACTAAACCAGTATCAGCTATTCCATCTAGAGTCAGTGTCCATTCTCTGTTTGGCACAGAGGACGGTTTGGGGATTGTGCTGTCAGAATCAAGTAGTGAAATTGGTGATTTTGTTACGGGTAACCCCTGTGAAATTTGCCAGGGAGTTGGACGATCTAAATCTATAATGATGGTATTACCCAAAGTTTGCTGACTCTGGCGAATGTTAATCGCTTTTGCCCTCGGCGTGGAAATCGCTAACGTGTTACCATTTGTTTGTATCTCCCATTCAGCTGTCTTGGCAAAATTTGTGATATCAAGATACCGATATCCTGTTGTTATCAAACTAGTTAAAACCATAGGGTTAGTGGATGACGAAAACCACTGTACTGGTTGTCTAGTTGGGTTGTTGTTGTTTAATAAATTGACTCCTACTAATTGCCTAATAGCTCCATCACTGATATGAGTGTTCAACTTGCCTGTATGAGATTTTTGCTGCAACCAAGCCCCAGGAAAGATGCGACCATTGAGGGAAACTTGATTACCGTAAGAAATCAATTTTGGGATTGCAGGAGCGGGAGGTTGGGAACTTGTTTTTGATGTTGGTGCAGTCTCGATCGCTTGCTGTGCTTTTGCACTATCGTATATAGCTATCAAACACAGTAGAGTGGAAAGTATTGATGGTAGCAAAACCTTGACGAAACGACTATTGCTCTTATTTGCCACAGAACTGCAATATTGGGTGAAACCAAAACTCAGTATTATTACCATAATTCCTAATGTAATTTTGACAACGATTCTTTTAGCGATCGCTCATTTAAACATCAAAAAATGATGACGGGAGTTTTGCAGCAGAACCGAATGTGATATCGTATATATGGGCTTTTTGTCTCTTAAAACAAAACAAGGAATTCTTTAATGCGATTGTTACAAGAGTGCTATGCAAGATTAGCACTTTTAACCTTTCGCAGATGTATGATATTGCTGTAAAAAGTAAAATGAAGGCATCCGTGTTGACCGATCGTAGTCTTTTATGTCAGGTCAAGGCAGTGGCAGTACAAGTCGCAAAGAATTGGCGATAAAAAGCCAGAAAACAGAAGAGATATGTAGGATGGGAATTGTCAAATGGGCATATAGTGTAATACGCTGAATTTGTTGCTAAATCCGGATAATCTTCCCGCTAAGAGTTGTCAATCCGTATGTTAAACTCCCTATTTCAGGTAAGTTACAAAAGCTGCACCTGAAATGCGCTCGTCGTGAGGAAAGAGAAACTCGGTAAAAACTACGCAGCGTACTATAGGGGGCATTTTAAGTAGAAAGCTGTTGGCTGAGAAGTTGTGCACGTAACGCGGGATAAACACATAAAAATATCGAGAGAATTTTAACACGGGGGAAACAAAAATAACTACCCGAAGTTAAAATTTTTTTTCCCTAAAATTCGGTTATTCTAAGATTCCCATCTTGCAATTTAGAAAATTTTTCCTAACAACGAAGTAGAAAAAAATCGTAGCTCAAGATATCAGGGATAGAAACAAGGATGACTCAACAAAAAAACATGACAAATTTAGAAATTTCTAATGGGAGTACCTACCAAGGTCAACGATGGTTAGTGGAAGAGCGAGATGCTTGTGGTGTGGGTTTTATCGCCCACCGTCAAAATCAAGCCAGCCACGAAGTTGTAGAAAAAGCTTTAAACGCTTTAAGTTGTTTGGAACATAGGGGTGGTTGTAGTGCCGACCAAGACTCTGGAGATGGTGCGGGAATATTGACCGCTATCCCTTGGGAGTTGTTCCAAAAGGATTTGGCTGGATGGGGAAAAAACCTGTCTTCCACAGGTAACATAGCTGTCGGGATGGTATTTTTACCTCAAGATGAGGAAGCAGCCCAAAAAGCCAAGGTGATTTTTGAGCAATTGGCAACTGAAGAGAAATTAACTGTATTGGGTTGGCGAGTCGTACCAGTACAGCCTAAATTACTGGGGTTACAAGCAAGAGAAAATCAACCCCGAATTGAACAGGTTTTTGTAGCATCAGAAGACAAAAACGGTGACGAGCTAGAAAGATCGTTGTACATCACACGTCGCCGCATCCACACAGCAGTTCGCCAACTAAAAAGCACTTGGTCAGAAGACGTTTACATCTGCTCGTTATCCAGCCGCACAATTGTTTACAAGGGCATGGTACGTTCGGCAGTATTGGGAGATTTTTATGAGGATTTAAAAAACCTGTCTTATAAGAGCCCCTTTAGTGTCTATCACCGCCGCTTCAGTACCAATACAATGCCGAAGTGGCCCCTAGCTCAACCCATGCGCCTTTTGGGTCATAACGGGGAAATCAATACCTTGTTGGGAAATATTAACTGGATGATGGCTAGAGAGGCTAGTTTAAATCATCCAGTCTGGGGCGATCGCATTGACGAACTGAAACCGTTTGTCAATATTGACAGCAGCGATTCAGCAAATTTAGACAACGTGTTTGAATTGCTGGTGCATTCCGGACGCAGCCCATTAGAAGCCATCACGATCATGGTGCCAGAGGCATACCAAAATCAGCCGGAATTGCGAGCTTATCCCGAAATCGTAGATTTTTACGAATACTACAGTGGTTTGCAGGAAGCATGGGACGGACCCGCACTGTTGGTGTTTAGCGATGGGCGCAAAGTAGGGGCAACATTAGACCGCAATGGCTTAAGACCAGCCCGTTATTGCATCACTAAAGATGATTACATCGTAGTTGCTTCAGAAGCAGGGGTTGTACAGTTTCCGGAAGCAGACATTATTGAGAAAGGCAGACTCGGACCGGGGCAAATGATTGCCGTGGATTTGGAAAGCCAAGAGATTCTGAAGAATTGGGAAATTAAGCAGCGCATAGCCAAGCAACATCCTTATGGAGAATGGTTGCGCCAGTACCGCCAAAAATTGAGCAATGGGCAATGGGTAATTGGTGGGAATGGGAATGGGAATGGCAGTGGCAATGGCTCTGCCGCGACCCCTGTAGAGACAGTCAATGGCACTCGACCAACCGCACCTCCAGACAAGCAAACTCTCCTCCAGCACCAACTTGCTTTTGGCTACACCACAGAGGATGTGGAAATGATTATTCAGCCAATGGCAATGGACGGCAAAGAGCCCACTTTCTGTATGGGAGATGATATTCCGCTAGCAGTCTTGTCAGAAAAACCACACCTGTTGTACGACTACTTCAAACAACGCTTTGCCCAGGTAACGAACCCCGCTATCGATCCTTTGCGGGAAAGCTTGGTGATGTCTTTGAAAGTAGAATTGGGCGAACGGGGCAATTTATTAGAAATTAAGCCAGAATATGCCCGCAGACTGATGCTAGAATCACCAGTCTTGCAAGAGGAAGAGTTAGAGGCTATCAAACTGTCGGGATTTGCAACAGCAGAGTTATCAACTCTAGTTGAAATCGCTGCAGGTCCAGAAGGGTTGAAAGCAGCAGTCAAAAATCTACAAGCACAGGCGGCGGAATCGGTCAGAGCAGGTGCAAGGATTTTGATATTGAGCGATCGCGTCAACTCTGAAGGCAAAGAGGGAATTGGGACTGAGTATACCTATATACCACCGCTCTTGGCAGTAGGTGCAGTCCACCATCACCTCATCCGTGAAGGGCTGCGGATGAAAGCATCTCTGATTGTTAATACGGCTCAATGCTGGAGTACCCATCACTTTGGTTGCTTGATAGGCTATGGTGCAGCAGCGGTTTGCCCGTACATGGCTTTGGATACCGTGCGTAGCTGGTGGTTTGACCCCAAAACCCAACAGTTTATGGAACGGGGCAAAATTACTGCCATGAGTTTGGAGCAAGCCATTGCCAACTACCGCAAAGCAGTAGAAGGGGGGTTACTGAAAATTCTCTCTAAGATGGGAATTTCTTTGCTCTCAAGCTACCAAGCCGCACAAATATTTGAGGCAATTGGTATCGGTCGGGATTTACTGGACTTGGGCTTTTACGGGACGGCTTCTCGTGTAGGTGGCTTGAGTGTCAGCGAACTGGCGCAAGAAATACTTGCCTTCCACTGCAAAGCTTTCCCAGAAATAACAACGAAGAAGTTAGAAAACCTCGGGTTTGTCAACTACCGTCCCGGTGGCGAGTACCACATGAACAGCCCAGAACTGGCAAAAGCGCTGCACAAGGCGGTGGATGGCGTATTTGAAATGGATTGACGACCCCCTATCAAAAGTATCAGTTCAGTCAAGCAAAAAGGACGTTCACTTCAATGCGGAAGCACTGAACAACTATACCCAAGGGAAAATTATGCCAATGCGTATAAATCATTGGCGTCAAGTGACTCCATTAGAATCCTTAGCTGCTTCAAGACCGGATGATGACATTGTCGTCATGTTACGGGAGCCAGTTACAGTTAAACAGAATGGGGAAAGTGTGACTCTTTACGTTACCAGTGAACCCGTTCAAATTTCTGGACGCTTTTATGGATTAGTGAAGTTTTTGCAGCCAGTTAATGCAACAAGCCCAGAGTATCGTGTTGTACCTTTTAATCGTGATTCCCGTCAGTTTGATGGGGTTGAGGAAGTTGTACTTTTGCCTGAGGTGGTTCCTTTTGAGGAAATTATTTACCCCTCAAGCAACCGCAACCTGGAAAAGTCTCCCCTTAACGAAACGGGTTGGTATATTTACGGTGCAAAAAATGCTACTGGAATATTTGTTGTACAGGCTCTAGCTCCCCGTGCTTTGTTACGCGTCGAACCCCAAAAGACGATTGTCGGCAGAAGAGCAGCCTCCGAATACCTCAAAAAACGTTCTTGGAGGAACATTGTCGCCCATAAAGGACAAATACAATCTGTTCTTTTGAATACAAAGAGTACGGATATTCAGCAAGCGGTATCCAAATGGCGTGAAGGTGACCTGGCTTTGCTGTTACACGTTTATGGTGGTATAGGCGGGAAAAAACGAGAAGAGTCGGCGAAAGCTCCTGTCTACTTTGGTCATTTTTCTTATGGTGTGGCACAAGTCGTGCGGGAACCACTGACAGGTGAATTGCGCTTTGATATTGAGTATCACCAAGTTTATTGCCACAATGGTGATGCGCTGATTGCAGGTACCCTGTCTTGGAATCAATATATGGGCAATCGCCAGCTTGGTTGGTTGGGCATTCGTCCCACCTGCGATATTCTCATTAAATTCGATGCCCTTACAGACGATTATGATACTGATGAAATCAAGCGATCGCCATTGGAAGTTTTCGTCCGTCAATTAGAAATTATGACAGCGCGTTACCGCATTGGAGATGGCATGGGTGCAACCTATGTCGGTCCTGCCAACAATTGCGCCCAAGATTCTCACCAGGCATTATATGCAGCGATTATTGCTATTGAGACTGCCATTCAACAAGATAGCAAAAATATCCCCTATGCCCTCGAAACCAATCCAGAGTTTAAAAACTGGTTACTTCGTCATCCCGAATATGCCACCAGTTTTAAGCAGTTAGTGAAGTTAGGCAAAGTTCTCAGACGCGAACTCTTACCTTTTGGCATAGCAAGGGCTGACTGGCAGGGTAGAACTACAACCATAGGCAGTTCTCTTGCAGACGACCCTCTAAGACAACTTTTTAGAGCTTTAGTCAGTTGGCGTAGTATTCTTCCTCGCAAGGCAAGCGATACTGTTAGCCAAATATTTCTTAACCAGGGGGCTTCTATGTGGATACTTACCACCAGTCAGGTTGGTAACTCAGATCCAGATATTGCTGCGATTGCTCCCTTTACCTTTTAGCACAAATAATGTGGAGGCGTTAGGTTTGACGTCTCTACATTTGTGTATTCCAAGCAACCAAAACTTGCCAAATCAGCAACGTGTTGAACGTGGTAGCATAAATTTCTGCCCTTCTGGTGTAAATTTGCCGCGAACCATAAGGTGGTCATCGCCATTCAGTCGGTGAGGAAATGCTTGAACCTCAACATCCAGACGATCTGGACTAAAATAAATTTCTACTTGTTGAATGGGTTGGGGTATCCTTTCAAGAATTGCTTTCAGAGGGCAGACCTTTGTTCCTACCAAATCAAAAAGCTTGAGTTTGGTATCTTCTACCGTCATGGCAGCCAGGAGATCTAAATCTTTTGCGTAGTACAAGGGATTGCTTCCTTCAATGATGCAGAATACAGCTTTCTCTTTCACGACTCCTAGAATATGAGAGACAGGTTCGCGTTTTTCCAAGAGTCGGTTCAGTAATTGGACATCATTGGAATTGCAAGTATCTAGCAATCGAAAACCATTATGACCTCCTGTTGTATTGCATTGGGCAATGAACATATGTTCCGTTACATAACGGAAGCCAAAAGGTTCGTAAATTTCAGGTTGTGATGTGGTTAATATTAAAGTATTGTAACGGCGATAGCAGTAGTCAAGTACCTCTTCCATCACTTGACGATAGTAGCCCTGGCGTCGGAAATCAGGATGGGTAGCAACTCCATGAACTCCTCCCACGATTTCATACTTTCCCATCAGTTGCATGGGTATTTCCAGAACACCAACATGGGTAACAGCAATATCATCTTGGAAGAGCATAAACGGAGTTGAAGCAGACTCCCAAGATGCGCCCAGCTTTCTCCCATGTTCGGCAGCATCACTAATTCCATAACCTGGAAAAACAACCTCTAGCAGGTTAAACAGTTGATTGCTTAAGGTTGAAGCGCTCTGAAAGGAACGCTGAAAGCGATACTTGTTCATATTTGTTCGGATTGGGAAGTTCATCTTTTATACTACATATACTACACAAGCAATTCCAGGCAAATTTATGCAAGCGGAAGACACAAATCTAGTAGGCTGAGTTGAGGAGCAAAACGCAGCACTTTTTTACACGGCAGGTCACAATGGCACGCAAACGCCTAATTATCGAGATGGGGATGGGCATTGACCAACACGGACAAGAACCAACTGTCGCAGCAGCAAGGGCTGTAAGGAATGCGATCGCCCATAACGCTTTACCTGGAGTTTGGGAAGTTGCTGGTTTAAGCGACCCAAATGAAATGATAGTGGAGGTACAGGTTGCCGTTCCTTACCCCGAACAGGTAAGAGAAGAAGAAGTCTTAGCAGTGCTGCCCTTTGGACGAAAAACACTGACAGTAGAATCTGGCGGGATGGTCGTTCAAGGCAAAGCAATTCCCGCACTCAACGATAAAAATGATGAAATGTTAATCGCCGTAGCTGCCGTAACAGTATTGATTGAAAGTGCGTGAGTTCACAAACTGTAGGGTGGGCACTGCCCACCAACATTAAATTTGTAGCATAACCCTAATCAGCTTAGCCGTAGCCGTAGGGTGGGCACTGCCAGCCCTACTCGGCAGGTAAAGAATTTTCAGACAACAACTGTGTCGTTTCCTCACTTTCTTTAGGAATGGGAATTTTAACGTGTTCGAGAAAAGGAGACATCAAAGGTAAAGCAGCAAGAATACCCCCTAAAACGATTAAAAATACAGAAATTCCAAAAATTTGGTCGCGAGGAATTTCAAGAACACCACGTAAAATGACCTCTCTCAAAGCAGAAACAATAGTAATTTCTACTGCTGCACCTACAGATATTTGCCGTTCTTGTAAGTAATCAATTAACAGACGAAACAACTCTACGAGAATCAAAATAAACAAAATTTCAGACGTGACTTCCCGTAAATCCAATGGATGCACTAGGGAGAGAAACATAGTTCCCAAACGTATAAGCATGACACAGAATAAACCAAGACACAGAGAGATAACAATAATGTCTTGAAAAAACTCCAGATTACGTACAATTCTATCTCGCTGCAACCAGCTATTTAACCCTATCATGAGGCGTTTTGGCATGGCATTTCCGGACAGTCTAAATTCGCTCCTCCATCATAGGCAATGACAAATTTTAAATTTAAATTAAAAATTACAAATTTCAGATGACACCCTAAAGAGTTGAGAAAATTGTCATGAGTTCTATTGAAATAATTGGTGCAATCCTCGGTCTAGTCAGCGTTTGGTTAACTGTCAAAGAAAATATCTGGTGTTGGCCCACGGGCATAGTTATGGTATTTCTTTACATCTTTATTTTTTATGAAGCTCGCCTGTATTCAGATGTCATCTTGCAAGTTATTTATGTTTTCCTGCAAATCTACGGTTGGTATGCTTGGCTTCATGGAGGTAAAAATCGGAGAGAACTGCACGTCACCTCCATCACTCAGTTACAAATCATAATTTGGAGTGGAATTGCAATCGTTGGTACTTTCACCCTTGGTTTTGTCATGCATCGCTACACAGATGCTGCCTTGCCTTACCCCGATGCAGCCATTACCGTTATGAGTCTTATTGCTCAGTGGTTGATGGCAAAGAAAGTGTTAGAGTGCTGGTTAATTTGGATTGTGGTAGATGTGTTGGCGGTTGGAGTCTACGCAGCTAAACAACTCTATCCAACAACTGGGCTTTATACGGTGTTTCTCATTCTAGCGGTGCTGGGGTATTTGACATGGAAAAAGGTTTACAAAAAACAGGCACTGGAATGATACTGGGCAAGTTCATGCCCCCTCATTTAGGACACAAGTATCTTGTTGATTTTGCCCGGAACTATGTCAGTCACCTGACGGTTCTTGTTTGTTCGATTCAATCTGAGCCCATTCCCGGATATCTACGCTACGACTGGATGCGGGAGATGTTTTCAGATGTAGAAGTCGTACACGTTACTGATGAAAATCCCCAAGAACCACAAGAACATCCAGATTTTTGGCAAATTTGGTACGATTCTATCCGTAAAGTATTACCGACCGGGTCAGATTATGTATTTGCTTCAGAAAACTACGGTTGGAAGTTAGCAGAAATTCTTGGAGCAACTTATATTCCTGTAGACCATCCCCGCAACTGGGTGCCCATTTCTGGAACAAAGGTACGGCAAGACCCCATTGCTAATTGGAATTACCTTCCAAGCTGCGTTCGACCTTATTTCGTCCGTCGCATCTGCATTTTTGGTCCCGAATCTACGGGCAAATCAACCTTGGCACAAAACCTGGCTGCTTACTACAACACTGTCTGCGTTGGGGAATATGCTCGCGGGTTGCTAGATTTCAAAGGAGGAAAATGCGATTTTGAAGATATTCCCAAGATTGCCAGAGGTCAAATTGCCTCCGAAGATGCTTTAGCCAGACAAGCAAACCGTCTTTTATTTTGCGATACAGACTTGATTACCACAACCATTTGGAGTGATGTTCTGTTTGGGGAGTGTCCCAAGTGGATTCATGATGAGGCAAACCGACGGCAATATGACCTGTACTTAATGTTAGATGTTGATGTTCCTTGGGTTGATGACAATCAGAGGTATTTAGCCCACATGAGAGAATCGTTTCGCGATCGCTGTATTCAAGAACTCGAATCAAGGGGAAGGCGCTTTGTCATAATCAGAGGTTCCTGGGAAGAACGCTTTCAGACTAGCATTACTGCTGTAGATAGGATATTGCGACAAAAACCCTATTGATAATTTTTACAATAAATGGAGTTTAAATACTTGCTTTAATTTTGTGACAAAAAACCCCGGCTGTCAAACCGAGGGGATACGAGGAATCCAAATGTCGATGGGAGTTACCGATGTTAGAACTGAAAACCTTTTATTAAATTATTAACTTATGTAAATAAACTTAACAAATAATATTACGATTTGTCAACACTAGTTGACAGAAAAAGGTTTTTCTTACTAAACCCACAAACCTATTGAAAGACAAAACACAGCAAGGTACTGTTCTCATCGGAAGTAGGGTGGGCACTGCCCATCGTCCCTAGTCAAGAAGAAGATGTTAAAAATCGCTACATTTCCTCTGAGAACAGGCGCAAATGACCTTTTTGTAGTATTTTTTACCTAAGTGGAAGTAGGGTGGGCACTGCCCACCGTCTCTGATTGAGAACAAGATGTCACAAATCGCTACATTTCCTTTAAGAACAGGCGCAAATGACCTTTTTGTAGTATTTGTCACCTAATCGCAAGTTTAGGTCAAACCCTAGCTTGATGGTTAGCACCAAAACCCATCATTTTATTGGACACTGAAGTGTAGGACACGTGCTGATACCAGTTCACGTTTATCGTGATGCATCTAAATCCCGTAGAGACGCGCTGTTTGAAGCGTCTCTACAAAAAGGTATGTTTCACGTTTAAAGAGAAATGGAATGACCTCCCAAACTTACCCTCAAGACATTAAAATTCCTGAAAAATCCATTGGAAATAATGTAATTACTTATATCCTTACCTTAAAGAATATTAAAAAAATTAGATAACAAATTTTATGGCAGTAGATTTACGAAAATTCTTTGAAGCAACTGACCCCAGCCGGACTCTGGCTGTCAGTAATGTACAGGACAGAAAGTATTACATTGACTTCTCTTCCGTCAGAGGTGGGGACATTATCAACAAACTCAAGCAAAAAATTACATTTTTTAAACCAGATGACCCGACGTGTACGTTGTTCACCGGGCATATTGGTTGCGGGAAATCCACAGAATTGCTGAAGTTGAAATTAGAGTTAGAAGCTCAAGGGTTTCATGTCGTCTATTTTGAGTCGAGTGAAGACTTGGAAATGACTGATGTGGATATTGCTGATGTGTTGCTAGCAATCGCCCGCCGTGTCAGTCAGAGTTTGGAGATGATCGCACTTGATGAACCCAAACGGCTAAAGGAGTTACTGCAGGGTGCGGTGAATGCTTTGAAGGATGGAGACTTGCAAGGAGTAAAATTCAAGGTTCCCCAGGTTGGGGATGTGGGCATTACCTCTGAAAAAGAAAAGTTTACTCTGGCTTTTGGTATTGGGGAAATCACTGCCAAGGCAAAACATGACGCCATGCTGCGCGAAAAACTCAATCAGTATTTAGCACCACAAAAAATCAAGTTGTTAGAAGCGATAAACAGAGAACTCCTAGAACCAGCGATCGCAAAGTTGAAACAACAGGGTAAAAAAGGTCTAATGGTGATTGTGGATAACCTTGACCGCATTGACAACCGTCCCAAACCTTGGGGTCGCCCGCAACAAGAATACCTGTTTGTGGATCAAGGTGAGCATCTGACCAAGCTGAATTGCCATGTGGTCTACACAATGCCACTGGCTTTAAAATTTTCCAATGATTATGGAACTCTGACACAGCAATTTCTTGAAGACCCCAGAGTTTTGCCGATGGTTCCGGTAGCATGGCCTGATGGTAGCCCCCATTATAAGGGTATGGAACTCATGCGACAAATGGTTCTAGCAAGAGCATTTCCCGATTTGCCAGCAGAGGCACGTCTCAAGCACATTCCAGAACTTTTTGATAGCCCTGTAACTTTAGATCGTCTGTGTAAGGTGAGTGGCGGGCACGTCCGCGATTTACTACGACTGCTCAACACATTGATTATGGAAGAGATGCAACTTCCCCTTTCTCTTAACACCTTAGAGAATGTTATTCGCGCCCGTCGCAATGAAATGACAATGCCTATTTCTGATAGTGAGTGGGAATTGTTGCATCATGTTAAAAAAAGGAAAAAAGTCAGCGATGATGACGGATACCAAAAGCTCATCCGCAGTCGATTTGTGTTTGAATATCGAGATGCAGGTGAATCTTGGTTTGATGTCAATCCCATCCTGGCAGAAGCTAAGGAGTTGAGGTAAGTAAGTCGGTAAGGATCGTCCTTAGTCATTTGTCATTTGTCATTAGTAAGGGTTTTAGATGCATTTACATTTTGTAACGTATTTTTGTTTATTCATAACGGCTGACTTAGTAGGAAATTGGGCAATGAGCATTGCAATGAGAAAACCATGTACTACTAACTACTAACCAAATTCATGGAAGAGATGAGTACCAACAACGAACGTTCATTGCAGCAACTTGCTTGGGCAATTGAGGCTTCTGTTGGGCAATTTAAATTGATTCTGGCACGGTGCAATTATGCTAGCTTACGCAATCAGTTGATAGAACGGTTGCGGCAAATATGCAGCGTCGAGATTCGTATTTTGGTTCTTAAAGAATCAGAGAAAACTCTCTTTAGCACAATTCGAGAAGAATTAGGGCATGAAGCCCCAGCTTGCTTAATGGTTTTGGGTTTGGAATCCGTGCAGAATTTTTCCCAAATGCTGATTTCTGCAAATCAAGTGCGTGAGGAGTTTCGCCATCATTTTTCTTTCCCTTTAATCTTATGGATTGACGATGCAACTCACAAGCAATTTATGGAGTTTGCTCCCGATTTTGAAAGTTGGGCAACGACTAGGAATTTTACTATCTCTCAGGAGGTTTTAGCAAACTTTATTAGAGAAACTGCTGGGGAATTATTCGGCAATACTCCTAAATTTAATAGAGATGATTATCTATCGCTAGAAAACGAACTCGAAGCTGCTCAAGGAGAATTACTTGATGATACACAAATTCCTAACGTCGAACTAGAAGTTAATTTAAAAGCTTTATTGGGTTTTGTCAAACAAGTTAATTTTAAAATAGATGATGCTATAGATTGTTATCAAGCGAGCTTGGAACTTTGGCAAAAAACTTCTCATTTTGGACTTCAAGGCAAAACTCTGGAGAATCTTGCTTTTTGCTATTATCTCAAAGCTTTTAAAAAACAGGATGTTCAACATCCCGATTGGCAAAATACACAGCACTGGCTTCGGGAATATTTAAAATTTATTGCTCAAAATAAATGTATCGACCTTATACCTAATATTATTGCAAAATTTGGGGAAATTATCCAGGAAACACCTGAATGCAAACAGTTGCAAAAGCTTGCAGAACAGGCAATTAAACAACATAGAGCGGAAAATAAGCTGATTGAATTATCAAGAGATTGCGGCTTTTTGGCTGAAGTTGCTCTGTTTCAGCAAAAATGGGAAAAGGCGAACACATTAGCTAAAGATGCATTGAAAAATTTAACGGCTATTCCAGAATCGGAGTTGTCAAGTCTATTGAGCGATGTAGATGAGGCTTCTCGAAAAGCTATCATCTCTCGAGATGTGAATTTATATAGATTGATTTTAGCGCGATCGCAATTTCATTTAAATCAACCTTTAGAAGCCATTCACAATTTAGAACTTGCCAAACAAGAACTTAATCCCCAGTTAGATTTAAGTATTTATCTGAATATTCTTAATTTTTTGCAAAAACTTTATCACAAGCAAAAAGAGTATTTGCAAGCTTATGATATCAAGCAAGAACAGTGTTCTGTAGAGCAACAATTTGGATTGAGGGCGTTTATTGGTGCGGGTCGCTTGCAGTCATCCAAACAGGTAAATTTAACTTCCACAAAAGTTTTAGAAATACAAAACTTTCCGTCTCTACAAGAAAACGTTTCACCAGAAATTAGAGCATCAGGTCGTCTTTTAGATGTCGAACGTTTAATAGAACGAATTGGGCGTCACGATTACAAGCTGATTGTAATTCACGGACAATCAGGAGTGGGAAAAAGTTCCCTAGTGAATGCAGGGCTTGTTCCAGCTTTAAAAAAGAAAGCTATTGGCTTTCAAGATAATTTAGTCATTGCAATCCGCGTTTACACAAACTGGGTAGAAGAGTTGGGAAAAATGTTGCCAAATCCGTTGGTCAATCTTTCCAGCCACCCATCCCCATTATTGCTCATTGTGGAACAATTACGGCAATGCAAAACACATAACATCCGTCCAATACTCATTTTCGACCAATTTGAAGAATTCTTCTTTGTTAAGAATGAACCAGCCCAAAGGCAAGAATTCTTTAAATTTTTGAGAGAATGCCTCAAAATTCTGCCATTAAAAGTCATATTATCATTGCGGGAAGATTACTTGCATTATTTGCTGAAATTTAACCGCTTGCAGTCGGGAGACAACCTTCGCATAGATATTCTCAGTGAAAATGTTCTTTATGAATTAGGTAACTTTTCTACCACCGATACAAAGAAAATTATTGCAAATCTAACAGAACGTTCTAATTTTCACTTAGAACCCGATTTGATAGATGAACTTGTTAAAAATTTAGCAGGTGATACAGGGGAAGTACGTCCAATTGAGTTACAAGTGGTAGGAGCACAACTCCAGACAGAAAATATCACAACTTTAGAAAGATATCGAGAGTGCGGGACAAAAGAAGAACTGGTCAATCGCTACTTGCAAGAAGTGGTTCGAGATTGCGGCGAAGAAAACAAGCAAGCAGCAGAATTTGTGCTGTATTTGCTGACAGATGAAAAAGGAACTCGTCCTCTCAAAACACAAGTTGAATTGGAAACAAATTTAAAGGAACTCGCAGGAGATTTAGCAGAAACCAGCAAATTAAATTTGGTGTTGCAGATTTTTGTGAAATCCGGCTTGGTACTGTTCTTACCAGAAAATCCTGCCGACCGCTATCAACTCGTACATGACTATTTAGCAGCGTTTATTCGCCAACAGCAAGAACCAAAATTAACCCAGTTAATGGCAGAACTGGAAAAAGAAAGAAAGCAAAGAAAGCAAAGTGAAGACAAGTTAAATCGGTTGCTCAAACGCGCTTTACTTGGTTCAGTTGCAGCTGGGTTTGTATTGGCTGTTCTAGCTGTTACTGCTTGGCATTCAGCACAGCAAGAAGAACAACAACGAAAACAAGCTGAAATTAACGAAATCAAAGCTCTAGCAAATTCTTCAGAAGCTTTTTCTTCCACAGGGGAAACATTAGGTTCTATAGTAGATGGCATCAAAGCAGGGACAAAACTCAAAAACGCAACTTGGGCAACCCAAGATATTAAGTTACGGGTTGTGGCAACATTACAACAAGCAGTCTACTTACACCCACAAGAACAGCAAACTATAGAAGTTAACACCCTAGAAGGGCATAACAGTTATGTCAATAGCTTGGCGTGGGGTGCTGATGGCAAACAGCTTGCTTCTGGCAGTTCAGACAAAACCATCAAAATCTGGGATGTGACAACGGGCAAACAACTCAGAAACCTTACTGGGCATAACAGTTATGTCAATAGCTTGGCGTGGAGTGCTGATGGCAAACAGCTTGCTTCCGGCAGTTCAGACAAAACCATCAAACTCTGGGATGTGGCAACGAGCAAACAACTCAAAACCCTCTCTGGGCATGACAGTTATGTCAATAGCTTGGCGTGGAGTGCTGATGGCAAACAGCTTGCTTCTGGTAGTTTAGACAACACCATCAAACTTTGGGATGTGGCAACGGGCAAACAACTCAAAACCCTCTCCGGTCATAGCCGTTCTGTCACAAGCGTGGCATGGCGTGGTGATGGCAAACAACTTGCTTCCGCCAGTTGGGACAAAACTATCAAACTCTGGCATGTGGCAACGGGCAAAGAACTCAAAACCCTCATTGGGCATGGCTATTATGTCTATTGACTGAACACATTGAGGCAATTCAAACAAGTTTTGGTGTACTAATCTACCTGGGAGTAGTTGCCACTGCCATAGTCATTTTGTTCCAAACAGTTGCACAGCAATGGATATCTGCCTACGAGGCGGCACTATTCTTCGCTCTAGAACCTGTATTCGGGTCAATTGTCGCATTTCTGCTACTGGGCGAAACCTTTTCAACTCGCAGTTTCATTGGTGCAGCAATGGTGCTAGTTGGAATAATTCTGACTCCGATCCGTCCCAAAATTGACCAAAGAGATCCACAATCCCTACTATTACAGGAAAGTACGGTTTCAGATATGGCGGCACAGCAAGGCGAAGTTTTGGTAGGAGATTGAGGAGGTGTTTTAATTTTTTCTCATACGGTTCTTGCGTAAGTTGTAGCGGCTTCAAAATTCCCCTTGCTATCGAGACGCGTTCAAAGTACAGTTATATCTACTGTCACAATTGAACCTTGCGACTGATTATCTTTAATTGCGATCGCTCCAACCTTCAAGCTGTGAACGGCGAACAAACTTTGGAACCGGATAGCGTTCAATTTCTAGCTGACGTATCCAGTTCTCTAACTTTGCCTGTCCTTTAGGGGCACGTACAACACTTCGACTTCGTTGTCCTACAGGCAAATTCATGATTTTGGCTCGTTAAATTCAATGACAATATACCACTTTTGGGAGAAGATCGGCACCCTTGGTTCTATGAGGAATATAACGTCTACCGCAGTCAGCTAACGGTGATAGGTGCTCGCCACTATCGGTAACCACTAACCCCTCACAAAATCCTTGCCTTCAAAGCAAATCTTCCCAAGTTCTTAACTTTTTCCATATACAGTCAAGTTACAAGCATCAAAAAGAAGCCTATCAAACGGTAACCAATGACAAATGACCAAGACAAAATCTTAGTTATGCCACATCGAACTAAAATGCCTGGTAATAAATCCTTTTTTTCTTGTTCTAACACCGCGATCGCAGCAATTGGAACCGCAATAGTAGTGGGAATTTTGATTGATGTTAGCGTAAATACCGTTGCTAATTCCAGTCTAGATAATGTTGCTAGTAGCACCTATATTGCAGTTCTGCGCCAGATGCTGATGTTTGCATGCAATATGGAGCAAGTGCCATTGTCACAGATGCTTGCATCTTTATGCCCATCCTATATGTAATTTAAAAATCAAATAGGATGGTCATATGCTAATAATATATCTTGGTTATAGATATCTTATCAGTTATTTTTTTAATTTTTAATATAGGGCTAATTTTATAATATTTAATACAAATTAGTTTTAAAGTTAAAAGTTGTTAATTGAATGTTGAAAGAACAAATTAGCTATAGGAAATTATGACGATGAGGAAGTCAATAAAATCCCTGACTGGAGCCAATAGCAATAAGACAGAAATTTACTCTCAAGATATTATACGTTCTTATCTTAAAGAAATTGGACGCATACCTCTGTTAACTCAAGAGCAAGAGACTTCTTTGTCTACAAAAGTTCAGGAGATGATGAAATTGTTAGCTGTTAAGGAAAGGCTGGCTATTAAATTAGAACATGAACCAACAGTAGAAGAGTGGGCTGATAAAATGAATCTGAGCCCAGAAATACTGCTTGATATGCTTCATAAAGGTCAAAAAGCCAAACAGAAAATGATTCAGGCTAATCTCCGGCTTGTGGTGGCAGTTGCAAAGAAATATCAAAGACGCAACATGGATTTGCTCGATTTAATTCAAGAAGGTACTTTAGGGCTGGAGCGGGGAATTGAGAAATTTGACCCTAATAAAGGGTACAAACTTTCAACCTATGCTTACTGGTGGATACGTCAGGGAATTACACGGGCAATCGCCCAACAAGGACGTACAATTCGATTGCCCATTCATATTGTTGAAAAGCTAAACAAAATAAAGCAAGTTCAGCAAGAATTATCTCAAACATTAGGCAGGCTTCCTACGACTGCAGAAGTAGCACACGCCCTTTCCTTAGAGCCCGGTCAAATTCGAGATTTTATACAGTTTTCTCGCCGACCCATTTCTTTAGAGGTACGAGTAGGACCGGAACGCGACACCGAATTGCAAGAAATTTTAGAAGATGAAACCAATTCTCCTTTTAATTATGTTGTTGAAAAATCTCTCAGCCAAGACCTTCAAACCCTATTATCAAAACTGTCTTCCCAACAAAAGGAAGTCATATGTTTGCGCTTTGGTTTTACAAATGAGCATGAGCTTTCTTTGGCAGAGATTGGTCAACGTATGGGTATTAGTCGTGAACGAGTACGACAAATAGAGATGCAAGCTTTGAATGTCTTACGTATCAATCAAGATAAGATAAGAGGTTATTTAGCTAGCTAAGCTTGAGAACCCAACAGATTCTACCGCTAATACCATTTCACGAAAATCCTGATACATATGTAATTGCTGTAGGAGCTTTCGGCCGAGAGCCCCTACCCACGTATTTGTATCACTAAAAAAGTGAATTAGTATAACTCATATAAGCGGCAGATACTATTAAAAAAACAGTTTTTTATTGAAAAAATTCTTTGAGACTCCCGTCAAATAAGTTCAGGACTGAAGCGATAAAGTTAATTCAGCACATATTTTTCTACGAAATTAGTATAAACTGAACGTGTCGAAAAATCAGGTTTGCGATCGCTCCAACACAATTTTCAAGATATATTTTCCAGAAGTTCCGGAAACTCAAATACTCAAGCTGTATGAACATTTAAGCACCGTCATTTTCATTACGCTCAGGTAATTACGAATTAGTAATTATTGGTCAACTCGTTATGTTCGAGGCGACTCCAGTCAAAATTTTGAAGGTCTACACTTTAGCCATACCATAATAACTAATGACTAAGAACTTTCAAATTCAATTAAGTTGGAAAGATCCAGTGACAGGAGAACAGAGAGAACCAAATTTAAGTTTACCCATAGCTTTGGGTCGAGAGTTCTCTTATATGCCAGTCGAACTTAAGGGAAAACGCGTTGCACGCATGCTGCTTAAGAGTAACCAAGTTTCTCGCTACCATGCCTTTCCACTATTCATAGTGTATTTATTTAGTAAACTACTTGCATCACCTAATAGGAAAAGCATTGGAATATACGAGCCAATAGATGGAATACTTTTAGGAACGGCATCTGCAACTGGATTTGCCTTAGTAGAGACCATGATGGACGTGCATGAAGAAATTTAAAAGAGTGGTCCATTCGCAGGGTTAACACTTTTAATTCCCCAAATTTTAGGAGATATTTCCGGACAGGGATGAGAAGGTTGGGTTGCGGTTTTACGGGCTGAATCAATTTGCTCTCTGGCTATTGCAGCAGTTTCTTTGGCCCTTTGCATATTTTTCCTTCATTCGTTCATTCCAATGAACTTCGTCTAAACCAAGTCAGCGATCGCATATATAATAATAAGTCATATTAAGTCCGGTTAATTAGTTATTATTAAACGCTCTGTGCAAAAACTGGAAAACCCGTCCCCCATCTCCCCATCTCCTCATCTGCCTTAATGATAAGTCTTTACGCGGACATGATATCACAGTATTTATAACTACATTTTTATCCATATCAGTGAGAACAACTACACCAATATTGTCTTAAGGCAGTAAAGTTACTCTTACTGAAAATCCATCAATATTCCTGCCATGCGGAATTAACTGATGACCTCCATCGTCAATGCAACGCTTCTAAGCGATTGTTTAGATGGAAATGCAGATTTTACAGCTATTGAGGACTTACTAGCCTGGTTGGAAGCAAATCAAACAGCATAAGGTAAGCTGTTGGAAGATTTTACTTAGTTTGGGTGCAGGTTATTAGAACTGCTACTGGATACTATCAAGCATGGTAGAAGACACGGTTTTAGGCTCAAAGAAACGGTTAGCAGGGCGGGCAAGTCCCAGGTTGTCGCGCAGCGTCTTGCCCTCGTAGTCCTGGCGGAAGATTCCACGTTGTTGGAGTTCTGGCACAACCTTGTCTACAAAATCGTCCAGCCCTTGAGGAAGAAAAGGGAACATGATGTTAAAGCCGTCAGATCCTTCCTCGGTGAGCCATTGCTCCATCTCATCAGCGATGGTTTTGGGCGTACCGACAAAGGCAAGACCTCCGTAACTGCCAATGCGTTGAGCTAGCTGTCGAATAGTCAGATTATCGCGTTGAGAAAGCGTTACAATTCGTTCTCGTGCGCTTTGACTGGCGTTAGTCTGCGGGATTTCTGGCAGCGGACCGTCCGGATCGAAGCCAGAGACATCGTAGCCAAGTGCGCTATTCAGACTGCCAATTCCGCTTTCATAATGTACCAGACTGTCTAGATGGGCACGCTTGGCAATTGCTGCTTCCACAGTTTCACCCACGATGACCAAGGCACCTGGAAGAATTTTGATGGTTTCTGGGTCACGTCCTATTGCCCGCGCACGACCCTTAACGTCGGCAAAGAAAACCTTGCCAGCGTCCAGACTGCTGGCAGATGCAAACACGACTTCGGCGGTTTCGGCAGCCAACTGACGCCCTGCTTCGGATGAACCCGCCTGGACGATTACAGGCCAACCCTGGACAGGTCTGGCGATGTTCAATGGTCCCCGCACTGAGAGATATTTTCCCCGATGACCCAGAACGTGAATTTTTTCGGGATCGACATAAATCCCTGATTCCACATCCCGGATGAATGCATCATCAGCGAAGGACTCCCAAAGACCCGTTACAACATCATAAAATTCTCTAGCCCGTGCGTAGCGCTGGTCATGCTCAATTTCCTCAGATAAGCCGAAGTTAAGCGCTGCGTCGGGATTGGCTGTGGTCACTATGTTCCAGCCTGCACGACCACCGCTGATATGATCTAAAGACGCAAAGCGGCGAGCAATGTGGTAAGGTGCGTCATAGGTTGTGGAAGCCGTAGCTATCAGCCCGATATGTTCGGTAATGGTTGCGAGGGCAGAAAGCAGGGTGAAAGGCTCAAATGAGGTGACAGTGTGGCTGCGCTTCAAGGCGTTGAGCGGCATATTGAGTAGCGCTAGGTGATCGGCCATAAAGAATGCGTCGAACTTGCCCTGCTCTAGTTTCTGGATAAATCGTTTCAGCGCCGGAAAGTTGAAATTGGCATCAGGCAAAGCCCCAGGATAGCGCCAAGCACCTGTGTGTATACTGACAGGGCGCATGAAAGCACCCAGTTTCAATTGCTTCTTACCGCTCATTTGCCCTCCGTAGGTATGGTTTTAAATAAGGAGCATATACTACGGTAAACTGGTATGTAACTAGTATTATTAACTATTTTTGGTAGTTTACTACCCTCCAAATCATACAAGTCCTGTGAGGTTGGCATCTCTACCCGTCCAAGTATACCTTACTAAAATAAAGTATGCTGTATTACATTGTAGAAGATGAAAGAATAATTTCCAAACCGTATTGAGGAGCAGTTACTACTAATTTCTCAATGTCTGCTGGGGTGAGGTGTATGGTTCATGTTTGGAATTGAGGCAATCGCTGTGAAATATAAGTCCAGAGCAAAGGCACTTGGTTTGTTAAATACCAGGCTCAAATTATTTATTTCCATTATAGTTGCTGTATTAGTATACACATTGCTATTAAGAACCCTTCTGCGCCCAGCAACCTCTATACTTATTGCTTGGAACTCAGGTGCAATTTGCTTCATAGTTTTAATGTTTTTAATGATACTTCAAGCCACACCGGAAAAAATGCAACTTTTAGCTAAGCGCCAGTATCAAAAGCGATGGGCTTTAATGATATTTGTTATATGTGCAGCTTGTAGTAGCTTACTAGCCATCATTTATATGCTTGCAGATACAAAAGGATTGTCAGAGTCTTTTAAGGCTCTGCACGTCATATTAGCAGGAGTAACAGTCATTAGTTCCTGGGTACTGATACACACGATCTTTGCTTTGCGATATGCACATATGTATTACCACAGGGTAGAAAGCCGTGCAAATTCCAGGAATGAATCTGCTGGAGGTTTAGATTTTCCTGACGAAGAACAACCAGATTACTGGGACTTTTTATATTTTTCCTTTATTATTGGCATGACTTGTCAGGTTTCCGACGTTGCTGTGCGATCGAGCAGCATGAGACGCTTGACTCTGGCACACAGTATATTAACATTTTTTTTTAACACAATTATTTTGGCGCTTAGTATTAATATCATAGCAGGGCTTATTTGACGTCTTCCCAATCAATGGAACGGCATAGGTGTAGCTATCCGTGAATTAGACAGTTCTTTGGCGTCAGATGAATGATGCAATGAACAATGTTGGGTTTCGTTTGTCAACAATGTTGTTGGGTTTTGTTTCTCATGTTGGGTTTCGTTTGTCAACAATGTTGTTGGGTTTTGTTGTTTAATGTTGGGTTTCGTTCCTCAACCCAACCTACAGTTTTATCTGACGGTATTGGGGTATGGGAGTTGCAATCATACGCATTTTTCCTGGTGCGGCAAAAGTCATACCACGGCGCACGGGGCGCACGGGACGCTTATCAACTCGGGATACCTGAAAGCGTGAGAGAACTGTTGCTAATACCAACTTCATTTCATACTGAGCGAATGCCAACCCAATACAGCGACGATTCCCGCCACCAAAGGGCATATATTCGTATGGGGAAAATTGCTTCTCCAAAAAGCGTTCTGGTCTAAACTGCTTTGGCTGTGGGTAAACTTGTTTCCTATGGTGTGCTAAATAGATATTGGGAATTATAATAGCTCCCACTGGTAAGTCATAACCCATAATTTTAATGGGCGATCGCACAATGCGAGGCAACGCACTCATTACAATGGGGTAAATTCGCAAGGTTTCTTGGCAGACTGCTGTGAGATAAGGCAATTTTGTCACAGCAGTTGGATCTGGGTTGCTACCAAGGGTGCCCAGTTCCTCTAGCAATTTGTCACCCACTTCTGGCAGGAAGTCAATCCAATAAAACGCCCATGCTAATGCCGAAGCAGTTGTTTCGTGCCCAGCTACTAGCATCGTCATTAACTCATCGCGCAACTCTCTATCTGTCATCGGCTGACCGTCTTCATCACGCGCAGACATCATTAAACTCAAAACGTCTTGCCGATTTTGCTCCGATTCCGTTCTTCTTTCTTGAATTAAAGCATAGATAAGGGTGTCAATTTTTTGTATTTGGCGCAAAACCCAACCCCACGGGCTCCAAGCACCTAAATCTTTCTGGAAAATTTCAAAGAATGTGACGGTGGTCATGAAAGGGGAACCAAGGAAATCCATTACGGAACTGAGAAGCTGCCGAAGTTCTTGTAAGCGTGGTCCCTCATCTAAACCAAAGACCACCCTTAAAATCACTCGCAGGGATATTTCTTGCATTGATGTCCGGATAACCAAAGGTTTACCCATTTTCCAGGAGTCGATAACTTGGTGCGTGACTTCACAGATAGTATCACCGTAAGCCCGCATGCGATCGCCATGCAGTGGAGGCGTTAAAAGTTGACGTTCACGCTGGTGTCGTTCTCCGTCAAGTAATAGTAGAGAATTGCTTCCCATCAAAAATTCCAAACCCTGGTTTCCTCGTCCAGCATCTGAATTGGCATCACCGGCAAAAATTTGTTGAAGTGCTTGGGGTTGAGTGAAATACACGATAGGAGTCCCTTTTGCACCCCATACTGTAAAACTATCCCCGTAGGTTTTGGCTAATCCTTCTACATATTCCAATGGTTGAAAAATAAATTTCATCAACCTGACAAAGAGAGGAATTTGAGGACCATCAGGCAGATTGTAAGTTCCTTGCATAAGCACATTATGGAATGGAATGCATCTTGATTCTACATCTTGTGGAGTAAATACGTCTGAAGTGCCAATTCTTAACAAAAACTATCGTCACTTTAACGATAACAGGTTACGATTTAAGAGTGGTGGTTATGTCTCCTTTAGAGCCAGAATACCGCCTTTTGTCTTAAGAGGAAAAAGGTCATGGAGGAAATTTTGCAACAAGAAGCACAGAAATTCTCACCTTGGGATGGTGAACCTACTATTGAAATCACTGCAACTGCAGTGACTTCAACCTATGACAATTCCTCCATTCCTTTAGAAGCTCCTGTAAATGCGAAAGATTCTAACTTGGAAGCAACAGTCAAAGAATTGAGAGAGGCTTTGGAAAAATCACGTAAAAATGAAGCTGCTCTCCAACAAGAGATTATTAATTTACAATCAGCTTTATCCGAGCAAAAAGAATTGTCAGAAAGACTTAAAAAAGAAGTTGAAGATGCAAAGAATGCAGCAATATATTTAGCACAGGCTAATTCCCAGCTAACGGAACAGGTGAAAGTAAATGCTTCCAAACCAGAAGTTGTTTCCAAACCTGCAACTGTTTCCAAACCTGAAATTGTTTCCAAACCTGCAACTGTTTCCAAACCTGCAACTGTTTCCAAACCTGAAATTGTTCCAAAACCAGGAAAGGATACTTTCCAATCTGCGGCTAGATACAAAAAATCCTACTCAACTCCTACCTATACTCCCAAAAAAATGCCTGAAAATTCAGCAGGAGAGTCTGCTGAAAATACTAATTCTCAAATGTGGTTGCTGGATTAATAAGC
Source organism: Scytonema sp. NUACC21 (assembly GCF_054684315.1). Taxonomy (NCBI): domain Bacteria; kingdom Bacillati; phylum Cyanobacteriota; class Cyanophyceae; order Nostocales; family Scytonemataceae; genus Scytonema; species Scytonema sp. NUACC21. Next base: position 2,557 of record NZ_BAAFZH010000077.1, on the reverse strand, counting down.
GAAATCGATCTGAATAGCAGATGAGTGGTTGATGGGAGTGCTAAGCAAAGTTAAAAATGGTGGGCAGTGCCCACCCTACTACTTAAATGTGGTTGCTGGATTAATAAGCGAAATCGATCTGAATAGCAGATGAGTGGTTGATGGGAGTGCTAAGCGAAGTTAAAAATGGTGGGCAGTGCCCACCCTACTACTTAAATGTGGTTGCTGGATTAATAAGCGAAATCAATCTGAATAGCAGATGAGTGGTTGATGAGAGTGCTAAGCGAAGTTAAAAATGGTGGGCAGTGCCCACCCTACTGTTTTAGAATATAGTTTACTGAAATTCTAAAATGTGTTGGGCAGTAATTTGTGGCTGTTCTAAATGGGGTACATGACCGCAATCTTTAATCCAGACAAGTTTGCTATTTGGAATAGCTAGCTTGAATCTCTGAGCATCTTTAGTACCCAAAATGCGGTCAGAATCACCCCATAAAATGAGGGTTGGTTGCACAATTTTTGATAATTTTTTAAATCTAAAAGCGCTATAGCCACCACTTTTTGTAAAAGCAATCAAAGCTTTGTTCCAGTTAGAGCATTCGAGGTGTAGTGCCGCACATAATTGGGCATCAATTGATGCTAATGCTTTATTTTTGTATGCAGCGCGGGAAATACTAGCCCTTACTTTGGGATTGCGTAGAAACTCAGACGCCAAATAATCCAAGGGTGGAAACATAAATTTGGCTAGTGGCGAACCACCTATTAAACCCGCGCTGTCAATTAACACCAGCTTTTGAACAACTTCTGGATACGTCAGGGTAAAATCAATAGCGGCTGCTCCTCCCATCGAAGCGCCTACCAAAATGACAGGTTGGTTAATTAGGGTTTTCCAGAAATAATACAGATGAGTTTTGATAGCATTGGGGCTAAACTTGATTTCTGGTGGTCTGTCTGTAAAGCCAAATCCCAACAAATCTACTGCCCAAGTCTCATTTTGCAGCGCCAGTAAGGGCAAGAGCCGACGGAACTCTAATACGGAACCATCAAAGCCGTGAATCAATAGCAAGGGCGTACCTCCACTACCTTGACGTACATAGGTTGTCGTCACGGGTTGTGCAGCGAGGGGGGTTGCGATCGCTATCTGCTCGATCGCTTGAGCAAGGGCAACTGAAGTGGTTTCTGTGAGTTGCCCAACGGTGATAGGTAGAAAATTTGGAAACATATGTTTCATTCTACCTTACGTGGTACGGATCGAGTATTTTGTTAGAAATTTTCTTGCCCTAGCTTATAACTAACCACAGCATAACAAAACTCTAAAAGTTCGTCCTCTTGAAAATCTCTCTTTGCAAAGTTAGCCATCACGCTAACAAATTGTACATTTCCTGGAATATAACCGAGTGCAGAGTTTATCCTATCTAGGCTGGCTGTTCTTGGATGTAGCTGATGACTGTTCCAGTGAGCAGTTGTTTCAGGATTATCTAATTTCCACCCAGTATAAGGGCATCTTCCATCCTGCTTTTCCCAAAGTTCCTTGAGATATTCCAGTGTAATAGTACATATCCTGCCATGAGTTTTTACGCGTCTTCTTGCTAATTTTAAATGCTGGCGAAAGGGTGAGTATTCATCTCTGCGATTATTTGAAAACAAATTATAAGAAATATTAGGAGCTGCATCACCAATTAAATTTTCAATACTTAGCTTTTTATATTTATATACGTTGTAACAGAAATCAATCAAATCTTCTTCTGAGAAAGCGTTCTTAGCAAAATTAGCAATTACAGCAACAAATTGTATGTTACTCGTTGTATAGCCTTGAGCAGAATCTATACGATCTACACTGGCTCTATTAATGGTTAAAGCTGTACTCTGATAATCAGTTGTGGAAGGTAAAAGAACCAATTTCCAGCCTGTAAGAGGGCAAATGCCTTTTTGGTTTTCCCACAATAACTTTAAGTCTGTCAGTGTTACAGAACATTCGTTCTTTCTCCGTTTGGCAGACTTTTTCATGACTTTTAAATGATATCTAAATGGTGAAAAGTCATCTCTTCTGATAATGTCTCTTAAGTGAGAAGTAGCTCTATTTATCTTACCTTTACCTAGCCCTCTGTATTGTGCATGGCATTTCAAAGAACAAAAATGAGGTCTTCCTAACTTTTGACTTCTATGAAACTCTGCTAGTGGTTTAGTAAACTCTTTGCCACAGGTCGGGTTGTAGCAAGCAACAACTACTTTGGACATATCCTTATAAAACAAAATCCGCCAACACATGATAGTGTAAGGCGGATTCTTGGTCTCTTATTAGCTGTTAGTGGATCCGAGCAGAGTCGAACTGCTGTCCAGACTGGGTATTGACCCCCCGCTCGTTCACAGGTTTAGCCTTTCTTACCCTCAAGGCGGGGAACGTTCTTTATCCCGAACGGTAGGATGCTCTGATTAAGTCTTAGCTAGCAAGTCAACCAGAGAATACTGCTAGCGCATCCGTTGGGGTTTGCCTCTAGCCCTTAACGGAGTCAGACTAGAAGCGCTCGAACCAGTTAGAGGTTATTAGGCAGCTACTAGAGCTTGCTTACGAGCAAAAGGA